>NZ_JBEYSO010000008.1:11018-309037 GCF_040642675.1 Micromonospora sp. NPDC047738
GTACCGGGCAGCAGCCCACCTCCGGCCAGCCATACGGCCAGCAGCCCGACCCGTACGCCCAGCCGCCGCAGGCGCCGCAGTACGGGCAGCAGCCCACCTCCGGCCAGCCATACGGCCAGCAGCCCGACCCGTACGCCCAGCCGCCGCAGGCACCGCAGTACGGGCAGCAGCCCACCTCGGGCCAGCCGTACGGCCAGCCGACCTCCGGGCAGCCCTACCAGGACCCGTACGCGCAGCAGCAGCCGTACGGCGCCGCGCCGACGTACCCGGCCGCGGGCTACCCGCAGCCGCAGGGGCAGGGGCAGAACAACAACCTCGGCCTGATCGGCATGATCGCCGGTATCGCCTCGATCGTGCTGGGCCTCTGCTGCCCGCTGCTCGGCATTCCGGCCGGCATCGCCGGCGTGGTGCTCGGCGTGATGGGCCAGAAGAAGGCCCAGCAGGGCCTGGCGACCAACGCGGGCCAGGCCAAGGCCGGCCTCATCTGCGGCGGAATCGGCGTGGTCATCGGCATCATCAACGCCATCGCGGGCGCCGCGATCAACCTGAGCAACCTCGGCTCCTGACCCCAACAGAAGGGGGCGTCCGGCACCGCCGGCCGCCCCCTTCTCCTTTCCCAGCTCCTTGCCCAGCCCACACCCCACCGGGTCGATCAAGAAGTTTGCGTCCGGCTCGGCGGTCGTCCCGACGCAAACTTCTTGATCAACGCGGCGGGGCGGGTGGGCGCGGGGCGGCGGGGCGGGTGGGAGTGGCGCGGGAGGGGGTGGGGGTGGTGGTGCGGGCGAGGGTCTTGGTGGCGGCGGCGCCGAGCAGCGCGCCGGCGGCGACCACCAGGGTCGCCACCCCGGCCACCTGCCACCAGACCGGGCCGATCTCGGCGAGCCGGCCGCCGCCGAGCGGACCGCCGGAGAGCGCGGCGGCCAGGCCGAGCAGCGCCCCGGCGACCGGGCCGGCGAGCGCCGCCGGGACGAGCAGCGCGGGCCAGCCCACCGTCGCCCGCCCGTCGGTCGCGGCCCGCAACAGCCGCCGGGCCAGCAGCCAGCCGGCCGCCATCCCGGCCAGCACCGGCACCGCGAGCAGTCCCGCGCCGGCCCCGTCCATCGGGCCGCGCGGCAGCCCGGCCAGCAGCGGTACGGCCGGCAGCGCGCCGAGCGAGACCTCTCTGACCTGGACGGCGGTGCCGCTGCCGACGGCGAACCCGGGGCCGAGCAGATAACTGGCCGACCAGACGGTGGCGTTCGGGGCGTACGCGAGGCTGACCAGGGTGATCCCCGCCTGACCGGCCACCCCGGTCCGGTACGCGCCGATCATGTCGGCCGCGTCGCCGCCCCCGGTGGCCACCGACAGGCCGGCCGCCCCGGCACCCGCCGCGAGCAGCAGCAGCCCGGCGACCAGCCCGGTCCGCACCCCGTCCCGCAGCGGCGGCGGGGAGCGCCGGGCCAGCAGCACCGAAACGGCCGTGGTGCGCGCCGCGCCGACCAGTGCGCACACCGTACCGAAGATCCAGAAGGTCACCGCGGCCCGGACCGGGGACACCTGCGGGCCACCGGCACTGACCGCGATCGCGGCGACGGCGCCGAGCAGCGCGTACCCGACGCCGACGGCGACCCCGGCGGTGAGCGCCTGCCGGGGCGAGCGACCGCCGCGCGCGCCGATGGCCCGGCTCACGTGCACGCCGGCCCGGGTGAGCCGCCAGACGGCGAGCACGGTGAGGGCGAGCGGCGCCAGGCCGAGCGGCCCGGCGGAGGTCCCCAGCGGCACCCCGTGGCCGAGCAGCCAGCCGGCGGCGCCGACACGCAGCGCACCGGGCAGCGAGCCGGCGTCCGCGCTGAGCTGGGCCAGGCCGAGCACCAGGGTGACCGGCAGCCAGGACGTCACGGCCGCCCACCCGGCCGCCACCCCGGCGGCGACGGGCAGCGGGGCCCGGCCGCGCGAGCCCTCCCCGGACCGGGGCGCGGGCACCCGCGGCGCCGGTCGGGCGCGGCCGGTCGGCCGGGCACCGGCGGCGGGACGGCGTGGCTGGTCAGGGGTGACGGGTGGCATCGCGTTCTACTCTGGCATGTCACGCGGGCGGCGGCAGTCCGATACCGCTCCGGCAGAGCGGCGAGTTCCCTGATCCACCGGCTCTCTGCCCCCGATCCGGTTAGCCTCGGCCCAGGACGTGACCGTTCGTCGCCGGCCCGTCCGTCCGGAGGAAGCCGTGAACGCTCCATACCCGCCGCCACCACCACCGCCGGCCCCCGGCCGGGACCGCACCATTCTCTGGGGCGTCCTGGGGATCGTCCTCGGCGTGCTCTGTTGCGGCATCCTGGGCATCGTCTTCGGCTACCTGTCGATCCGGGACGCGCGGCGTTTCGGGCGTTCGCAACTGCTCGGCTGGCTGGCCGTCGCGCTGGGCGTCATCAACCTCATCGCCAGCGCGATCGTCCGGGCTCGGGGCGCCCACTACCCCTACTGGTACCGCTGACCCGCCGGGCCGGCCGCACCGGACTCGCCCGCCCAAGCGCCGCGCAACAAGCCCGCGGGGGCCGACCGGACCCGGTCGACCCCCGCGGTACGTGACCCGGCAGCTCAGCGGCCGGACATGATCTCCCGCATCAGCTTGGCGGTCTCGGTCGGCGTCTTGCCGACCTTCACGCCGACCGCCTCCAGCGCCGCCTTCTTCGCGTCGGCGGTGCCCGCCGAGCCGGAGATGATCGCGCCGGCGTGGCCCATGGTCTTGCCGGGCGGGGCGGTGAAGCCGGCGATGTAGCCGACCACCGGCTTGGTGACGTTGGCCTTGATGAACTCGGCCGCCCGCTCCTCGGCGTCACCGCCGATCTCACCGATCATCACGATGGCGTCGGTCTCCGGGTCCGCCTCGAACGCGGCCAGCGCGTCGATGTGGGTGGTGCCGATGATCGGGTCACCGCCGATGCCGACGCAGGTCGAGAAGCCGATGTCGCGCAGCTCGTACATCATCTGGTAGGTCAGCGTGCCGCTCTTGCTGACCAGGCCGATCCGGCCGCTGCCGGTGATGTCGGCCGGGATGATGCCGGCGTTGGAGGCGCCCGGCGAGGCGATGCCCGGGCAGTTCGGGCCGATGATCCGGGTCCGCTCGCCCTTCGCCACGTTGTACGCCCAGAGCGCGGCGGTGTCGTGCACCGGCACACCCTCGGTGATCACCACGGCCAGCTCGATGCCGGCGTCGATCGCCTCGATGGCCGCGGCCTTGGTGAACTGCGGCGGCACGAAGATGACCGTGACGTCCGCCCCGGTCTCCTTCATGGCGTCGGCGACGGTGGCGAACACCGGCAGCTCGGTGCCGTCGAAGTCGACGGTCTGGCCCGCCTTGCGCGGGTTGACGCCACCGACCACGTTGGTGCCGGCGGCGAGCATCCGCCGGGTGTGCTTGGAACCCTCGGAACCGGTCATCCCCTGCACGATGACCTTCGAGTCCTTGGTCAGCCAGATAGCCATGATCAGACCCCCGCAGCCGCCAGCTCGGCGGCCCGCTCGGCCGCGCCGTCCATGGTGTCGACCCGCTCGATCAGCGGGTTGTTCGCGCCGTCGAGGATCGCCCGGCCGGCCTCCGCGTTGTTGCCGTCGAGGCGGACGACGAGCGGCTTGGTGACCTGCTCGCCGCGCTGCTCGAGCAGCGCCAGCGCCTGCACGATGCCGTTGGCGACCGCGTCGCAGGCGGTGATACCGCCGAAGACGTTGACAAAGACGCTCTTGACCGAGGGGTCGGAGAGCACGATCTCCAGGCCGTTCGCCATCACCGCGGCGCTCGCGCCACCGCCGATGTCGAGGAAGTTGGCCGGCTTGACGCCGCCGTGCCGCTCGCCCGCGTACGCCACCACGTCGAGGGTGGACATGACCAGGCCCGCGCCGTTACCGATGATGCCGACCTCGCCGTCGAGCTTGACGTAGTTGAGGTCCTTCTCCTTGGCGGCCTGCTCCAGCGGGTCCACCGCGGCCTGGTCGACCAGGGCCTCGTGATCCGGGTGCCGGAACGCGGCGTTCTCGTCCAGGCTGATCTTGGCGTCCAGCAGCAGCAGCTTGCCGTCCTTGGTCTTGGCCAGCGGGTTCACCTCGACCAGCGTGGCGTCCTCGGCGACGAACGCCTGCCACAGCTTCACCGCGACCTCGACGACCTGGTCGGCCACCTCGGCGGGGAAGCCGGCTGCGGTGACGATCTCGCGTGCCTTCGCCTCGTCCACGCCGACGTTGGCGTCGATCGGAGCCTTGACCACCTTCTCCGGGGTCTCGGCCGCGACCTGCTCGATGTCCATGCCGCCGGCCACGCTGGCGATGCAGAGGAAGGTACGGTTCGCCCGGTCGAGCAGGTAGGAGAAGTAGTACTCCTCGGCCACGTCCGCGGTCACCGTGATCATGACCTTGTGGACCGTGTGACCCTTGATGTCCATGCCGAGGATGTCGGTGGCCCGGGCCACCGTCTCCTCCGCGCCCTCGGCCAGCTTGACCCCGCCGGCCTTGCCGCGGCCGCCGACCTTCACCTGCGCCTTGACGACCACCCGGCCGCCGAGGCGTTCGGCGATCGCGCGGGCCTCCTCCGGGGTAGTGGCGACGCCGCCGGCGAGCACGGGCAAGCCGTGCCGCTCGAACAGGTCCCGCCCCTGGTACTCGTACAGGTCCACGATTGCGCGTCCCGTCCCGTCTCCGCGGCGCGCCCTCGCGCCGCCACCAGCGTTGGAAAATAAGTTTGACGCCTGTCATCAGATGAGACAGGCCATTTGCCGCAGCCTAACGAGATGGGAACCGGGGGCAACCGAGCGGGTGCGCGGTGTGCCGTAATGCACAGCCACCGTTCCCCGGTACGCCCAGGCGGCCCAGCGAAGAGATGTCCGCGCCGCGATCGGTAGACCCAGGCCTCTCCCCTACCGCATGGAGGCCGTACCGGGGCCGCTCCACCAACGACGGCGATCTGGTCGGGCGGACTCATTCCGGAGGGCGGGTCAGCCATCCGGGGGATTTACGGAAGAGGCGTAACCGCCCGGTGGGGGCGTCGTTGAGTCTGATGTCGGAGCGCTGGTACAGCGCGGCGACGGGAGCGGCCGATGCCCTGTCGGTCGAGGGGTGGCGGCGGGGCATCGTGCATAGAGGGGCCGGGCGTGTGAGGGGTGCGTCCGGCCCCTCCCCCCTGTCCGGAGTTCCCCGGTCGCGTCCGCCCGGCATTCTTCTTTACCGCCGCTCGCGCGGACGTCGATCGAGGACCGGGCGCGACCCGGGTCAGGCGACCGGCTGGGCGACGTTCTCCCGGACCCACTCGACGATCGACTGGGTGGTGGCGCCGGGGGTGAAGATCTTGGCGACGCCGAGCCGCTCCAGCTCGGGGATGTCGGCGTCCGGGATGATGCCGCCGCCGAAGACCACGATGTCGGCCGCTTCGCGCTCGGCGAGCAACTCCAGCACCCGCTTGAAGAGCGTCATGTGCGCGCCGGAGAGCACGGAGAGGCCGACCGCGTCGGCGTCCTCCTGGATGGCGGTCTCCACGATCTGCTCCGGGGTCTGGTGCAGCCCGGTGTAGATGACCTCCATGCCGGCGTCCCGCAGGGCACGCGCGACGACCTTCGCGCCCCGGTCGTGGCCGTCCAGGCCGGGCTTCGCGACGACGACCCGGATACGAGAGCTCATCAGGGCACACCTTTCACCGGCTACGGCACTGTCACCTGAACGAACGGTAACCCGCCCGGTCGGGTGCCGGGAACCCGGGCCGGCAGCGTTGGGGCCTGTCTCATACGACCGCGCCCGCATCAGGCGGATCCGACGTGCGGAACCCGGGCGGCAGTCACCTGGAGCACCGCGCCCACTACCGCGCGCCCCCGTACGCCCAAAGCCGGACGCCTCCGCCGAACGGTCACTGTCCGCGACGAACGGACAGTGATCGGGCCCTCCAACCGGCGGCACGAGACATGACAAGAGCGGATGTAAAGGGACAGAAAGAAACACTATTTCGGCGCTTTGGCTTGTGACCAGTGTGGCTGTTGGCTAACGTGTCCACGGTTGTCATCAGGTCCACGGACGGGTGACGACGCGGCCACCGGACGTTCGACGGAGCTTCATCGAACGGCTGGAGGTCGCATCGGATCCCCGACAACGGAGGGTGTGCGTGCGCCAGCGCCTGTCGTCTGAGCCCGATAGATATCGCGGTCGACGCCGCGTACCCACCCCCCCGCGGAGCCGCTACGCCGCGGTCGTGACGACCGCTTTCGTGGGAGCCGGCATCGTCGCCCTCGGCGCGAACGCCCTCCCGGACGCCAAGAGTGTCAGCCCGTCGGCCATCGACGAGCTCAAGCGGGCCTCGATCACCAGCGAGGACGTAGCGAGCCGCGCCGACAGTGCTGACGTGCCGACCCGCGCCGACCGCGGGCAGAGCAAGGCCGCGACCGAGCAGGACACCTGGCTGCTGCCCCTGCACGGATACGACTTCAACGCGCCCTACGGCGTGCGCTGGGGCAAGTTGCACACCGGCATCGACCTGGTCGCCCCGGAGGGCACGCCGTACACCGCGATCCACAGCGGCACGGTCACCAAGGCGGGCTGGTTCGGCGGCTACGGCTACGCGGTGATCGTCCAGCACCCGGACGGCAGCGAAGCCATCTACGGTCACTCCTCCGAGGTCAGCGTCAAGGAGGGCCAGCAGGTCAAGGCCGGCGACCAGCTCGGCCTGGTCGGCAACACCGGCCACTCCTACGGCTCCCACCTGCACCTGGAGATCCATGTCAACGGCCAGCCGCAGGACCCGGTGCCGTGGCTCATGAAGCGCGGAGTGGACATCCAGATGGAAATCGAGACAATCTACGCCGAGCCAGCCGCGTCCTGACGCTGCGCATCGTGCATTGACCGCCCGGATCGCAGGATCTGGGCGGTTTTTTCGTTGGCGCAGAAGTTGGCTGGGTCACAGCGAGAAGTGTGAGCAGCGCCACGACCACGCATGATCCTTTTTTCCAGCAAATCGCACTGGAACGGGCTGAACCCGGACACGATCGATCACCAGTCCGACCCGGCCTCCCGGACCCAGTACCCGCCACGACCGGAGCCGACACCAGTATTTCGAGGTCACGTGCCCCTCGACTGATGAAGGTCCCCGTGCAGGAAGCCAGCTCCAGCCAGAACGAGAAAACCCCGGACGCCCCCGCCCGGCATCGGCGGCGCGCGAGCACGGGTCGCCGTGCCACCTACCTGGTCCTCGGCGCGGTCGCCCTGGTCGGCCTCGGCTTCGGCGGCGTCTCCGTCGCCACCACCGACCATGGCACCCCGGCACCGGCCGCCGTCGACTTCGACGCCCAGGCCCGCGCCGAGGACGCCGCCCGCGCCGACCGCTCCGTCCGCGAGTCGACCGCCCCGGTCACCCCGTCGGCCACCCCGGCCAGCCCCTCGCCGAGCCCGACTGCGGCCAGCCCCACGCCGACGAGGACGGCCACCGCCAAGCCGAAGCCGAAGAAGACGGTCCCGCCGAAGCCCGCCTGGGTCATCCCGATGAAGGGTGCCACGGTCACCTCCTGCTACGGGCCGCGGTGGGGCACCCTGCACGCCGGGATCGACTTCGCGATGCCCGCGGGCACCCCGATCCACGCGGCTGCGGCCGGCACCGTGGTCAAGGCCGGCGACGCCGGCGACGGGTACGGCAACTCGGTCTTCATCGACCACCGCAACGGCTACCTGACCCACTACGGGCACCAGAGCCGGCTGATCGTCAGCGTCGGCGACAAGGTGAGCGCCGGCCAGGTCATCGGCTACGAGGGCGCCACCGGCGACGCCACCGGCCCGCACCTGCACTTCGAGGTGCACCAGGGCGCCATGTGGAACCAGATCGACCCGGCGCCTTTCCTGCGCGCCCGGGGCATCGACGTGGCCTGCTGACGGCCACGGCACGAGGAGGGGCCCGGTCCGGCACCCGCCGGGCCGGGCCCCGCCGTCAGAGCTTGTCGATCGGGGCGTGCCGGAGCACCAGCCACATGGTCTGGTCGCCGAAGTCGATCTGCGCCCGGGCGCCCGGGCCGTGCCCCTCGACGGCCAGCACCCGGCCCAGCCCGTAGCGCTGGTGGTTGACCCGGTCCCCCACCGACACCTTCGGCGCCTGCCGCAGCTCGCTGGCCGTGGACAGCCGGCTGGCATCCACCCCGAGCCGCTTCGCGAGCTGGGTCGCCTTCGGCGTACCCCCGGTGAAGCCGCCCCGGCCGCCGGGCGCGCGGTCCGCGCGGCCGCCGACGCCGCCGCCACCGCCGGCCCACGAGGTGTACGAGGCCTCGAGGCGCTCCCAGCGGACCAGCTCCGGCGGCAGCTCCTCGAGGAAGCGCGACGCCGGGTTGTACGCCGGTGCCCCCCAGGCCGACCGGGTGACCGCCCGCGACAGGTAGAGGCGCTGCCGGGCCCGGGTGATGCCCACGTACGCCAGTCGCCGCTCCTCCTCCAGCTCCCGGTTGTCGCCGAGCGAGCGCAGGTGCGGGAAGACGCCGTCCTCCAGGCCGCTGAGGAAGACGACCGGGAATTCCAGGCCCTTCGCCGTGTGCAGCGTCATCAGGGTGACCACACCCTGGTGCTCGGGGTCGTCGGCGGGGACCTGGTCGGCGTCGGCGACCAGCGCCACCTGCTCCAGGAACCCGGCCACCGTGGCCCGCTCCTCCTCCTCGCCCAGCGCCTCGATCCGCTCGGTGTATTCGCGGGCGACGCTGACCAACTCCTGAAGGTTGTCCACCCGGCCGGCGTCCTGCGGATCCAGGCTCTCCTCCAGCTCGCTGAGGTAGCCCGAGCGGGTCAGCAGGGCCTCCAGCACGTCCTCGGGGGTGCCGGTCGCGGCCAGCTCGCGCGCCGAGTCGAGGAGCGCGACGAACTCGGCGATGCCGTTGGCGGCCCGGGTGGAGATCCCGGGTGCGTCCTTGGCCCGGCGCAGCGCCGCACCGAAAGAGATCCGGTCCCGGCTGGCCAGGGCCTCCACGCACGCCTCGGCCCGCTCGCCGATGCCCCGGCGCGGGGTGTTGAGGATCCGCCGCAGGCTGACCGTGTCGTCGTCGTTAACCACCGCGCGCAGGTAGGCCAGTGCGTCGCGGACCTCCTTGCGCTCGTAGAAGCGCACGCCACCGACCACCTTGTACGGCAGGCCGACCCGGATGAACACCTCCTCGAAAACCCGGGACATGGCGTTGGTGCGGTAGAAGACCGCCACGTCGCCGGGGCGGGTGTCACCCTGGTCGACCAGCCGGTCGATCTCCCGCGCCACCCAGTCGGCCTCGGCGTGCTCGGTGTCGGCCACGTAGCCGACGATCTGCTCGCCAGCGCCGGCGTCGCTCCACAGCCGCTTCGGCTTGCGGGAGGTGTTCCGGTCGATCACCGCGTTGGCGGCGTTGAGGATGGTCTGGGTGGAGCGGTAGTTCTGCTCCAGCAGGATCGTCCGGGCGTCGGTGAAGTCGCGCTCGAACTCGAGGATGTTGCGGATGGTCGCGCCCCGGAACGCGTAGATCGACTGGTCGGCGTCACCCACCACGCACAGCTCGGCCGGCGGGATCCCCTCGGTGCCGGAGACCAGCTCCTTGATCAGCACGTACTGGGCGTGGTTGGTGTCCTGGTACTCGTCCACCAGCACGTGCCGGAACCGGCGCCGGTAGCTCTCCGCGACGTGCGGGTGCGACTGGAGCAGGTGCACCGTGGTCATGATCAGGTCGTCGAAGTCCAGCGCGTGCGCCTCGCGCAACCGCCGCTGGTAGAGCGTGTAAGCCTCGGCCAGGGCCCGCTCATTGGGCCCCTTGGCCCGGGCGGCGAACGCCTCCGGGTCGACCAGCTCGTTCTTCAGGTTGGAGACCTGGGCCGCCAGGCCGCGCGCCGGGTAGCGCTTCGGGTCCAGGTCCAGCTCGCGGGCGACGAGCTGCATCAACCGGCGCGAGTCGTCCGCGTCGTAGATCGAGAAGGTGGACTTGAGCCCGGCGTGCTCGTGCTCGGCGCGCAGGATCCGGACGCAGGCCGAGTGGAAGGTCGACACCCACATCAACCGGGCGCGTGGGCCGACCAGGGCGGCCACCCGCTCCTTCATCTCGCCGGCGGCCTTGTTGGTGAAGGTGATCGCGATGATCTCGCCCGGGTGCACGTCCCGCGCGGCGAGCAGGTACGCGATCCGGTTCGTCAGCACCCGGGTCTTGCCGGAGCCGGCGCCG
Organism: Micromonospora sp. NPDC047738; assembly: GCF_040642675.1. NCBI lineage: Bacteria > Bacillati > Actinomycetota > Actinomycetes > Micromonosporales > Micromonosporaceae > Micromonospora > Micromonospora sp. NPDC047738. Next base: position 21,170 of record NZ_JBEYSO010000008.1, read on the forward strand.
GCCACGATCAGCAGTGGGGAACCGGCGTGGGTGACCGCGTCCCGTTGGGGACCGTTCAACCCGTCGAGGAGTGCCTGCGGGTCCGGCCGGACGGCCCCGGGCCGGCGCGACGGGGCCGGGCGGGACTCCGGCGCGGGCGGGGGCGCGGGAATGTCGAAGAGAGGATGCATCGCACGGCGAGTCTATGCCGCCCGGCGGACACTTCCCGCCCACGCCGGCCCGGACGAGACGAAGCCGCCAGTGCCCCGTCCCATCTGTTGGCGGGTTTCCTTGCGCGCCGGGCCCGCCGGTCGGCATACTCGACGACGTGTTCGGTCAGCGCTTCTACTTTTACTACGGCACCGGGAGTCCGGCAGCCGTAGGTCGCGCCTGATCACAGACCTGCGAAAGCCCCGGGCTCCTGGAGCCCGGGGCTTTTTCGTCCCGGGATCCGGGCACCGGGCCCGAGACCCGAAGGGTACGACGATGATGACTGACGTGGTGGAGTCCAGCGGCAGCCCGGCGCGACACGACCGGACCGGCGACACCGACCCGACCGGGGCCGCTGCGGCGCGGACCGGCACCGACGACTCGGCGGCCGCCGAGCGGATCGTGGCCATCCGCGAACGGATCGACGAGATCGACCGCACGATCATCGCCCTCTGGCAGGAGCGGGCCGCGCTGTCGCAGGAGGTCGGGGCCACCCGGATGGCCTCCGGCGGCACCCGCCTCGTGCTGTCCCGGGAGCGGGAGATCCTGGAGCGGTTCCGGGAGGCGCTCGGCGCGGACGGCACCCAACTCGCGCTGCTGCTGCTCCGCGCCGGCCGTGGCCCGCTGTGAGGAGCTCGGACGGCGGCTTCAGGTCGTGGCGCGGCGAAAGACCGGCCTTCATTCGGTCCGAAGCGCCGCCCAGCGGCGCGGAGGCCGAATTATGGCCGCCAGCCGAGCTGGAGTCGCCGGACATCACGAACCGCCTGCCGGCGTCGAGCTGACGCCGGCAGGCGGTCCGGATCGATCAGGCCACCTCGTGGGCGGGCACGATCTCCCGCCGCTCGGCGAAGTGGCAGGCGCTCGGGTGATCCGAGCCGGGGCGGATCTGGAGCAGCGGCACCTCCTGGGCGCAGAGGTCCTGCGCCTTCCAGCACCGGGTGCGGAACCGGCAGCCCGAGGGCGGGCTGATCGGCGAGGGGACGTCACCGGTGAGCCGGATGATCGCCTTGTTGTCCCGCAGCGTCGGGTCCGGCACCGGCACCGCCGACAGCAGCGCCTGGGTGTACGGGTGGGTCGGCCGCTCGTAGATCTCGTCCTCGGTGCCGATCTCCACCATCTTGCCCAGGTACATCACGGCGACCCGGTCGGAGAGGTGACGCACGACCGACAGGTCGTGGGCGATGAAGACGTACGACAGACCGAACTCGGCCTGGAGCTTCTCCAGCAGGTTCATCACCTGCGCCTGGATCGACACGTCCAGGGCCGACACCGGCTCGTCGCAGACGATGACCTCGGGCCGCAGGGCGAGCGCCCGGGCGATGCCGATGCGCTGCCGCTGACCGCCGGAGAACTGGTGCGGGTACCGGTTGATGTGCTCCGGGTTCAGGCCGACCAGGTCGAGCAGCTCCTTGACCTTGGTCCGGCGGCTGCCGCGCGGGGCCACCTCGGGGTGGATCTCGAACGGCTCGCCGATCAGGTCACCGACCGTCATCCGCGGGTTCAGCGAGGTGTACGGGTCCTGCATCACCAGCTGGATCTGCCGGCGCAGGCGCCGCAGTGCGCCACCGGACAGCTTGGAGATGTCCTGCCCCTTGTAGAGCACCTGGCCGCTGGTCGGCCGCTCCAGGTTCATCAGGACCCGGGCGAGCGTCGACTTGCCGCAGCCGGACTCGCCCACCACGCCCAGGGTCTCGCCGGCCTTCAGGTCGAAGGAGACGCCGTCGACCGCCTTGACCTGACCGATGGTCTTCTTGAACACGATGCCCCGGGTCACGGGGTAGTGCTTGACCAGGTCACGGACCTCGATGATGTTCTCAGTCACGGTTCACGAGCTCCTCGGCGAAGTGGCAGGCGCTGGCCCGGCCGCTGCCGATCTGCAGCAGCGGGGGCAACTTCTCCCGGCACACCGGCTGCGCCATGGGGCAGCGCGGGTTGAACGGGCAGCCCGACGGGATGTTCATCAGGTTCGGCGGGAGGCCCTTGATGGTGCGGAGCTCCTGCCCCTTCTCGTCCAGCCGGGGGATCGAGTTGAGCAGGCCGAGGGTGTACGGGTGCGCCGGCTTGGCGTACAGGTCGTACACGTTGGCTTCCTCGACGATCCGGCCGGCGTACATCACCGCGATCCGGTCCGCGACGTCGGCGACCACGCCGAGGTCGTGGGTGATCAGGATCATGCCCATCTGCCGCTCCCGCTGGAGCTCGCCGAGCAGGTCCATGATCTGGGCCTGCACGGTCACGTCCAGCGCGGTGGTCGGCTCGTCGGCGATCAGCACCTCCGGGTCCAGCGCCAGCGACATCGCGATCATGGCGCGCTGCCGCATGCCGCCGGAGAACTGGTGCGGGTAGTTGCTGAACCGGCCCTTGGCGTTCGGGATCTTCACCTGGTCGAGCATCTCGATCGCGCGCTTCTTGGCGTCCGAGCGGCTCATGCCGCGCCGGACGCGGAACTGCTCGGCGATCTGGAACCCGACGGTGAAAACCGGGTTGAGGGCGGAGAGCGAGTCCTGGAAGATCATCGCAATGCCCTCGCCCCGGATCCTTCGCCGCTGCTCGGCGGACATCTTGAGCATGTCCTTGCCGTGGAAACGGACCTGGCCACCGGTGACGAAGCCGGGCGGAGTGTCGAGGATGCCCATGATGGTCTGCGCGGTGACGCTCTTGCCGGAGCCGGACTCGCCGAGCACGGCGAGGGTCTCCCCCGCGTCGACGTGGTACGTCACCCCGTTGATGACCTTGGCGACGCCGTCCCGCGTGCGGAACTCGACCCGCAGGTCGTCAACCTCGAGCAGGCGGCCCGAGGGGCGGCCGGATCCGTCGGCGCCCGGCGCGGACTGCTCGGACACGAGAATGTCGGACAACTGAATCCCCTATCGGAGCTTCGGGTCGAGGGCCTCGCGGACCGCCTCGCCGAGCATGACGAAGCTCAGCACGGCGGTGACGAGGAACGCGGCGGGGAAGAACAGCAGGTAGGGCGAGACCCGGATGTAGTTCTGCGCCTCGCTGATCATGATGCCCCAGGACACGACGGGCGTCTTCAGGCCGATGCCCAGGAAGGACAGGGTGGCCTCGGCGCCGATGAAAGAGCCGACCATGATCGTCCCGTACACCAGCAGCGGGGCGAGGCAGTTCGGCAGCAGGTGCTTGAGGATGATCCGGCCGGTGCCGGCGCCCAGCGCCCGGGCCGCGACGATGTAGTCGGCCTCCTTGGTGGCCAGCACCGAGGAGCGCATCAGCCGCATCACGACCGGCCAGCTCAGCACGGTCAGCGACATGATGACCAGACCCATGATCGTCCACTCGTTGTTGTCCGAGCCCGAGCCGTTGAAGGTGGTCAGGATGACGATCGAGCCGAGCACGAACGGCAGGCCGAAGAAGATGTCCGCGATCCGGGAGAGCAACGCGTCCACCCAGCCGCCGCGGTAGCCGGCGATGATGCCCATGGTGCCGCCGATCAGCAGCGTGCCGATCACGGAGAGCAGCGCCACCATGATCGAGGCGCGGGCGCCGTAGATGGTCCGGGCGAAGACGTCCCGGCCCTGCACGTCGTAGCCGAACCAGGCGTCGGCCGAGGGCTTCACCTGGCTGCGGGCCAGCGCGCCGTTCACCGCGTCGCCGGAGGTGAACAGCGACGGGAAGGCCGCCATCAGCACGAAGATCACGATGAGCGTGGCGGAGATCCAGAACAACGGCTTGCGGCGCAGGTCGATCCAGGCGTCACCGAGCAGACCGCGTGGCTTCTGCTGCTTCTGCGCGCTCTCCGGGAGCCCGGCGTTGGCCGGGGCGCTGGCCTCGGACGGCTGCTCGGGGCGGGGGGTGCTGACAAGCGATGCGGCGCTCGGGTCACTCATAGCGAATCCTCGGGTCCAGGGCGGCGTAGAGCAGGTCCACCAGCAGGTTCATCACCAGATACACGACGACCAGCACCACCACGATGCCGACAACGGTAGCGCTCTCCTTGGTGACGATGGCGCGCAGCACCTGACGGCCGATGCCGTTGATGCCGAAGATGCCCTCCGTGATGATGGCGCCACCCATCAACGCGCCGAGGTCGGTGCCGAGCAGGGTGACGACCGGGATGAGCGAGTTGCGCAGCAGGTGCACGCCGACCACCCGGCGCATGGGCAGGCCCTTGGCGATGGCGGTACGGACGTAGTCGGCACGCCGGTTCTCGGCGATGCTGGTGCGCGCCACCCGGGCGACGTACGCCGTCGAGGCGCTGCCCAGGACGAAGCCGGGCAGGAGCAACTCGGTGATCCGCATCTCGCTGGAGACGGTGGGGTGGACGATGTGCCAGTTGACGCCCAGGAGCCACTGGAGCACGAAGCCGATGACGAAGACCGGCAGGGCGATCAGGAAGAGGGTGGAGACCAGGACCAGGTTGTCCAGGAACCCGTTGCGCCGGAGACCGGTCAGCACGCCCGCGCCGAGGCCGATGACGGCCTCGATGGCCAGCGCCACCACCGCCAGCTTCAGCGTGTTGGGGTACGACGTCAGGATGATGTCGCTGATTTCCCGGCCGCCGAAGGTGATGCCGAAGTCACCCTGGAACAGGTTCTTCATGTAGCTGGCGTACTGCAACCAGATCGAGTCGTCGAGGTGGTACTTCGCGGTCATGACCGCTCGGAAGTTCTCCGGGCAGCCCCGGTCGCCGCACTTGCCGGCGAACGGGTCGCCGGGCACCGACCAGACGAGCCAGTAGATCAGGAATGTCGTGCCGATGAACACCGGCACGAGTTGCAGCAGCCGTCTCAAGAGATAACGGCCCATGGGGTGGTCCTCCAGACAAGGGGCGCGTCGGATCGGCCGACACGGGTGGCGACAACGTGCGAGGGGTTTGTTGTACACCCCCTCGCGGAACGGCCCCGGGTCGGGCTCACCGGTAGGCGAGCCCGACCCGGGGTCAGACCGTTCGGATCAGAGCTCGACCGAGGTGATGTCGAGCTCGCCGACGTTGGTCAGCTCCATCTTCTTGATCTTCTCCGAGTGGCCGGACTGCTGGCCACCGAAGTAGATCGGCATGGACGGGACGTCCTCGTCGATGAGCTTGACGGCCTCAGCGAACTTCTTGTGCGACTCCTCGAGGCTGGGGGCCGCGGAGGCCTCCTTGGCGAGGGCGTTCACCTGGTCGTTGCTGTACAGACCGTCGTTCGAGGAGCCACCCTTCACGTAGAGCGGGTTGATCCAGTTCTCCACGTCCGGGTAGTCCTGCTGCCAACCGGCCCGGTAGGCGCCGTCCATCTTGTGGGCGTTGATGTTCGCCCGGAAGACCGCGAAGGTCGGCACACCGACGGCGACGGCGTCGATACCCAGGTTGGTCTTGACCTGCTGGGCGACGGCCTCCATCCACTCCTTGTGGCTGGCGTCGGCGTTGTAGTACATCTTCAGCTGCCCGGTGAAGCCACCGGCCTCGGTGAGGAGCTGCTTGGCCTGCGTCGGGTCGAACTTGCAGGCGGTGCAGTTGCCCGGCTCGGCGCCCGGGGTCAGCGGGTTGGCCCAGCTGTCGGCCGGCTTGCGGTTACCGAAGAAGATCTTGTCGGTGATCTCCTGCCGGTTGATCGACAGCGAGATCGCCTTGCGCAGCTTCGGGTTCTTGAACCGCGCGTCGTAGATCGGGAAGGCGATGATGCCCGTCGACGGGGTGGTGGAAGCGATGGCCCGGTCGCCCAGGTCGGTCTTCCACTTGTCACCGGCCAGCGACGAGACCGGGACCTGCTGCTGGAAGTCCAGGTTACCCGAGACCAGGTCGGCGTACGCCGCCGTGTCGTCCTGGTAGATCTTGACGGTGACGTCCTTGATCTTCATCTTGTCGCTCAGGCTGTAGTCGTCGAAGCGGGTGAGCTTGATGTCGACGTCGTCCTGCCACGAGACGAACTTGACCGGGCCGTTACCGATCGGCTTCTTGCCGAACTCCTCCGCCTTCTGGTTGAAGAAGGCGTCCGGCAGCGGCATGAAGGCGCTGTAGCCCAGCTTGGTCGGGAACACCGCGGTCGGCGCGGAGAGCGTGACCTCGAAGTTCCAGTCGTCGACGACCTTGAGGCCGGACATCTCCTTGACCGTCGGGGTCGGGGCCTTCTTCGGGCCGTCGCCGTCCGGGTCCTCCGGGTTCAGGTCCGAGTAGCCCTGGATGTCGGCGAAGAAGCTGGCGTTCTGCGCGCCGTTCGGGGCGTACGCCGCCCAGTTCCAGGCCTTGACGAAGCTCTCGGCCTTGACGGTGGTGCCGTCGTGGAACTTGGTGTTCTGCTTGATCTTGATCTTGAAGACCTTGGAGTCGCTCGTCTCGATCGACTCGGCGACCGCGTTCTGCGGCGCCCCACCGTTGTTGGGGTACTCGACCAGACCGGTCCACATCCAGTCGATGATCGCGCCGCCGCCGGTCTCGGTGGTGTTCGCCGGAACCAGGGGGTTCTCCGGCTGGGTGCCGTCGATGACGATGGCGCCGTCCTTGCTGGCGCTGGCGTCGCCACCGTTGTCGTTCCCGCTCGAGCAGCCGGACGCGACGAGCGCGAAAGCCGCGCCCACCGCGAGCGCGCCGCTCGCCCGCTTCGAGACTCTCATTCCGAGGGGCCTCCTCTTTCTAACCTGGTTCCGTCGTGGGTTTCACGCACGTCTTGGGGGGTGACACCAACCGCCGACCCGAACCACAGGCCGCCGGCTTACCGCAGAGGAAATCGGGACACCCCAGGGGTACCGATCCGCCGGGCACCGCACCCCCCGAGGACACCGCGCAGGGCCGACGGCCACATGCCGCCGCGCAGCGGCGGCGTCACGTGGTCGGCGGGCCCGACGAGTTGCCTCACACCCGGGGGTGAGGTGCTGCAACTGTGACACCCACCGGCCGCTTCCGTGAAGGTGCCGTTATCAAGACGTTAGTTGGCCGCCACGTTGCCGATACTTGAGAAAAGATCATGAAATCGACGTGCCGTACCGGTCTGAACAGGCAAAATCCGGCCACAACGGTCGAAGGGCGACGCGTAGTCTCGACGACTGTGAGCCTTCCTGCCTCCGCTTCGGTACTTCCCGACGTACGCCGGGCGCTGGCAGTTTTTGCCCATCCGGATGATGTCGACTTCGGCTGTGCGGCCACCATCGCCGGCTGGGTGGATGAGGGTATCGAAGTGGCGTACCTCATCGTCACCCGGGGGGACTCCGGCGGCTTCGACGACACCCCGCGCGCGGAACTGCCCGCCCGACGTGAGGCGGAGCAGCGGGCGGCGGCCGCTGCCGTCGGCGTACACCGGGTCGACTTCCTCGACGGCCACCCCGACGGCATCCTCTCCCCCAGCCCGGAGCTACGCCGCGACATCGCCGCCGGGATCCGCCGGTTCCGCCCGGACCGGGTGCTGACCAGCTCCCCGCTGCGCCGCTGGGAGCACCTCACCGGCCCGAGCCACCCCGACCACCTGGCCGTCGGCGAGGCCACCACCTGCGCCGTCTACCCCGACGCCCGCAACCGCTTCGCCTTTCCCGAGCTGATCGACGCGGGCCTGGAGCCGTGGGTGGTCCGGGAGATCTGGTACGCGGGCGGGCCGGCACCGGACCACGCCGTCGACGTCACCGACCGGGTGGACCGGAAGATCGCCGCGATGCGGGCGCACCACTCGCAGACCGCGCACCTGGACGTGGTGGCCTGGGTGCACGACCTGCTCGGCAGGATCGCCGGCGACGCCGGACTGCCCGCCGGCCGGCTGGCCGAGGCGTTCACCGTGCTGCGCACCGAGTGATCTGAACCGGTCACCGGCAGCCCGGACAGCCCGCGGCCCCGGCGCCACGAGGGCACCGGGGCCGGCCGGTCGGGGCGATTCAGACCAGGCGGCGGTCGGCCGCCCAGCGGGACAGCTCGTACCGGTTGGACATCTGCAGCTTGCGCAGCACGTTGGAGACGTGCGTCTCGACCGTCTTTATCGAGATGTACAGCTCCCGGGCGATCTCCTTGTACGCGTACCCCCGGGCCAGCAGCCGGAGCACCTCACGTTCGCGGTTGGTGAGCTGGTCCAGCTCCGGGTCGGCGACCGGCGCGTCCGGCCGGGCCGCGAACGCGTCCAGCACGAACCCGGCCAGCCGCGGGCTGAACACGGCGTCGCCGTCGGCCACCCGGCGGATCGCGTCGGTCAGCTCCTCCGGCGAAATGGTCTTGGTGACGTAGCCCCGGGCGCCCGCCCGGATCAGCCCGATCACGTCCTCCGCCGCATCGGACACACTCAACGCCAGGAACCGCACCTGCGGGTGGGTACGCCGCATCGCGTCCAGCACCGCCCGGCCGCCACCGTCGGGCATGTGCACGTCGAGCAGCACCACGTCGGGCTGGGTGGCGGCGATCCGGCTGACCGCCTCGGCCACCGTGCTGGCCTCACCCACCACCTCGACGCGCGCGCCGAGCTCGGCGCGTACGCCAGCCCGGAACATGGCGTGGTCGTCGACGAGGAACACCCGCAGCCGCCCGTCGCGGGGCTGCGCCTCCTCGACCGGTTCGTGCTCGGCCATGGTCACCTGTCCCTTTCCGTCGTGCCGTGCGAGCCGCTGATCGGCAGGATCAGCCGGACCTCGGTGCCTTCCCCGGGCGCGGAGCGGATCTCCGCCCGGCCCCCGTGCCGCTTCATCCGCCCGATGATCGAACCCCGGACGCCGTGCCGGTGATCCTCCACCGTATCCGGGTCGAAGCCCTTGCCCCGGTCCCGGACGAAGGCGCTGACCTGGTCCGGCTCCACCTCGGCGTAGAGCGACACCGTGCGTACCTCGGCGTGCCGGGCCGCGTTGACCAGCGCCTCCCGGGTGGCGGCGACCAGCGCGCCCACCCGCTCGTCGGTCTCCCGGTCGCCCACCACCACGACCTCGACCGTGATGGCGAAGGTGTCCTCCACCTCGGCGGCGGCCTGCTCCAGGGCGGCGGCGAAGCGCTCGGTCGGCGAGGCGGTCGGCTTGTAGAGCCAGTTCCGCAACGACCGCTCCTGGCCCCGGGCCAGCCGCTGCACGGTCTTGACGTCGCTGGCGTTGCGCTGGATGAGGGCCAGGGTGTGCAGCACCTGGTCGTGCACCATCGCGGCCAGCTCGGCCCGTTCCTGCTCCCGGATGCGCCCCTCCCGCTCGGAGCGGAGCTGGTTCCAGGTACGCCAGAGCACCGGGCCGGCCACCACGCCCACGCCGGCCAGCCCGACCAGCGCGAAGATCACGCCGTTGAGCACGGCGTCGAAGTTCTGCACCGGCGAGTAGACCGCCGCCACGCCGATGATGCCGACCGCGACGAGCACCCCGCCGCCGACGAAGCGGAGCACGAACGCCCGCCGGTCGCTCTCCTCCACCACCGCGCCCAGCCAGGGCACGGGCATCGACCCGCCCCCCTGCCGGCGGCGCTCCGGGGCGGACTGGTGCCAGATCACGCCGGCGCCCACCGCGATGATCGCGACCAGCCAGCCGGCGGTGCCGGCCGCGCCGACGGAGTGGAAGGCCATCATCTGGACCATCAGCACGCCGAGCCCGATCGCCACGAACGGCAGGAGCTGGGCGAGGTCGCGGCGGGGCGGGACGGCGGTGTCGCCGGGGCGCGGTGGCACCACCGCCCAGAAGGCGGCGTAGAGGAGCAGTCCGAGGCCGTTCAGCCCGAGCAGCACCATGAAGGCGATCCGGACGCGGAGCACGGAGACGCCGAGGTGCTCGGCGATGCCGGCGGCCACCCCCGCGGCCAACCGGTGCTCGGTGGCCCGGTAGAGCCGCGGTGGGGGCGGGGTCGTGGTGGTGCTGATCGGAGGCTCCCAGGTCGGGGACGGAGGCGGTGCCGGTCCGATCGTCACACGGCTGGCCGGCCCCCGACCACGGGGACGCCCCCGACATTCGGGGGCCGAGGATCTCAGGGTGGGGTCAGGGTCGGGTCCGGAGGACGCTCGGGCGACCAGGGCAGCAGGATCGAAGGCATGACCGACGACCCTGCCCGTCCGCCCCGGCCCGGGGCGGCACCATCGGACGGGCCACCGCCACCCCCGCCGCCGGGGCCGGCGGCCACCCCTGCCGATGCCCCGACACCGCCGCCGGCCGGATCCGCCGGCCCGCCGCCGGGCGCGGGTTCCGCGCCGTTCGCTGACGCGCCACCCCCGGGGTACGCCCCACCGCCCGGCACCGCCGGCTTCACCTCCCGGTACGGGCTGGTCCGCCCGCGGGACGGCCGCTACCTGGCCGGCGTCTGCGCCGCCATCGGCCGGGCCACCAACACCGACCCGGTGCTGTGGCGGGTGCTGCTCGCCGTGCTGGGCTTCTTCGGCGGCATCGGCATCCTGGTCTACGTCACCGCGTGGCTGATCATCCCCGGCGAGGGAGACACCGCCTCGCCGGTCGAGTCGATGCTCGGCCGGGGCCGGTCGAGCATGTCCCCGATCACCGTGATCGTGCTCAGCATCGCGGTCGCGGTCGGCTTCGGCTACGTCGTCACCAACGCGTTCCGGGCGATCCTCCTCGGCGCGGTGATCCTCATCGGCGGTGCGCTGCTGCTCAACCGGGACCAGCGCAACCCGCTGGGCCGGCAGCCGGCCACCGCCGCGCCCGGCACGCCACCGGGCCCGCCGGCCTGGCCCGCGCCCGGCGCCACCCCGCCGGCCGGTACGCCCGCCCCGGCCTGGTCCGGCTCCGCCACCGCCGGCCCGGCCGCGGCGCCGACGACCGGCGCGCCCGGCTGGCCGGCGAGCGCCCCGGCGAACCCGGGTGGCTGGGCGGCCACCACGGCGTCGCCGGCCTGGCCGGCGGCCGCACCCACCCGGACCGGTGACGAGCCGGTCGGCGGCACCCCGCCGGCTCCCGACGCCGGGTCCGCCCCGGAGGCCCCGGCCTGGTCCGACCCCGAGCGCACCGCCGCGCAGCCGGCCTGGCCGGGCGCGCCGACGACGGGTGCCCCGCTCGGGCAGCCGGTCTCCGTGCCGGCGCCGGTGGGCGCGCCGCTGCCGCCGGGCGGCTACCGGCCGCCGTTCGCGCCGCACGGCCCGTACGCCCAGGCGTACCCGCCGGCGCCGCCGGCCCCCGCACAGCCGGCGCGGCCACCGAAGCGGCCGAAGGAGCGCTCCGCGCTCGGCGCGGTCACCTTCTCACTGATCTTCCTGGCGCTGGGCGTGGTGACCGTGCTCGACCTGCTCGACGTCTTCACCGTCGGTGCGGCCGGCTACTTCGCCGCGGCGCTGGCCACCATCGGGATCGGGCTGCTGGTGGGCACCTGGTTCGGGCGGGCCCGCTGGCTGATCGCGCTCGGCCTGGTGACCGCGGCGGCGCTCGGCATCGCCACCGTCGCCGACTCCTACGACCGGATCCGCGGCATCGACGGCAACGTCACCTGGGCCCCGCCCAGCTACCGCGACCTGGCGGACCGCTACGAGAACAACTTCGGCGACGCGGTGCTCGACCTGCGGGCGGTGGACTTCGACAAGAAGGACACCCAGGTCACCGTGGAGGTCAACTTCGGCAAGGCGACGGTGGTCGTACCGCCGAACGTGGACGTCACCACGGTGGCCGACGTGAACGCCGGTAACGCCACCGTCTTCGGTCGGCAGACCGGCGGGGTCAACGGCCGCCAGTGGGAGACCACCGACCTCGGGCCGGACGGCCGCGGCGGGGGCACCCTGCGCCTGCTCGTCCACGTGAACGCCGGAGACCTGGAGGTGACCCGGTGAAGGCCCACCGCACCGACGTCGTGTCGTTCGCCTTCGGGCTGGTCTTCCTCGGCCTTTCCGTCTGGTGGCTGCTCGCCCGGATCCTCGGGCTGACCCTGCCCCCGGTGGGCTGGTTCCTGGCAGGCGGGCTCATCCTGATCGGGCTGCTCGGCCTGGTCGGCGCGCTGCGCTCCGGGCGGCACGCCGACAGCGGACCGGTCCACCAGCGACCCGAAGCGACGGCCGCCTCGTCCTATCTGGAGACCGCCCCGACCGGCGGAGCGCCCACCGCCCCCGAGGCCGACGAGTGGGCCACCGACGCGGTGGCCGACTGGCCGGTCCAGGCGCGGGAGGACCGGCCCGGCGGCGGCGAGCCGCACTGGTCGCCCACCACCCCCCCGGGCGACCCCGGCGACCTCGCCACCCGCGAGCTGCCCGCCGTCGAGCCGGCGGCCGGGGGAGGTCCCGGCGAGAGCGCGCCGGTGACCCGCGAACTGCCCGCGGTGGACGGTCCGGAGCAGCCAGGCGGGCGCGGTGCCTCGGCCGGTCCGGGCGCCGACGGGGCTACGGCCGACCGGTCGGAGCGGCCGCCGAGCTGACCACGACGGTGCAGGGCGGCGACGCTGCCGCCTATGCTGGCTGGTGGAGATCTCGCCTCCGCCGGCCGGCCCACCGCGTGACCGTCCCGGCCGCGGCCGGTGCCTCCGGTCGTCGGGGCCCGTCCCGACCGGCCAGGTCACCGTGGTGGTCCCGCCGCCGTCCGTCGCTACCTCGTCAGGAGCCCGTCCGACATGACCCAGTCCCCCGCCGTGCGCACCCCCGGTCCGTTCGGTGCGGTCGGCATCGGCGAGCGTGCCGCCCGTACCCTCGTCAGCGAACTCGCCCGGCGCAACGACCCGAAGGCCGGCCTGCTGGTCGGCGCGACCCCGGAGTCCGCGGTGCTGGCGGCGGCGATCGAGGCGCTGCTCCCCGGCGACCGGCTCACCGTGGTGCCGGCGGATGACTTCTCCGCCGCCGCGCTCCGCGAGCACGTGACGGCCCAGGGCCGCTGGGTCGCCGACCGGGTACGGGTGGCCGACACCCTCGCCGAGGCGGACGCCGCCGAGGTGGTCATCGCCGCCGAACCGTTCACCGGCAGCGCCGACGAGACCCGGGTGGCCGTCGACGGGCTGTCGAAGTACCTGACCGAGGGCGGGGTGCTGAGCGTGGCCGCGCCGGTCTTCCGTACCGAGGGCGCCGGGGCCGAGCTCGACCGGCAGGGTGTGCTGCACGGGGTCCGCGTCGACCTGGTGCTGCGCAACTCCCCGCCGGTACGCGTGCACCACCTCCGCTTCACCCCGGCGACCGCCGCGCTGGCCGCCAAGCTGTCGCCGGCGTACCGGCCGTCGAGCGTGCCGCTGACCCGGACCATGCACATCGACTCCAACGGCGTGGCGGCGGCCGGTATCAGCCTCGGCCTGGCCGCGCTGGCCCGGGTGGCCCGGCCGAAGTCGAAGCTCTGGCTGCTGCCGGCGCTGGCCGCCGCCCCGGTGGCCGCGTTCTTCCGGGACCCGGAGCGGGACGTTCCGGAGGACCCGTCGGCCGTGGTCGCCGCGGCGGACGGCCAGGTGCTCTCGGTGCAGCGGCTGCACGACGAGCGATTCGGTGACGGCGAGTGGCTGCGCGTCGCGGTCTTCCTGTCCGTGCTGGACGTGCACGTCAACCGGTCGCCGGTGGCCGGCAAGGTGATCGACTACTTCGTCGCGGACGGCGGGTTCGTCAACGCGATGAAGCCGGACGCCGAGCACAACGTGGCCGCGTACACGGTGCTGGACACCGAGCACGGCACCGTGGTGGTGGCGCAGCGTACCGGCCTGATCGCCCGGCGGATCGTGCAGCGGGCACCGGTCGGCGCGCTGCTGGCGAAGGGCGAGCGCTTCGGCCTGATCCGGTTCGGCTCGCGGACCGACGTCTACCTGCCGGCGGACGCGGCCGAGCCGCTGGTCGGCCCGGGCGACAAGGTGGTCGGCGGCGCCACCGTGATCGCCCGCTGGCGCTGATCCCGGATACGAAGAAAAGGGGCGCCGCTCGTCGCGGCGCCCCTTTTCGCGTCGGTACGGGTCAGGCGGCGCGGCGCTGGTGCAGCCAGAGCACCGGACCGCTGACCAGGTAGCCCACCACCACGAGGCCGAAGGTGAGCCGGATGTCGACCAGCGCGCCGATCACCGGGGCCAGCCAGAGCCACGGCGGCAGCTTCACCAGCCGGGCGAGCTTCGCGTACGGGAAGCTGGAGACCATGGCGAAGGCGAGCAGGGCCACCCCGCCGACCATCACCAGGCCGGAGACCGGCACCCCGATCGCCACGGTCAGGGCCAGCACGGCCGCCGCCATGGTGGTCGGTACGCCGCAGAAGAACCGGCCGTCCTTCGGCGAGACGTTGAACCGGGCGAGCCGGATCGCGGCGCACCCCGCGACCAGGGCGCAGGCGACCGCGGCGGCCGCGGCCGGGACCGAGCCGGCCAGCGAGGCGTAGACGACCACCGGGGCGGCGAGGCCGAACGAGCACATGTCGGCCAGCGAGTCCATCTGGGCGCCGAACGGGCTGGCCACGCCGAGCTTGCGGGCCAGCGCGCCGTCCAGGCCGTCGAACGCGACGCAGGCGATCAGGCAGAGCGCCGCCACCCGGACCTCGCCCCGCATGGCCAGGAAGATCGCCAGCATGCCGAGCATCAGGCTGCTCAGCGTGCAGGCGTTGACCAGGGCGAACTTGGCACGGCGGGCGGTGGTGCGGTCACCCGGCAGGAGCGGGATCGACATCCCCGGCGAGTCGTCGACCGGCGCGGCGGGGGCGAGTGCGGGGCTTACCGGCCGCACCGCCTCGACCTCCGGGTCGAACCGGCCGTAGCGGCGGCGCTGGCGGTCGGTCCAGCGGTGGTCGGGGGTGACCAGGTCGGCCGCGCTTGCGGCGGCGCCGTCCCGGCGGCCCACCCGGACCAGCAGCACCTGGCGGGCGAACGTGCTGCTGCGGCGCAACCGGCCCGCCCAGCGACGCCCTGCGGGGCGCGGACTGTCACTCGTACGACGCCGGCGCCATGGGGCTCTCGGCACGTTTCCTCCATCACCGGATCGGCTGAACCGCCGTGGGGGCGGGTGTCCGGCTGTCTCGTGCCGGACCCATTCTGGTCCGGCAGCCCGTTTGCGGAGTACACCATTGCACAGGCAAGTGGGGCTTGGCGATAGCTGCCGGCGGTACTTATAACTCCCTTAACCGCGCGGATCGCTCAGATCTTCCCATCTCGGGCGTCATCGCCCGTTTTCGTTCGCCAAGTACCCCCGACTGTACCGGAGGCCGCCCACCCCGAGCCGACGAGCGGGTGTCACCTGCGCCGATGTCCGGTTGCCCGGGCCGCCACGTCCGTCATCCGCAGGCCGCCCACCCGGTCCGGACCGAACCAGGCGGCGCGCGCGGTGGACCCGCCGGCCAGTTCTGTGACGACCGCCTCGGTCGGGGCGTCGACGCGTACCCGGTAGATCACCCGGACGCTGTGCCAGTCCATCGGCCGTCCCTCCGGGCCGAGCGCGGCGGGGTTGTGCAGGCTGTCCACCGCCAGCAGGTCGACCACCCGGCCGAGCTGGCCGGCCTCCTCCACCAGCTCGCGGAGCAGCCCGGCCGCCGGCTGCTCGCCGTGGTCGGTGCCACCGCCGGGCAGGTGCCACTTCCCGGCCCCCGGATACCCGTCGGCGATCATCGTGAGCAGCACCCGCCCGGCCGGGTCGGTGACCAGCCCGTACGCGGCGAAGCGCTGCCGGCGGTCGGCGGGTGCCGGGGCGGCCTGCCCGAGCGGCAGGGCCCGGGGTAACTCCGACGGCAGCGGCGTGACCGGCAGCCCGAGCAGCTCGGCGGTGAACGGCATGAGCGGCAGGGCCGCCGCCCCCGCGGACGTGTACCAGCCCAGCTCGTCGCTGCCCCCGGAGGGCTCCGGGCGAAGCGTCCCGCTCCGCGCCTCGACGTCGAAGACCAGCCGGTCGGTGTGCACGGTGACACCGGCGTCCCGGAAGGTGGCGACGTCTGCGACCGCGGCCCGCACCCCGGTCACGTCGACGGCCAGGCCGGTCTCCTCGGCGAACTCCCGCAACACCGCGTCGGCGGGGTGCTCGGCGTGCTCCAGCCCACCCCCGGGCAGCTGCCACACCCCGGGGTACGGACAGGCCGCGGACCCCCGCACGAGCAGCACCCGCCCGTCGGCGTCCCGCAACACCCCGTACGCCCCGATCCGCCGCCGTTCCTCCACCCCGCACCACTCCCGTCGCCGCCACCTGCGTCGATCATGAGGTTAGCGGCCTGGCGATGGACGTACCGCACCGTCAACCTCATGATCACCGGGGGCTGACGGGCCGGCGGGGGGGGGACGATCAGATGAGTTGGGCGGCCTGGACGGCCTCGGCGGTGACCTCGGTGAGGCGGTCGGTGGGGAGGGCACCCAACTCCTCGCGGCGGAACCAGCGGGCCTCGCAGGTGGAGCCGCCGATGTCGGCCACGGTGGGCGGGGCCGGTTGGTCGACGACCACCCGGTAGAAGGCGCGTACGCCGTGCCAGTCGATCGGGTAGCCCTCCGGGCCGAGCGAGGCCGCGTCCCGGTGGCTGGCGACGCCGAGGAGCTCGACCAGCCGGCCGGTCTGCCCGGTCTCCTCGACGAGCTCGCGGATCAGCGCGGCGCCCGGCTGCTCCCCGTAGTCGGTGCCGCCGCCGGGCAGGTGCCAGCAGCCGGCGCCCGGGTACCCGTCGGAGACCCGGGTGAGCAGCACCCGCTCCTCCGGGTCGGTCACCACGGCGTACGCGGCGAAGCGCTGCGCCCGGTGCAGCCCGTCCGGCCCGGGGACCGCGTAGAACGAGGGGAACTCGGGGACCTCCTCCGGGACGATGTCCCCGGTGGCGGAGGGCAGGCCCAGGGCCCGCGCGGTGAACGACCGCAGCGGCAGCTCCCTGGCCTCGTCGAGGGTGAACCAGCGGGCCAGGTCGGTCGGCCGGCCCTCCCGTGCGGTCAGCGTCCCGCCGCGCACCGAGACGGTGTAGAGCAGCCGGTCGGTGTGGATGGTGATGCCCCGCTCGGGCAGCGCCCGCATGTCGGCGATCACGTCCCGGAGGCCGGCGACGGCGACCGAGAGCCCGGTCTCGGCCGCGGTCTCCCGGACGACCGTGTGGTTGGGGTCCTCACCATGATCGACCGCCCCGCCGGGCAGGGACCAGGTGCCGGGGGTGCCGGAGCGGTCCGATGCGCGGACCAGCAACACTCGGTCGTCTGAATCAGCACAAACTGCGTATGCCGCGATCCTGCGGAGCGGCTCCAGCGAGGTGGTCACGGGACAAAATTCTCCCCCGCTACCGTTACGTCCATCGAAAAGAGTCAGATTCCTGACTCTTTGCTGGCGCCTCAGGGATCGGTCAGGGTAGGAGTCCGGGCGGTCACCGAGGTCGTCCGGCACACCGCGCGGGACCGTGGACGCATGACCTACCAGAGCACCCCTCACGCCCCGTACAAGCAGCTCCGTCGTCCCACCACCGACCGGATGGTCGCCGGCGTCGCGAGCGGCCTCGGCCGCTACTTCGCCGTCGATCCCACCCTGGTCCGGGTGGTCTTCGCCGTCGCCACCCTGCTCACCGGCGGGCTCGCCGCGCTGGCGTACCCGATCATGTGGTTCCTGATGCCGGAGGAGCCGGCGAGCGCCCCCGCCTGGCCGCACCCGGCGGGCACCGCGCCGGGCTGGCCGCCGGTCCCGCAGGCGACCGCCGCCCCCACCCACGCGGGGACGACGCCGCAGACCGCGCCCGCCCCGCCCGCGCCGCAGGCCGGGCCGACCCCGCCGGCCGGACCCACGCCGGAGCCGGCGCCCGGGACCGCTCCTCAGCCGCCGGCGGCCTGAGCCCGAATCACTCCCACTCGATGGTGCCCGGCGGCTTGCTGGTCACGTCCAGGACCACCCGGTTCACCTCGGCGACCTCGTTGGTGATCCGGGTGGAGATCCGGGCGATCACCTCGTAGGGCAGCCGGGACCAGTCCGCGGTCATCGCGTCCTCGCTGGAGACCGGGCGCAGCACCACGGGATGCCCGTACGTGCGCCCGTCACCCTGCACACCGACGCTGCGCACGTCGGCCAGCAGCACCACCGGGAACTGCCAGACGCCCCGGTCCAGCCCGGCGGCGGACAGCTCCTGCCGGGCGATCAGGTCGGCCTTGCGGAGCAGGGCAAGCCGCTCCTCGTCGACCGCGCCGATGATCCGGATGGCCAGGCCCGGGCCGGGGAACGGGTGCCGCCACACCATCGCCTCGGGCAGCCCCAGCTCCAGGCCGAGCGCCCGGACCTCGTCCTTGAACAGCGTGCGCAGCGGCTCGACCAGCGCGAACCTCAGATCCTCCGGCAGGCCGCCCACGTTGTGGTGGCTCTTGATGTTGGCGGTGCCGGTGCCACCGCCAGACTCCACCACGTCCGGGTAGAGCGTGCCCTGCACCAGGAACTCGACGTCGCCGTGCGCGGCGATCTCCCGGGCGGCGGCCTCGAAGACCCGGATGAACTCGCGGCCGATGATCTTGCGCTTCTGCTCGGGGTCGGTCACCCCGGCCAGTGCGCCCAGGAACCGCTCCCGGGCGTCGACCACCTTGAGCTTGATGCCGGTGGCCGCGACGTAGTCCTTCTCCACCTGCTCGGCCTCACCGGCCCGGAGCAGGCCGTGGTCGACGAAGACGCAGGTGAGCTGATCGCCGATGGCCTTGTGCACCAGCGCCGCGGCGACCGCGGAGTCGACGCCACCGCTCAGGGCGCAGAGGACCTCCTTGTCGCCAACCTGCTCCCGGATCCGGGCCACCTGGTCGTCGATGATGTTCTCGGGCGTCCAGGTCGGCTCGATCCCGGCGATGTCGTAGAGGAAGCGGGTGAGCATCTCCTGGCCGTGGGCGGTGTGCCCGACCTCCGGGTGGAACTGCACGCCGGCCCGCCGGCCGACCAGGTCCTCGAACGCGGCGACCGGCGCGCCGGCGGACTCGGCGGTGACCGTGAAACCGGTCGGCGCCTCGGTGACGCAGTCACCGTGGCTCATCCAGACCGGCAGGTCGTCCGGGAGATCGCGGAGCAGCACACCGGCCTCCGGGCGGGCGTGCAGCGGGGTGCCGCCGTACTCCCGGTTGCCGGTCCGCGCGACGGTGCCGCCCAGCGCCTGGGCCATCGCCTGGAAGCCGTAACAGATGCCGAAGACCGGGACCCCGGACTGGAACATGTCGGCGTCGACCTGGGGGGCGCCCGGCGCGTAGACGCTGGCCGGGCCGCCGGACAGGATGATCGCGGCCGGGTTCTTCGCCAGCATGTCGGCGACCGGCATGGAGTGCGGGACGATCTCCGAGTAGACCTTCGCCTCGCGTACGCGGCGCGCGATGAGCTGGGCGTACTGGGCTCCGAAGTCCACCACGAGGACGGGGCGAGGCGTGCTCATGTGCAGCAAGCCTACCGACAGTCACCGCCGGACCGGGCGCGGCCCGGCCGCGTCCCGCCGTGAGGTCGATGACAGCCCTCCGGGCGACCCCCTCAGCGCAGCGCGGCGGGGGCGTGCCCGGGGACGGCGGGCCGGTGCGGGGCGACCGGGTCGAGCCGCCGGTACGCCGACCCGAGCGGCGGCCGGGGGTCCGCCTCGCCCTTGTTCGGCCAGCACGACATGGCCCGCTCGGCCTGGGCGGTGATGGTCAGCGACGGGTTGACCCCCAGGTTCGCCGACACCGCCGCGCCGTCCACCACGTGCAGCCCAGGGTGGCCGTAGACCCGGTGGTACGGGTCGATCACCCCACGCTCCGGGGTGGCCCCGATCACCGCCCCGCCGAGGATGTGCGCGGTCATCGGAATGTTGAACGGCTCGGTGATCGCCCCGCCGGGCGTGCCGTCGATCTCCTCGGCGAGCAGCCGCACCGCCTGGTTGCCGGCCGGGATCCAGGTCGGGTTGGGTGCCCCGTGCCCGGGGCCGGAGACCAGCCGCCGACCGAACCACCCGCGCCGGACCCGGGTGGTGAGCGAGTTGTCGACCGACTGCATGACCAGGGCGATCACGGTCCGCTCGGACCAGCCGCGCACCGAGAGCAGCCGGGCCGCCAGCCGGGGCTGCCGGACGATGCTGCCCAGCCAGCGCCGGACCCGGTGCGGGCCGCCGTCGACCAGCAGCGACTGGAGCAGGCCCATCGCGTTCGAGCCCCGGCCGTAGCGGACCGGCTCGATGTGGGTCTGTGGGTCCGGGTGGAACGAACTGGTGATCGCCACCCCCTCGGTGAAGTCGAGCCCGCGCTGCCGGGCCTGCCGTGGGGCGACCGAGGCGCCCAGGATCGCCTCCGAGTTGGTCCGGGTCAGCTCGCCGAGGCGGGGTGAGAGCCCGGGGAGCGCACCAGTGGCCCGCATCTCGTGCAAGAGCCGCTGGGTGCCCAGCGCGCCCGCCGCGAAGACCACCTGGTCGGCGTGGATCACCTGGCGGCGCCGGCGCACCCAGGCGCCGGTGCGCACGGCGTGGACGTCGTACCCGCCGCCGGTGGCCGGCCGGACCGCGGTCACCGTGGTCAGCGGATGGACCTGGACGCCGAGCCGCTCGGCGAGCCACAGGTAGTTCTTGACCAGCGTGTTCTTCGCGCCGTGCCGGCAGCCGGTCATGCATTCGCCGCAGTGGCGGCAGCCCGTCCGGTCCGGCCCGGCCCCACCGAAGTACGGGTCGGGCACCCGCTCGCCGGGCCGGCCGAGGTGCACGCCCACCGGGGTGGCGTGGAAGGAGCGCCCCACCCCCATCCGCTCGGCCACCGCCCGCATCGCCTTGTCCGCGCCGGTGCGGACCGGGTACGTGGTGGCGCCGAGCATCCGCTTCGCCTGGTCGTAAT
Organism: Micromonospora sp. NPDC047738; assembly: GCF_040642675.1. Lineage (NCBI taxonomy): Bacteria > Bacillati > Actinomycetota > Actinomycetes > Micromonosporales > Micromonosporaceae > Micromonospora > Micromonospora sp. NPDC047738. Next base: position 41,856 of record NZ_JBEYSO010000008.1, read on the forward strand.
GCCGGGCCAGCTCGTCCCGCCAGTCGGTGATGTCCCGCCACTGCGGGTCGGCGTAGAACGCGTCGAGGGGTTCGTAGAGGGTGTTCGCGTAGACCAGGGAGCCGCCACCCACCCCGGCTCCGGAGAGCACCAGGACCCCGCCACCGGCCTGCCGGTCGGCCGAGCGCAGCAGGTCGATCCGCTGGAGGCCGTAGCAGCCGAGCTTCGGCGCCCACAGGAAGCGCCGGACCCGCCAGGAGGTCTCCGGGAACTCCTCGTCCGCGAACCGCCGGCCGGCCTCCAGGACGCCGACGTGATAGCCCTTCTCGGCCAGGCGGAGCGCGGTGACGCTGCCCCCGAATCCGGACCCGACGACCACCACGTCGTACCGCATGAACGCATCATTACCGACGAGTAGCCATCGCGCCAGGGCCAGTTTTCGGAGATCATGCAGAGCGCTCGACGGGCCGGGAGCCGGGCCATGCAACCAGCGGCGCCCCCTGACGCGTCGAGTGGACATCGGGGAAGGGGTCCACCATGCCGGGCGCGACACCGAGACGACGCTGGCCACTGGGGTTGGCCGCGCTGACGGCCGTACTGCTGGTCGCCGCCGGGGCGGTGGTGGCCGCCCGGCTGGTCTCCCGCCCGTCCCCCGGCGCCTCGCCCGGCCCCGCCGCCGGCGCGGCCACGCCCACGGCGTCCGCCGGCACCCCGAGCCCGACCCCGGCCAGCCCCACCCCGCCGCCGGGCGCCGACCTCACCGGCCCGCTCAACCTGCTGCTGGTCGGGGTGGACACCCGGGTCACCGTGCCCGGCTGGGAACCGCACGGCGACGCCGTGCTGGTCCTGCACGTGCCGGCCGGGCTGGACCGGGCGTACCTCTTCTCCCTCCCCCGCGACCTGGTGGTGGACATCCCGGCCTTCCCGAAGTCCGGCTACCCGGGCGGCCGGACCAAGCTGACCCACGCGATGAGCTACGGCAGCCGGGTTCCCGGCGACAAGGCCCACCCCAGCACCGCCCAGGGGTACGAACTGCTGCGCACCACGGTCAGCCGGTACACCGGCCTGCGCATCGACGCGGGCGCGGTGATCAACTTCGGCGGATTCGACAAGCTGGTCGACATCCTCGGCGGCGTGGACCTCTATGTGGACCAGCGGGTCGCCTCGATCCACCGCCGGCCCGACGGGCGCTACCGGGACCGGGCCGGCAGCACCTACACCGGCCCGCAGATGGTCTACGAGAAGGGCGACCGCCACCTGACCGGCTGGCAGGCGCTGGACTACGCCCGGCAGCGCTACACCGCCGGCGGCGACTACACCCGGCAGCGCCACCAGCAGCAGCTCATCCGGGCGCTGGCCCGGAAGATCCTCGACCAGGGGCTGGCCCGGGACCCGGCGCGGGTCGACCAGGTGGCCGCCGCCCTCGGCGACACCCTGGTGTACGCCGGCGGCGGGCGCCGGCTGGTGGAGTTCGCGTACGCCCTGGGCGGGCTGCCCGCCGACGGTTTCGTCCTGGTCGGACTTCCTGGCGACGCGGTGGGCAAGGGTGGGTCCTACCGCGGCGAGCAGCTCCAGCCCGTGGGCCGGCAGTTCCTGGCGGCGCTGCGCGGCGGCACCGCGGACGCGTTCCTGACCGCGCACCCGGCGCTACGCATCAAGACCTGACCACGGTCGGCCGGAACGGCCCGCGGTGCCGGCGTTGACCGCGGCCCTTCCTCACAGCCGCTTCGGTGCGGCCGGCCGCTCGGTGTCGTAGAGCCAGGCGTCGAAGAGCTTGCCGAGCTTCTTGTGCGAGATCCGCTCGGCCAGGGCCACGAAGTCCTGCGTGGTGGCGTTGCCGTTCTTCTTCTCCTCCGCCCAGGTCCGCAGGATGGAGAAGAAGGCGGCGTCGCCGACGGCCACCCGCAGCGCGTGCACGGTCATGCCGCCCCGCTCGTACACCGACTGGCTGAACAGGTTCGCCACCCCCGGCTTGCCCGGCGGCGTGCGCCAGACCTGCCCCGAGGCACCCGCGTACTTCTGGTCGAAGGTGCGCTGGACGGTGGACTGGCCGGTGTGCTCGGCCCAGAGCCATTCGGCGTACGTGGCCAGGCCCTCGTTGAGCCAGATGTCCTGCCACTTCTGCAGCGCCACGCTGTTGCCGAACCACTGGTGGGCCAGCTCGTGCGCGACCACCCCGGTGTTGTCGCCCTGCCGGAAGAAGCTGGCCGAGTAGACCGGGCGGCTCTGCGTCTCCAGCGCGTACCGGATCCGGTCGTCGGCGACCACCACCCCGCCGTACGCGTCGAACGGGTACGGCCCGAAGACGCTCTCCAGGTAGTCGGCGACCTCGGTGGTCCGGGCGATCGACCGGTCCGGCGCGCCCTCGGCCACCTTCGTGGTGACCGCGCTGTACACCGGCCGTCCCCGGTGCTCCCCGGTGGTCACCCGGAACTTCCCGATCGCCACCGTGGCCAGATAGCTGGCCATCGGCGACCCCTCCGACCAGCGCCAGGTGGTCCAGTCGCCCCGGGTGGTCCGTCCCTTCGGGACACCGTTGCTGACCGCGGTGAGCCCCTTCGGCACGGTGATCTCGAAGTCGTAGGTGGCCTTGTCGGAGGGGTGGTCGTTGACCGGGAACCAGGTGCTCGCCGACTCCGGCTGGCCGAGCGCGATCGCCCCGTCGGCGGTGTGCAGCCAGCCGCCCTCGCCGAGCGCGTCGTTGGGCAGGGCGGCCGGCTCGCCGTCGTACCTGATCTGGACGACGAAGCCGTTGCCGGAGGTCAGGCCGGTGGCCGGGGTGACCACCAGCTCGTCGTCGGTGCGGGCGTGGGCGGCCTGCGCCCCGTCCACGGTCACCGACCGCACGGTCAGCCCGGCCAGGTCCAGGTTGAACGCGGATAGGTTCGCCGTCGCGGTGGCCCGCACCTCGGTGGTGCCGGTGAGCTGGTCCTTGGCCGGGTCGTAGCGCACCCGCACGGTGTAGTGGGTGACGTCGTAGCCGCCGTTGCCGTAGCTCGGGAAGTAGGCGTCGCCAGCCCCGGCCGCACCCGGCCCGGAGGTCCGCGCGGCCGTCGCGCTGGGCGGCCCGACGGTCGGCGTCGCGGCCGGGTCGGCCGAGCCACAGCCGGCGAGCAGCAGCGTGCCGCAGGCCAGCAGCCCGAGGCGTCGTCGTCCGCTCCGCCGTGCCCGCGTCATCGCCCTCGATCCCTCCTCGGCCCGTCTTCGCCTGCCCGGGCCGCTCCGCCCGCGGCAGCCTACCGATCGATGATCACGCCCGCGTCACGGCAGGGCCGGCGCGGTGGCACCGACCAGCCAGGCGTCGAAGAGCGGGCGCAGCGACCGGCCGGCGACGCGCTCCGCGTAGCCGATGAAGTCGGCGGTGGTGGCGGTGCCGTTCCGCCGCTCGGCCAACCAGCCGCGCAGCATGCGGAAGAAGGTCTCGTCGCCGACCGCGCGGCGCAGCGCGTGCACGGCCAGCGCGCCGCGCTGGTAGACCGCGTCGCCGAACATCGCCGCCCGGCCCGGGTCCACCGTCGGTTTCGTCCAGTCGGTCACCGCGTACCGGTCGGCGACGGCCTGCGCCACGGTGCGGACGCCGTCGTGCTCGTTCCAGAGCCACTCGGCGTACGTGGCGAAGCCCTCGTTGAGCCAGATGTCGCTCCACCGCGACAGCGAGACACTGTCGCCGAACCACTGGTGGGCCAGCTCGTGCGCCACCACCTCGGTGTTCGGCCGGCCGCCCCGGAAGAAGCCCGGCCCGTAGACCGGCCGGGTCTGGGTCTCCAGCGCGTACCGGATGCGCTCGTCGGCAACCGCGATGCCGCCGTACGCGTCGAACGGGTACGGCCCGAACCGCCCGGCCAGGAAGTCGGCGACCTCGCCGGTCCGGGCCAGCGCCCGGGCAGCCGGCCCGTCCGCCGGCAACCCGGCGGCGACCGCGGTGACCAGCGGCTTCCCGGCGTGCGTGCCGGTCGACACCCGGTAGTTCCCGATCACCAGGGTGGTCAGGTAGCTGGCCATCGGCGACCCCTCGGACCAGCGCCAGGTGGTCCAGCCGTCCTTGCTGGACTGTCCCTTGGGCACCCCGTTGCTCAGCGCGGCGAGCCCGTCCGGGACGGTCACCTCGAGGTCGTAGGTGGCCTTGTCGGAGGGGTGGTCGTTGACCGGAAACCAGGTGCTCGCCGACTCCGGCTGGCCGAGCGCGATCGCCCCGTCGCCGGTGGCGTGGAAGCCGCCGTCGCCCAGCTCGCCGCTGGGCAGCGGCTGCGGCACCCCGCCGTACGCCACCTCGACGGTGAACCGCTTCCCGGCCGGCAGCCCGTGCGCCGGGGTGACCACCAGCTCGTTGCCGTCCCGCCGGTGGGTGGCCGGGGCGCCGTCGACGCGTACCCGGTCGACGGTGAGGCCGGCGAGGTCGAACTGGAACCGGGACAGCCCGGCGGTCGCGGTGGCGGTGACGGTGGCCTGGCCGGTGAGCCGGTCGCTGGCCGGGTCGTAGCGGACCTGCAGCGCGTAGTGGGCGACGTCGTAGCCGCCGTTGCCGGCCCCCGGCACGTACGGGTCGCCGAGGTCGGCCGCCCCTGGTCTGAACCGCGCGTTTGCGTCCTCGTCGGTGCACCCGCCCGCCAGCAGCGCGACCGCCAGCACCGCCGCCGACCAGCGCCGCCCCCGTGTCATCCGCCGAGCCTAGACGCGCGACGGCGCGGGTGAGACCGAATCCACACCCGCGCCGTCGCCGGTCGAGTCAGCGGTCGAGGACCAGGCCGACCTTCTGGAACTCCTTGAGGTCGCGGTAGCCGCACTTGGCCATCGCCCGGCGCAGGCCGCCGAAGAGGTTGAGCTGGCCGTCCGGCTCGTCGGCCGGGCCGAAGAGCAGCTTCTCCATCGCGCCCAGCGGCTCGCCGGCCACCTCGAACGCACCGCGCGGCAGCGACGGGTGGCTGGCCGCCGAGTGCCACCAGGCACCGCCGGCCGGGGCCTCCGCGCAGCGGGAGAGCGGCTCGCCCAGCATCACCGCGTCCGCGCCGCAGCCGAGCGCCTTGGCGATGTCGCCGGAGGTCTGGATGTCGCCGTCGGCGATCAGGTGCACGTACCGGCCGCCGGTCTCGTCCAGGTAGTCCCGGCGGGCCGCGGCGGCGTCGGCGATGGCGGTGGCCATCGGCACCCGGATGCCGAGCACCGACTCCGTGGTCGACCAGTCGTCGCCGCCGATGCCGACGATCACGCCGGCCGCGCCGGTACGCATCAGGTGCAGCGCGGTCTTGTAGTCGGTGCAGCCGCCGACGATGACCGGCAGGTCGAGGTCGGCGATGAACTCCTTGAGGTTCAGCGGCTCGTCGGTGGTGGAGACGTGCTCGGCGGAGACGATCGTGCCCTGGATGACCAGGATGTCCACGCCGGCGTCCAGGATCACCGGGGCGAGCGCGAGGGTGTGCTGCGGGGACACCCGGACGGCCACCGTGCCGCCCCCGGCCCGCAGCTCGCGGACCCGCTCGGCGATCAGGTCCGGACGGATCGGCTCGGCGTACACCTCCTGGAGCCGCTTGGTCGCCCGCGCCTCCTCGTCCAGGCCGGCCAGCTCCTCCAGCACCTTGGTCGGGTTCTCGTACCGGGTCCACAGGCCCTCGACGTTGAGCACGCCCAGGCCGCCGAGCTGGCCGAGCTGCACTGCCGAGGAGGGGCTCATGGTCGCGTCGGACGGGTGCCCGACGCAGGGGATGCCGAACTGGTAGGCGTCGAGCTGCCAGGCCGTGGAGACGTCGTCGACGTCCCGGGTGCGGCGGCTCGGCACGATGGCGATTTCGTCCAGGTGGTAGCCGCGCTGCGCGGTCTTGCCCAGCCCGATCTCGACCACGTCACGCATGGGGACTCCAGGTGGTTGGGGGTGATGGTCAGCGGGTGTGGTAGTTGGGCGCCTCGACCGTCATCTGGATGTCGTGCGGGTGGCTCTCCTTGAGCCCGGCCGCGGTGATCCGGATGAGCTGGCCACGCTCGTGCAACTCCGGGATGCTCTCGGCACCGGCGTACCCCATCGCCAGCCGCAGCCCGCCGACGAGCTGGTGGGCGACCTGGGCGAGCGGGCCCCGGTAGGGCACCTGGCCCTCGACGCCCTCCGGGACCAGCTTCTCGTCGCTGGTCACGTCCTGCTGGAAGTAGCGGTCCTTGGAGTACGACTTGGCCTGGCCGCGGGACTGCATCGCGCCGAGCGAGCCCATCCCCCGGTACGCCTTGTACTGCTTGCCGTTGATGAAGAGCAGCTCGCCCGGGCTCTCCTCGCTGCCTGCCAGCAGGCCGCCGAGCATCACCGTGTCGGCGCCGGCCACCAGGGCCTTGGCGATGTCGCCCGAGTATTGGATGCCGCCGTCGCCGATCACCGGCACGCCGGCCGGGCGGGCCGCCCGGGCGGCCTCCATGATCGCGGTGATCTGCGGTACGCCCACCCCGGCCACGATCCGGGTGGTGCAGATGGCGCCGGGGCCGACGCCCACCTTGACGCCGTCCGCGCCCGCGTCGACCAGCGCCTTCGCACCGGCGTACGTGGCCACGTTGCCGCCGACGATGTCGATGGCGACGTCCTTCTTGAGCCGGGCGACCATCTCCAGCACGGCGCGCTGGTGGCCGTGCGCGGTGTCCACGATCAGCACGTCGACGCCCGCGTCGACCAGGGTGCGGGCCCGCTTGTACGCGTCCTCGCCCACGCCGATCGCGGCGGCGACCCGGAGCCGGCCGGCGGAGTCCTTGGTGGCGTTCGGGTACTGCTCGCTCTTGGTGAAGTCCTTGACCGTGATCAGGCCACGCAGCTTGCCCGAGTCGTCGACGATCGGCAGCTTCTCCACCTTGTGCTGCCGGAGCAGCGCCAGCGCCTCGTCCTTGCTCACCCCGACCGGGGCGGTGACCAGCGGGGTGCGGGTCATGATCTCGCGGACCGGGGTGGACGGGTCGGAGACGAAGCGCATGTCGCGGTTGGTGACGATGCCGACGAGCTCGCCCTGCCCGTCGACCACCGGCACGCCGGAGATGCGGTAGCGGCCACAGAGCGAGTCGACCTCGCGGAGGGTGTCGTCCGGGCTGGCGGTCACCGGGTTGGTGATCATGCCGGACTCGGAGCGCTTCACCAGGTCGACCTGGAGCGCCTGGTCCTCGACGGAGAGGTTGCGGTGCAGCACACCGATGCCGCCCTGGCGGGCCATGGCGATCGCCATCCGCGCCTCGGTGACGGTGTCCATCGCGCTGGACAGCAGCGGGATGTTGAGCTCGACGGTGCGGGTGAGCTTGGTGCGGGTGTTCACCCGGCTCGGGACGACGTCCGACTCGCCGGGCTGGAGCAGCACGTCGTCGAAGGTCAGCCCGAGCGGCACCACCCGCGCCGAGCCGGCCGGCAGTTCGGGCAGGTGACCGCCCAGCTCGCCGCCGTCGACGCCGGCAGTAAGGTCGGTGCTGGGCGAATTCTCCACGATTGCTCCCCTGAGCTGTTTCGGACGGGCTTCAGCGAGGCGGCGCGCGCCTGGACCGGCGCACGCCGAGATGACGGCGCGTCGCTTCATCGTACCCACCAACCAGCGCGGGTCCCGGCAGCGGCGGGCCAGGGTAGGCGGCGCCACAGGGAGTCCCGGGGGCGGACTTTTCGGTGTGGCGGGGACTACGGTGAGGGGGTGCACGACGAGCCCATCGACCCGTTCAACGGCGACCCGGCCGATCCGGCTGCCAGCCTGCACGACCCGCGCGCGGACGACCCGCTCGACCCGCTGACCGAGGTCGAGCGGCAGGATGTCCTGGAGGACCTCGCCGACCTGGAGATCTACCAGGCCCTGCTCCAGCCGATCGGGGTGCGTGGCCTGGTCATCGAGTGCGAGGACTGCCGCGAGCCGCACTACTTCGACTGGGACCTGCTCCGGGGCAACCTGCGCCACCTGCTCAACTCCGGGCGCCCGCGGGTGCACGAGCCGGCCTACGACCCGGACCCGGACCACTACGTCAGCTGGGACTACGCCCGGGGCTACGCGGACGGCGTGCACGACACCCTGACCGAGGGCACCGAGGACGACCCGTCCGCCGAGGACTGACCGCCCGGCCGGTGCCGCTCAGGCGACCAGGCCGGCGCGGAAGCCCGCGGCCACGGCGTGCGCCCGGTCCCGGGCGCCCAGCTTGCGGAACAGCCGGCGGGCGTGCGTCTTGACGGTGTCCTCCGAGACGAACAACTCCCGCCCGATCTCCGCGTTGCTCTTCCCCTCGGCCATGCCGAGCAGCACCTGAAGCTCCCGCTCGGTCAGCCCGATGGCGCTGCGGGCGTTGGGCGTGGCACGCTGCGGACCGCCCGCCGGCGCCGGCTCGGCATCGGCCGGATCGGGGGCGTCCTCGCCCCGCTGCACCGGCACCACCGTGGGCGCGCCGCCCGGCACCTCCGGCGGGCCCGCCGACCAGGCCGGCGCCGGTCCGGCGGGGGTACGCCCCGGCGCGGCCGAGCGGGCCGTCCCGCCGACCGCCGCGGTGTCCCGGGCCGGGTCGGTCACCCGGTGCTTGGCCGCCCGTCCGGGAGCGGCGAGCAGCAGCAGGGCCTTCGCCACCGCGCTGGTCAGATCATGGTCGGCACCCTGGATGAGCCCACGCGCTCCGGCGCTGATGGTGGCCGCCGCCGCCTCCGACTCCTCGGTTCCGAGCAGCAGCACCGCGGCCTGGGGCGCCCGGGCGAGCACCCGCCGGACGAAGCCCGCGCTGTCCGGCCGGGTGAGGGCGGTGTCGGCGAGCACCACGTCGACGGGGCGTTCGGCGAGCCGCAACATCACCTCGGGATCGGAGACCGCCGTCCGGACGACGCCGGACAGCCCGAGCCGCGCCGCCGCGGAGGCCAGGTGCTGGGCCGCGATTGGTGTCCGAACGCATACGAGAACGCTACGCACAGTCGTCTCCTCTCCGACTCAGAGCAGACCACGGCGGGGCCGGGTCAGGAGGAGGTTCCGGGCAATCATCAGAACTTTTCCGACAGATGGGGCATATGCCACCAACCGTCCGAGGTTTTCGATCAAAGATGTGTGAGCGCTGGACAGCCCGGGTACGAGGGGTCAGGCCGGAAACGGGTGTCCCGCGCGGACCGCCGACCGGTAGCTGGCCACGAAGGATTCTCCGCGGTGCCGCGCGGGAGGAGGGGTGCTGATGTCGAACGTACGCAGACTGCCTGGACCCATTGTCGACCTGTGGGACTGGCAGCGGCTCGGTGCCTGCCGGGGGAGGGACAGCGCTCAGTTCTTCCACCCCGACGGCGAGCGCGGCTCCTCGCGGCTGCGCCGCGAGTCCGGCGCCAAGGCCGTCTGCCGGGCCTGCCCGGTACGGGCCGAGTGCGCCGCCCACGCCCTGTCGGTCCGCGAGCCGTACGGCGTGTGGGGCGGGTTCAGCGAGGCGGAGCGGCTCCGGCTGCTCGCCCTCGGCTGGGAGGACCTCGCCGACCGCCGGCACACCCGGGTCGACGTGGCCCGGCTGGAGGCCCGGCTCGGCCAGCCGCACAGGTCCACCGTGCCGGAACAGCGCAAGGTCGCCTGACCGGCCGACACCGGCCATCCCGACGCCGCGTCCCGAACTCCGGGGCGCGGCGTCGTGTGTGCGCCGTCGGGCCGGACCCGCCAGGCGACGCCGGCTCCGCGCGGGGAGACAGGTTCTCGCTCCCTTTCGAGCTGACATCACGAACGACTCGGCACGCGCATGAGTCGTTCACGACATCAGCTCCACAGCGAGCGAGCAGGGCCTCTCCGGCCCCGCGCCGCCAGCCACCCGCGGCGGCCACCCTCGCCGCGCACGTGCCCGTCGTGGAGATCGACCCGGCGTCCGCCGGCCGGTTCAGCCGACGGTCACCCGCACCGTGTGCCAGCCGGTGGCCCCGTCCGGCGCGACCGGCCGCCGCTCCCCCGGCTGGGTCTCGCCGTCGGCGTCGGTGGCGCGTACCCGGAGGGTGTGCTCGCCCGGGGTGGCGGCCCAGCGCCACGACCACTGCACCCAGGTGTCCACCGAGACCGTCGGGGCGAGCGTCGCCTGCTGCCAGGGGCCGCCGTCGACGCGTACCTCGACGGTCCGGATGCCCCGGTGCTGAGCCCAGGCCACCCCGGCGACCGTGACCGGGCCGGCGGTGAGCCGGTTGCGCGGGCGCGGCGTGTCGATCCGCGACTGGGTCTTGATCGGCGCCTGCGCCGACCACCCGCGCGGCACCCAGTACGCGTCGAAGTCGGCGAAGCGGGTCAGCTCCAGCTCGGTCACCCACTTGCACGCCGAGACGTACCCGTAGAGCCCGGGCACCACCATGCGCACCGGGAAGCCGTGCTCGACCGGCAGCGGCTCGCCGTTCATGCCGACCGCGAGCAGCGCGTCGCGACCGTCCCGCAGCACCGCCGTCGGGGTGCCGCAGGTCCAGCCGTCGACCGAGCGCCCGACCACCTGGTCCGCGCCCTCCTCCGGCTCGGCCTCGTCCAGCAACTCCTTGATCGGTACGCCGAGCCACCGGGCATTGCCGATCAGGTCCCCGCCCACCTCGTTCGAGACGCAGGCCAGCGTCACGTAGCGCTCGACCATCGGCCGGGCGAGCAGGTCGGCGAAGCTCAACTCGATCGGCTTGCGTACCCGGCCGTGGATGCGCAGCCGCCAGGTCGCCGGGTCCACCTGCGGCACCACCAGGGCGGTGTCGATCCGGTAGAACTCCTGGTTCGGGGTCACGTAGGGGGCAAGCCGGCTCACCGACAGGTCCGCGCCGGCCGGCACCGGCGGGGCGGGCGCCACCGGGGCGGGCAGGGCCACCGCCTGCCGGGCCGCCGAGACGCCCCGCCGGCCGGCCAGCCAGTGCCCGCCGAGCCCCGCCACCGCCGCCGTCCCGGCCAGCAGGCCGACGTCGCGCAGGAACCGCCGCCGCGGCCCCGGATCCCCGCTCTCCAGCGGCTCCCACCCCGCGACGGGCTCCTCCCGCGCGAGCGCGGCGACGGCCGGGGGTGGGGTGGGCCCGGGTGAGGTGGCCCGGTGTGGTGTGGCCGGGCCCGCCGGCCCCGGATCCACCCGCAGCGGGCCGGCGACGAAGGCCCAGAGCGTCAGCGCCCCCAGCCCGCCGCCGACCAGCGAGGGCAGCGCGTCGGCGGCGTCCGCGCCGGCCCGGGTCAGCGCGGCGGCCACCCCGAGGGCGGCGAACCCGGCGATGCCGGCCGGGCCGGCCCAGCGTCGCCGGGCCGCGAGCACGCCGAGCAGCGCGGCGAACGCGGCCAGCAGCACCGCCGTCCCGACCAGCAGGGCGATCTTGTCGTACCGGCCGAAGAGCGCGATGGCGAACTGCTTGAGCGGCTCGGGCACCAGGTCGACCACCAGGCCGCCGACCGCGATCAGCGGCGCCGAGCGGGGCCCGGTGAGGACGGCCACCGGCTCGGCGGAGCCGATCGCCACGGCCGCGGCGGTGACCCCGGCCAGCGCCGCCCGGCGGCGGGACATGCTGCTCACGCCGACCAGTGTGGGCGCGCCCAGCGGCCGACCGCCAGCCACGTCAGCGTTCCGTAAGCAGATACGGATCAGGGCACACCGCGTGGGCGGTGTGCCCTGACTCAGGCCGTACGGGGATCAGAAGCCCGGGCCGTGCTGGTGGCCGTGACCGTGGCCGTGGCCGTGGCCACCGCCGGCGGCCGGCTCGGCCTTCTCCGGCTTCTCCACCACCAGGCTCTCGGTGGTGAGCAGCAGGCCGGCGATCGAGGCGGCGTTGGTGACCGCGTTGCGGGTCACCTTCACCGGGTCGATGATGCCGGACTTGACCAGGTCCACGTACTCGCCCTTGGCGGCGTCGAGGCCGTGGCCCCACTCCTTGCCGGCGACCTTCTGCACCACCACGTAGCCGTCGTGGCCGGCGTTCTGGGCGATCCAGCGCAGCGGCTCGACCAGCGCCTTGCGCACGATCGAGACGCCGACCTTCTCGTCACCGGTGAAGCCGAGGTCGTCGTCGAGCGCCGGCAGGATCTGGGCCAGGGCGGCGCCGCCGCCCGGAACCGTACCCTCCTCCACCGCGGCCTTGGTCGCCGCGATGGCGTCCTCGATGCGGTGCTTGCGCTCCTTCATCTCGACCTCGGTGGCCGCGCCCGCCTTGATGACCGCGACGCCACCGGAGAGCTTCGCCAGCCGCTCGGCCAGCTTCTCCCGGTCCCACTCGGAGTCCGAGGCCTCGATCTCCTTGCGGATCTGGGCGACCCGGTCGGCGACCTCGGAGGCCCGACCACCACCGTCGACGACGGTGGTGGTCTCCTTGTCGACCACCACGCGGCGGGCGGTGCCGAGCACCTCCACGCCGACCTGGTCGAGCTTGTAGCCCAGCTCCGGGGCGACCAGCTCGGCACCGGTCAGGATCGCCATGTCCTGCAGCATCGCCTTGCGGCGGTCGCCGAAGCCGGGAGCCTTCACCGCGCAGACCTTGAGGGTCTTGCGGATCGCGTTGACCACCAGGGTGGACAGCGCCTGGCCCTCGACGTCCTCGGCGATGATCAGCAGCGGCTTGTTCTGCTGGAGGACCTTCTCCAGCAGCGGCAGCAGCTCCTCGATCGCCGAGATCTTCTGGGTGGTGATCAGGATGTACGGGTCCTCCAGGACCGACTCCTGCCCCTCCACGTCGGTGACGAAGTTGGGCGAGATGAAGCCCTTGTCGAACTGGAGGCCCTCGGTCACCTCCAGCTCCGTGGTGAGCGCGGAGCCCTCCTCGACGGTGATGACACCGTCGCGGCCGACCTTCTCCATCGCCTCGGCGATCAGCTCGCCGATGGTGGCGTCCTGTGCGGAGATCGTCGCGACGTGCGCGATCGACTCCTTGTCGGCCACCTCGACGGCCCGGCCGAGCAGGGCCTCGGAGACCTTGTTCGCCGCCGCGTCGATGCCCCGCTTGAGGCCGGCCGGGTTGGCGCCGGCCGCGACGTTGCGCAGGCCCTCGCGGACCATCGCCTGGGCCAGCACGGTCGCGGTGGTGGTCCCGTCGCCGGCGACGTCGTTGGTCTTGGTCGCCACCTCCTTGACCAGCTGCGCGCCGAGGTTCTCGTACGGGTTGGTGAGCTCGATCTCCTTGGCGATGGTCACGCCGTCGTTGGTGATCGTCGGTGCACCGAACTTCTTGTCCAGGACGACGTTGCGCCCGCGCGGGCCGAGGGTGACCTTGACCGCGTCCGCGAGAGCGTTGACACCGTGCTCGAGCAGGTGCCGGGCGTCGTCCGAGAAGCTGAGGATCTTCGCCATCGGTATCCCTTCGAAGCGACGCTGCCCCGGCCCGGCGAGCCGGACCGGGGCAACGACACTGATCGGTTGCTTACTTCTCGATGACCGCGAGGACGTCGCGGGCGGAGAGCACCAGGTACTCCTCGCCGGCGTACTTGACCTCGGTGCCGCCGTACTTCGAGTACAGGACGGTGTCGCCGACCTTCACGTCGATCGGAACGCGGTTGCCCTTGTCGTCGATCCGGCCCGGGCCGACAGCGAGGACGGTGCCCTCCTGCGGCTTCTCCTTGGCGGTGTCGGGGATCACGATGCCCGACGCCGTGGTGGTCTCAGCCTCGTTCGCCTGGACCACGATCCGGTCCTCGAGCGGCTTGATCGCAACCTTGGTCGCGGTAGTCACGGGCATACCCTCCTGGGGTACTGGTTTCGTTGCCGGTCGGCACGCCGACCGGCGTCAATCTGCCACATGCCACCGGGCGGGGCCGTCGTCGCGGGTGCCGGTCCGCCTGGCGTTCAACCCCCGGACACCAGGGCCCGGGCGTTGGCACCCTCAGGGTGAGAGTGCTAATCGCAGGTTATTCCTCGGCTAGCACTCCGTCAAGGAGAGTGCCAACGCAATGGCCCCCGTGTCGCCCACACCTTCGCCCCCGGCGAGCTGGCAACCCTTCGTCGCCGCCACCGCCGCCCTCCGGGTGGCCCGGCACGCCGCCCTCGCCGGCTCGGCGAGGTGGCGGGGTCCCGGCCCACCAAACCCGCCACGTCGGCGACGTCGCGGGATCCCGCCCCGCCGGCCCCCGCCAGGTCGGCGACCGGGCGCCGACCAGGGCCGGGAGAATGGGCGGATGGATCTCGACCAGCTCGCCGCGCTGCGTACCCCCGAGGGGTCGGCCGCCCTCGCGGCGGCCGCCGAGGTGGCCGGCGGCGACCCGCTGGCCGCGGCGGCCCGGCTCCGCTCGGCGGGGTTCCCGGCCGGGCTGGCCGCCGCCGCGCTCACCCAGGCCGAGCTGCGCCGCCGAGCGGTCGGCAAGTTCGGGCCCGGGGCCGCCGGCATGTTCCTCACCCGCCCCGGGCTGGAGCAGGCCACCCGCCGGGTGGTCGCCGACCGGCGGGCCGCGCGGCTGCGCGCCGCCGGCGTGCGCACCCTCGCCGACCTGGGGTGCGGTCTCGGCGCCGACGCACTCGCCGCCGCCCGCGCCGGCATCCGGGTGTACGGGGTGGAGGCCGATCCGGTGACCGCCGCGATGGCCGCCGCGAACGCCGAGGTGGCCGGGCTGGCCGACCTGTTCACCGTGGAATGCGGGGACGCGACGGCGTTCGACGTGACCCGGGTGGACGCGGTCTTCTGCGACCCGGCGCGACGGGCGACCGGCACCGGGCGGCGGATCTTCGACCCGAACGCCTACTCGCCGCCCTGGGATTTCGTCACCGGGCTGGCCGAACGGGTGCCGCGGACCGTGGTGAAGGTTGCCCCGGGGCTGGACCACGCGCTGATCCCGGCGGGCGCCGAGGCGGAGTGGGTCAGCGTGGCCGGCGACCTGGTCGAGGCCGCCCTCTGGTGCGGCGAGCTGGCCGAGGTGCCCCGCCGCGCGACCGTGCTGGAGGAAGGGCCCCCGCACAACGGCGCCGGCAGCGGAACGGCCCCCTGCCATCAGCTCACCGGCTCCGGCGACGCCGAGGCGCCGGTGGGCGCGGTCCGGCGGTACGTGTACGACCCCGACCCGGCGGTGGTCCGCGCGCACCTGGTCGCCGAGCTGGCCGCGGAGCTGTCCGCGACCCTCGCCGACCCGAGCATCGCCTACCTGTACGCCGACGCGCCGGTGGCCACCCCGTACGCCCGCTGCCTGACGGTCACCGACGTGCTGCCGTTCTCCCTGAAGCGGCTGCGCGCCCTGCTGCGCGAGCGCCGGGTGGGCCGGGTCGAGATCCTCAAGCGTGGCTCGGCGCTGGAGCCGGAGCAGCTGCGCCGGGACCTGAAGCTCGCCGGCAAGGCGGCGGCCAGCCTGATGCTCACCCGGGTGGGCGGCGCGCCGACCGTGCTGATCTGCCAGCCGGTGCCGGGCTGAGCCCGGATTTCGACTCGCCCCGCCGAGCCGGGCGGGGTTAGCTTGTCGGGCATGGCGGGACAGGGCACTCCGGCGACAGCGCTGCTGACGAAGCGCAAGATCAGCCACAGCACCCACCCGTACCAGGTCTCCCCGGACGCGCCGAACTACGGCGCGCTGGTCGCGGCGGCCCTCGGGGTGCCGCCGGAGCGGGTGTTCAAGTCCCTGGTCACCGAGGTCGACGGCGGGCTGACCGTGGCGGTCGTGCCGGTCACCGGGGAGCTGGACCTCAAGGCCCTGGCCGCCGCGGTGGGCGGCAAGCGGGCGACCATGGCGGACCGGGCCGTGGCCGAGCGGGCCACCGGCTACGTGCGCGGCGGGATCAGCCCGCTGGGCCAGCGCAATCGGCTGCCCACGGTGGTCGACGCGTCCGCCCTGGACCACCCGACGGTCTACGTCTCGGCGGGTCGCCGCGGCCTGCAACTGCAGCTCGCCCCGGCTGATCTGGTCGCGCTGACCGACGCCGTCACCGCGCCGATCGCCGCCGCCTGATCCACCCGGGAGTCGCTCCGCGGGCCTTCCCGCACCTCGCGCGGGGAGCGCTCTCAGCCTGGTGACAGCGGCGTTGCTGAATTGTTACCGCCGCCAACAAACTACCGACCTCGGCAGTCTTGCGCTCGTCACACGCACGGGAATACGTTGCCGGACACAACAAACCACCGACCACTCCCCCACCCCCGGAAAGGACCCGTGCACATGCGCAAGGGCTTCCTCACCTTCGCCGCCGTCGGCCTGCTGGCCACCGGCAGCATGGCCGCCTGTGGTGACAACGGCGGTTCCGACCAGGCCGGCAGCGCCAAGAAGCCGAAGATCGGCGTCATCCTCCCGGACAGCAAGTCCTCCGCGCGGTGGGAAGGCGCGGACCGCAAGTTC
This sequence comes from Micromonospora sp. NPDC047738, assembly GCF_040642675.1. NCBI lineage: Bacteria > Bacillati > Actinomycetota > Actinomycetes > Micromonosporales > Micromonosporaceae > Micromonospora > Micromonospora sp. NPDC047738. The sequence continues at coordinate 57,995 of NZ_JBEYSO010000008.1, forward strand.
CTGGAGGAGGCGTTCAAGGCCGCCGGCGTCGACTACACGATCCAGAACGCCCAGGGCGACAAGTCCGCCTTCTCCACCATCGCGGACGGCATGCTCACCAGCGGCGTGACCGCCCTGATGATCGTCAACCTGGACTCCGGCACCGGCAAGGCGGTGCTCGAGAAGGCGAAGTCGCAGGGCGTCGCCACCATCGACTACGACCGGCTGACCCTGGGCGGCTCCGCCCTGTACTACGTCAGCTTCGACAACGAGGCAGTCGGCAAGCTCCAGGGTGAGGGCCTGAGCAAGTGCCTGACCGACAAGGGCGCCAAGAGCCCGGTCATCGCCTACCTGAACGGCTCCCCGACCGACAACAACGCCACCCTGTTCAAGAACGGGTACGACTCGGTGCTCAAGCCGAAGTTCGACGCCAAGGAGTACGTGAAGGGCCCGGACCAGTCCGTTCCGGACTGGGACAACGCGCAGGCCGGCGTGATCTTCGAGCAGATGCTCACCCAGACCAAGGGCAAGATCGACGGCGTGCTCGCGGCCAACGACGGTCTCGGCAACGCGGCCATCTCGGTGCTCAAGAAGAACCAGCTCAACGGCAAGGTCCCGGTGACCGGCCAGGACGCCACGCCGCAGGGCCTGCAGAACATCCTCGCCGGTGACCAGTGCATGACGGTCTACAAGGCGATCAAGAAGGAGGCGGACGCGGCCGCCGATCTCGCCATCTCGCTCGCCAAGGGCCAGCGGAAGGACACCGGCCAGTCGGTGAAGGACCCGGAGAGCGGTCGGGACGTCGCCGCCGTGCTGCTCGAGCCGAAGGCCATCTACAAGGACAACGTCAAGGACGTCGTGGCCGACGGCTTCGTGACCAAGGAAGAGCTCTGCACCGGGGCGTACGCGAAGCTCTGCACCGACGCCGGCATCAGCTGACCCGTACGCGCACCATCCCGCTCCGGCGACGCCGCCCGGCACGGTGCCCACCGTGCCGGGCGGGCGCGCCACCGGACGGGTTCCGAGATCTCCCCTCCGCGCAAAGGAGACCCCCGTGTCCGCAACCCCCCTGCTGGAGCTACGCGGGATCGACAAGAGCTTCGGTCCCGTCCAGGTCCTGCGCGACGTCGCCTTCTCCGCCCATCCCGGCGAAGTGACCGCGCTGGTCGGCGACAACGGCGCCGGCAAGTCCACGCTGGTCAAGTGCATCAGCGGCATCTACCCCACCGATGCGGGTGAGTTCCTCTTCCAGGGCAAGCCGGTGCACATCAACAACCCCCGGGACGCCGCCGGGCTCGGCATCGAGGTCGTCTACCAGGACCTCGCGCTCTGCGACAACCTCGACATCGTGCAGAACATGTTCCTCGGCCGGGAGAAGCGCAGCGGGATCGTGCTCGACGAGCCGACCATGGAGCAGCTGGCCGCCGAGACGCTGGCCGGGCTGAGCGTCCGCACCGTCAAGTCGCTGCGCCAGCACGTCTCCAGCCTCTCCGGCGGTCAGCGCCAGACCGTGGCGATCGCCAAGGCGGTGCTCTGGAACAGCAAGCTGGTCATCCTCGACGAGCCGACCGCCGCGCTCGGCGTCGCGCAGACCGCACAGGTGCTGGAGCTGGTCCGCCGGCTGGCGGACAAGGGCCTGGCCGTGGTGCTCATCTCGCACAACATGAACGACGTCTTCGCCGTCTCCGATCGGATCGCCGCGCTCTACCTCGGCCAGATGGTCGCCCAGGTGAAGACCACCGAAATCACCCACTCGCAGGTGGTCGAGCTGATCACCGCCGGCCGCTCCGGCAACCTCGGCCTCGCCACCGAGTCGGGCAACGGCCACGAGCCCGCCGACGCGACCCCAGGAGCCCTCCGATGACCACCACCGTCGTCCAGCAGGAAGGGCCCGCGGCCGTCACGCCGGCGCCCACCGTCGGCGACCACGTCCGCAGCTACCTCGCCCGGGTACGCGGCGGCGACCTCGGTTCCCTGCCCGCGGTCATCGGCCTCGTCGTGCTCTGCGTGGTCTTCGCGATCGTCCGCCCGGTCTTCTTCTCCGCGGCGAACTTCGCGAACCTGTTCACCCAGGGCGCCGCGGTCACCGTGATCGCAATGGGCCTGATCTTCGTGCTGCTGCTCGGCGAGATCGACCTCTCCGCCGGCTTCGCCAGCGGCGTCTGCGCGGCGATCCTGGCCAACGTGGTCAGCGTCCTGGGCTACCCCTGGTACGTGGCGGTGCTCGCCGCGCTGGCCACCGGCGTGGTGATCGGCCTGACCCTGGGCTTCCTGGTGGCCAAGGTGGGCATCCCCTCCTTCGTGGTCACCCTGGCCGGCTTCCTCGCCTTCCAGGGCGTGGTGCTGCTGCTCATGAAGGAGGGCACCAACATCTCGATCAGCGACGGGGTCATCGTCGGCATCGAGAACGACCGGATCCCGCCCGCCATCGGCTGGGTGCTGGCCGCCGTCGCGGTCCTCGGGTACGCCGCCGCGCAGCTGCTGCGGCACCGGAACCGGGCCGCCCGCGGCCTGGTCACCGACCCGATCGCGGTGGTGCTCGCCCGGATCGCCGGGCTCGCCGTGCTGATCGGCCTCGCCGTCCTCGTGCTCAACCAGGAGCGCAGCATCAACCCGCTGATCACCTCGAACAAGGGCATGCCGGTGGTCGTGCCGATCATCGGGGTGCTGCTGGTCTTCTGGACCTTCGTGCTCAACCGCACCGCGTACGGCCGGCACCTCTACGCCGTCGGCGGCAATCAGGAAGCCGCCCGCCGGGCCGGCATCAACGTGGACCGCATCAAGATCTCCGCCTTCGTGATCTGCTCCGGCATGGCGGCGATCGGCGGCATCATCGCGGCGAGCAAGGACCGGTCCGTCGACCCGAACACCGGCGGCAGCAACGTGCTGCTGTACGCGGTCGGCGCGGCGGTGATCGGCGGCACCAGCCTCTTCGGTGGCAAGGGCCGGATGATCAACGCGGTGCTGGGCGGCGCGGTGGTGGCTGTCATCATCAACGGCATGGGACTGCTGGACCTGAGCTCCGGCCTGAAGTACATCTTCACCGGCCTGGTGCTGCTGCTCGCCGCCGGCGTCGACGCGCTGTCGCGGCGGCGCTCCGCCGCCACCGGCACCCGCTGAACTACTCCGGAATGGTCGTAGCAATGCGCACAGGTCCCAGCCAGGACGAGATCCGTCGGCAGAACCTGGGCGCACTGCTGCGTTACGTACACGTGCACGGCGCCACCACCCGCGCCGAGCTGACCACCGCCCTCGGGTTGAACCGCAGCACCATCGGCGCGCTGACCGCCGACCTGGCCGGCGCCGGTCTCGTCAGCGAGGGGGCGCCGAAGGAGACCGGCCGGGCCGGGCGACCCTCGCTGGTCGTCCGGCCCGAGTCGGCCCGGGTCTACGCGTACGCGTACAGCGTGGAGGTGGACCGGCTGCGGGCCGCGCGGATCGGTCTCGGCGGTGTGGTGCTCGACCGCCGGGAGCTGGACCGGCCCCGCAACCTGGTCGCCGGCGAGGCCGCGCCGCTGCTGGCCGGCGCGGTCAAGGAGATGCACCAGTCGGTGCCGGCGGGCTCCATCTGCATCGGGGCCGGTGTCGCCGTCTGCGGCATGGTCCGCCGGGAGGACGGGCTGGTCCGGCTGAGCCCGACCACCGGCTGGGTGGACGAGCCGATCGGCGCGGCACTCGCCGCCGAACTGGGCACCGACGTACCGATCGCCGTCGGCAACGTGGCGGACGTGGCCGCCTTCGCCGAGCACGCCCGAGGCGTCGCGGCCGGCTGCGACAACGTCATCTACCTGTACGGGGACGTCGGCGTCGGGGCCGGCATCATCGCCGGCGGCCGGCGGCTCACCGGGCACGGCGGCTACAGCGGCGAGGTCGGCCACATGGTGGTGGTCCGCGACGGGGCCCGCTGCGAGTGCGGCCGCCGGGGCTGCTGGGAGACCGAGATCGGCGAGCACGGGCTGCTCCGGACCGCCGGCCGCTCCGACGCCCGGGGCCGGGACGCGATGCTGGCCGTCTTCGACGCGGCCGACCGGGGTGACGCCCGCGCCCAGGCCGCCGTCCGGCAGGCCGGTGACTGGCTCGGCTTCGGCGTGGCCAACCTGGTCAACATCTTCAACCCGGAGATGGTCATCTTCGGCGGCACCATGCGCGACCTCTACCTGGCCGCCGCCGCCCAGGTCCGCAGCCGGCTCAACTCCAACGGGCTGCCCGCCTGCCTGGAGCACGTGCGGCTGCGTACGCCCAAGCTCGGCGCGGACGCGGCGCTGATCGGGGCCGCCGAACTGGCCTTCGACCGCCTCCTCGCCGACCCCCTCGACGTCGGCTGACCGATCCGATCACCCCGGCGGGTGAACTTCCGCGTGCCAGGAGGGGCCCTCCGGCAGCCCTCAGCCGTGCCAGGAGCGCCAGAGCGCGGCGTACGAGCCGCCGGCGGCGACCAGTTCGTCGTGCGAGCCCAGCTCGGTGATCCGGCCGTCCTCCACCACCGCCACCCGGTCGGCGTCGTGCGCGGAGAAGAGCCGGTGCGCGATGGCGATGACCGTCCGCCCCGCCAGCACGGCAGCCAGGGAGCGCTCCAGCGCCCGGGCGGCGCGCGGATCGATCAGCGAGGTGGCCTCGTCCAGCACCAGCGTGTGCGGGTCGGCGAGCACCAGCCGGGCCAGCGCGAGCTGCTGCGCCTGGGCGGGCGAGAGCTGGTGCCCGCCCGCCCCGACCAGGGTGTCCAGCCCGTCCGGCAACGCCTCCGCCCAGCCCAGCGCGTCGACGGCGGCCAGTGCGGCGCGTACCTGGGCGGGCTCCGCGTCCGGCCGGACCATCGCCACGTTCTCGGCCAGGGTGCCGATGAAGACGTGGTGCTCCTGGCTGACCAGTGCGACGTGGCTGCGCAGCTCGGCCAGGGGCAGGCCGGTGAGCGGACGGCCGTCCACGGTGACCGAGCCGGAGCGGGGTGGGTGCACCCCGGCCAGCAGCCGCCCCAACGTGGACTTCCCCGCGCCGGACGGGCCCACCATGGCCAGCTTCTCCCCCGGCCGGGGCACCAGGGTCACGCCGTGCAGCACGTCGTGTCCCGTCCGGTAGGCGTACCGGACGTCGTGGGCGGCCACCCGACCGGCACCCCGCCCCGGCCCGCGACCGGTGGGCGCCGCTGGCGCGTCGGCCGGCTCGGCGGTGGGGTCGGCCGCCACCCCGAGCAGCCGGGCCAGTGAGGCGCCGCCGACCTGCAGCTCGTCCAGCCAGGCGAGGAGCCGGTCGACCGGATCCACCAGTTGCTGGGCGTAGAGGGTGGCGGCGGTGACCTGCCCGAGGCTCACCCAGCCCTTGAGATAGAACCAGCCGCCGATGAGCAGGGTGGCCACCACCGGTACGACGTACCCGAACTCGGCCACCGGCCAGAAGACCGTGCGCAGGTAGAGGGTGTACTTCTCGGCCGCGTACGACCGGCGGATGTCCGCGTCGGTGCGGGCCCGGCGGCGGGCCTGCTGCCGCAGCGCCTCGGTGGTCCGGGAGCCCTCCACCACCTCGTTGATCCCGTCGGTGATGTCCGAGTACGCCGCGTTCTCCCGCAGGTAGCCCTCCGGCGCGCGGCGCAGGTACCACCGGGTGCCGGCGACCAGCACCGGGACCGCGAGCAGCGCGGGCAGCACCAGCAGCGGGCCGGTCAGCAGCAACGCGCCGAGGATCAGCAGCACGGTGACCGCCGAGATCAGCGTCTCCGGCACGGCGAACCGCACCGTCCGGGAGAGCGCGGCGACGTCCCGGGAGGTGCGGGTGAGCAGGTCGCCGGTGCCGGCGCGCTCCACCGTGGCCAGCGGCAGGGCGAGCACCCGCTCGACGAACTCCTCGCGCAGCTCGGCGAGGACCCGCTCGCCGAGCCGGGCCGAGGCCAGGTGGGCGAAGCGGACCAGCACCGACTGGGCGACGATGAAACCGGCGATGGCCAGCGCGATCCGGTCGACGGTGACGCTGCCGACGCCCCGCGAGATCCCCTCCACCAGGTCGCCGAGGAGCCGGGGCGCGACCAGGCCGGCGGCCGCGGCGAGCGCGTGCAGGCCGAGCGCGGCGGCCAGCCCGCGCGGATGGCGGCGGACCAGGGTACGCGCGTACCGGCGGACCTGGCCGGCGTCGGCGACGGGCAGGGCGGCGCTCACCGGTCCTCCTCCCGGCTCACCGTGGCCGCGTAGCGCGGCTCGGCGGCGAGCAGTTCGTCGTGGCGGCCCTCCGCGACCACCTTGCCGTCCTCCACGAACACCACGTGCTCGGCACGGCCCAGCACCAGGGGACTGGTGGTGCAGACGAGGGTGGTCCGGCCGGGGCGCGCGGCGCACAGCCGGTCGGCGATCCGCGCCTCGGTGTGCGCGTCCACCGCGCTGGTCGGCTCGACCAGGATCAGCGTCTCCGGGTCCGCGACCAGGGCCCGCGCCAGCCGCAGCCGCTGTCGCTGCCCGCCGGAGAACTCCCGGCCGCGTTCGGCCACCTGGCTGTCCAGCCCGCCGGGCAGCGCGTCGACGATGTCGGTCGCGCCGGCCACGCCCAGCGCCGCCTCGACCGCGGCCCGGTCGCCCCGGTCGTGCGGGTCCAGCTCCACCCACAGCGGGCCGGTGAAGAGCTGCGCGTCATTGTCGACCACCAGGATCCGCTCGCGCACCGTGGCCAGCGCCACGTCCCGCAGCGGTACGCCGTGCAGCGTCACGTCCGCGTCGACGTACCGGCCGAGCCGGTCGGCGATCTCGGCCGCGTCCTCGGGGACGCTGGCCACCAGCGCGGTGAGCCGACCCGGTCGCAGCACCAGCCCCGACCCGACGTCCACCAGCTCGCCGGGCCCGTCGGGCAGCGGCCGGGGGCGGGCCGGGTCGGTGAACTCCGGGGCGAGGCGGAGCAACCGGACCACCCGGCGGGCGGCCACGTGCCCCCGGGTCAGCTTGTCCGCGGCCTCGGTGAGGTTGCGCAGCGGGCTGACCAGGAAGGCGGTGTAGCCGTAGAACGCGACGAGCTGACCGGCGCTGATCTCGCCGGCCAGCGCGAACCGGGCCCCCAGCCAGGTCACCAGCACCAGGAAGACGCCGGGCAGCAGAATCTGCGCCGCCTGGAGCAGTGACTCCACCCGGGCCACCCGCAGGCCGTCGGCGCGCAGCGCCTGGGACTGCTCCCGGTAGCGGGCGCCGAGCACCGGTTCCCCGCCCACGCCGCGCAGCACCCGCAGCCCGGAGACGATGTCGGCGGCGCGGGCGGTGAGCCGGCCGGTCGAGTCCCGGTAGGCCGCCTGCTGCCGGTGCAGCGGCCGGATCAGCAGCGCCACCAGCCCCATGAGCAGCGGCACGCCGAGCACCACGACCAGCCCGAGCGGCACGGACGCGGTGAGCAGGATCATCGCCACGGTGACAATCGCCACCACCGACCCGGCGCCCCGGGCGGTGATGTCGATGGCGCTGCCGATGTGCTCGATGTCGGCCGTACCGATGCTGACCACCTCGCCGGCGGCGACCCGGCGGGGCAGCGCGGCACCGAGCCGGTTGGTGGCGTCCACGGCGACCTGCACGGTCCGGTACGCGGCGCCGAGCCAGTTGTGCACCGCGCAGCGGTGCCGGAGGATGCCGGCGGTGGCCTGGAGGAGGCCCAGCCCCAGCAGCACGAGCCCCCAGCGCAGCAGGGCGTCCGGGTCGCGGTGGGTGAGGCCGGCGTCGACGGCCTGCCCGACCGCGGCCGGCATCAGCGCCTGCGCCACCATCCAGACGACGCCGAGCGTCAGGCCGGCACTGAAGATCAGCGGGTGTCGACCGGCCAGCCAGACCAGGTAACGGGTGGCGGACCGGGCGTCGGGGGTGCCGGGATCGCCGGCCGGTGAGAAACGCATGACACTCCGACGCTAGGTGGCCGGCACCGGGCCACGCCAACCAATTCCCGCCGCTCGCCGGGCAGTGCCGGATCAGCGATCGACCTGCGTGAGGTCCCACACGTGCGGCGGCTCACCGGGTGCCGCGCGCCAGCCTCCGCCGAGCCAGTCAGCTCGACCTCCACAGTGGTCGGTGACGCCCGATCCCTGGGCCTTGCCGTCGGCCGCTAGGCTTCGCCGAGGGCGCGCCTCGGGCGCCTTGCCGCACTCGACCGGAACGGAGTGGCGCGTGACCGACCAGCACGACCGACCGGACGGCCTGATGGGTCGCTTCACCACCGCCCGGGGTGCCGCACATGCGGCGGGCGGTCTGGTGCACGTCGAGGTCGACGGGACCGGCGACCTGCTCGCCCTCGACCTCGACCCCCGCGCCATGCGGCTACCAGCGGTCGATCTGTCGGCCGCGATCCGGGAGGCGTTCCGCGATGCCCGGACGCAGGTGCAGGCGCAACTCCAGGAACGACTGGCCGCTCAGCCGCCTACCCTGCCCCAGGGCCTGGGGCCGCTCCTGAACGACCTCGGCTTCACCGCGCAGCGCCGGCTGGACGACATGGCCGCCGCCGCCCAACAGATCGCCGACCGGCTCGGCAGGATGGACGGGACGACGCGATGACCCAGCCGATGCACACCGAGCCGGAGGTGCTGGCCGGCGCGGCACAGGCGATCGCCGGGGTCGCGGTGGAACTGGAGACCGGCCTCGGCGCGCTGGAGGCCACGGTCACCAGCGAAAACCCGTGGGGCGCGGACGAGCCCGGCTCGGTCTTCGGCGCCGCGTACACCGAGGTGCTGTCGCAGGCCCTGGAGGCCTACGGCTCGCACGTGCAGCTGCTGCTCACCGCTGCCGAGGGGCTGGCCGACTGGGCGCAGCAGGTGGTCGACACGGACCAGCAGGCGGACCAGCTCTTCGCGGCCCTGCATGGGCGGCTGGGGGGCTGAGGGTGGGTCTCGAACTTCCCGCCGAGCTGACCGAGCCGCTGAGTTGGATCGGTCTGGAGTGGCCGGAGGCGGACGAGGAGCTGCTCTTCGCCGCCGGCCAGCACTGGTTCTCCTTTGGGCTGACGTTGCAGTCCGCGGCGATGCAGGCTGACGGCGCGGCGGCGGCGGTCTGGCAGCAGAACTCGGGCGACACGGTCGACGCGTTCAAGGGATGGTGGACGCGGGCCGACGGGCCGCAGCTGCGGCTGCTGGAGGACGCCATCGCGGCACAGCTCATCGGTGCCGTGCTGATGATCTTCGCGGCGATGACGCTGGCCATGAAGATCGCCTTCATCGTCCAGCTGATCATCCTGCTGGTCCAGGTGACCATGGCGATCGCCGCCGCGGTCGCCACCTTCGGTGCCTCCACCGGTGCCGTCCCCGGCTTCGTGGCAGTCACCCGGATGATCTGCCAACGGCTGATCCGGATGATCGTGCAGCAGGTCCGCACCGTGCTCAAGCACATCCTGGAACAGGCCAAGCGGCTGCTCAAACTGGTCCGCAAGGTGGGCGAGAAGCGGGCCGCCCGCAAGATCGAGAAGCAGATCGCGGACGCACTCAAGCGGGTCAACCCGCGGTTCAAGCCGCCGCACCCGGACTACTCGGCGAACTGCACACACTGTGTGCAGACGTACGAGTTGCGGCGGCGGGGCATCGACGTCGAAGCGACGGCTCTGCCGCAGAAGTTCCACCCGTGGGGTGGCCGACCCCTTGGCGACATCGAGCAGACCTGGGGACGGAGGTTCACCTCCGGCGGCCAGGCCGACATCGAGCAGGCGTTCCAGAACTTCGGTCCCGGTTCACGCGGCGTGGTCGCCATCCGCTGGAACAACGGCGGTGGCCACGTGTTCAATGTGGAGAACGTCGGCGGCAAGGTGCGCTTCATCGACGGCCAGAACGCCGGGCGTGACGTGGCCGACTACTTCACCAAAGGACACGGCACCTCGTTCGTCCGGCTGGACGACATCCCCATGCCCGGCGGGCTCACCGAGTTCGTCCGGCCGCCCGGTTAGGATCCCCCGTCATGGCTGTCACCTACGAGCAGGCCCGCGACATCGTCCGCCACGCCACCGAGCCCGACTGGCCGTTCGGCACCTACTGCCTCGACGACCGTCGGATCGTGGAGAACGACGACTTCTTCGTCTTCGAGGTCGGGGCGCGGGAGTTCCTGGTGGACGGCGACATGTCGTACGCCATGGCCGGCTCGGTGCCGGTGGTGCACAAGGCGGACGGGCGACTGGAGTACGTGCCCTCCTTCCAGATCGGCACCGACTCGTCGATCCGCAACCGGCCCAACCCCGCGCCCACCCTGCGCGCCTGACCCACCCCGGTCGACCGCCGGCTCGTTCAACAGTTGTCAGCGATCGACCTGGGTGAAGTCCCAGGCGTGCGGCGGGCGGGCGACCAGGGTCGGCGGCGGGTCCGGCAGGTCCCGCGGGCTGCTCCGCCACTTGGAGATGACCACGAGGCGGTGGTCGGTGGAGGAGAACACCTCGCTGGACAGGTGCAGCGGGTCGTGCTCGAACTCGGGCAGCACCGTCTCGCAGACCCAGGTGATCAGATCGGCGAAGCCGTACGGCTCGGCCCTCGCCTCCCACATCCGGACGATCACGTCAGCCCCTCCCGCTCACACGCTGACCACGGTCAGCGGCATCGCGGAGTCGGCGGGCAGGTCGAGGCGGCTCGGGGCGACGCCCGAGGCGACCAGGTGCGAGCCCAGCGCGGCCACCATGGCGCCGTTGTCGGTGCAGAGGTTCGGGCGGGGCGTACGCACCCGGATGCCGTGCCGGGCCGCCCGGTCCTCGGCCATCGCCCGCAGCCGCGAGTTGGCCGCCACCCCGCCGCCGATCACCAGCGTCTCGATGCCACTGCTCCGGCAGGCGTCCAGCGCCTTGCCGACCAGCACGTCGCAGACCGCCTCCTGGAAGGACGCGGCCACGTCGGCGACCGGGACCGGCTCGCCGGCCCGCTGCCGCGCCTCCACCCAGCGGGCCACCGCGGTCTTCAGCCCGGAGAAGGAGAAGTCGTAGCGGTGGCCGGCCAGGTCCTTGGGCGCGGTCAGGCCACGCGGGAAGGCGATCGCCGCCGGGTCACCGGCCCGCGCCTCCCGGTCGATCCACGGGCCGCCCGGGAACGGCAACCCGAGCAGCCGGGCCACCTTGTCGAACGCCTCGCCGGCGGCGTCGTCGATGGTCGAGCCGAGCGGGGTCACCCCCCGGGCCAGGTCGTCGACGCGCAGCAGCGAGGAGTGCCCGCCCGAGACCAGCAGCGCGATCGCCGGCTCGGGCAGCGGTCCGTGCTCGAGCTTGTCCACCGCGACGTGTGCGGCGAGGTGGTTCACCCCGTACACCGGCTTCTCGGCGGCGACCGCGTACCCCTTGGCGGCGGCGACCCCGACGAGCAGCGCGCCCGCCAGGCCCGGCCCGGAGGTGACGGCGATGGCGTCGATGTCCGCGATCGTCACCCCGGCCTGCTTCAGCGCCCGGTCCATGGTCGGCACGATGGCCTCCAGGTGAGCGCGGCTGGCCACCTCGGGCACCACGCCGCCGAACCGGGCGTGCTGCTCGACGCTGGAGGCCAGCGCGTCAGCGAGCAGGGTGTGCCCGCGGACGATGCCGACGCCGGTCTCGTCGCAGGAGGTCTCGATGCCGAGGATCAGGGGTTCGTCAGCCATGCTCGTCAGTCCTCGTTGCGCTGCATGACCAGCGCGTCGGTGTTGCTCGGTTGGTAGTAGCCGCGGCGCACGCCGATCGGCTCGAAGCCGTATGTCGCGTAGAGGCGCTGCGCGGGGCCGTTGTCCGCGGCGACCTCCAGCAGCGTGCTGCGCACGCCGCGCCGGGCCGCCTCGGCGAGCAGCGCCTCCAGCAGCGCCCGGCCGATCCCCCGGCGCTGCGCGTCGCGGCGGACCGCGATGTTCTGCACCCACGCCTCGTCGGGCGGCGCCACCAGCAGCCCGGCGTAGCCGAGCACGGTCCCGTCGGCGTCGGTGGCCACCAGGTAGCAGTGCCCGTTGGCCAACTCGTTCCAGAACATCGCCGGGGACCACTGCTCGGCGCCGAACAGGTCCGCCTCGAGCGGAAGCACCTGGTCGATGTGCCACCAACGGAACCGGCCGAGCCGTACCCCGGTCACGGCAGGACCGGCTTGTGGCCGGTCGCCGCGACGGCGTCCGGGCGGCGCAGGTAGAGCGGGGTGAGCGGCTCGCTCGGGGCGCCCGCGCGGATCCGCTCGGCGGCGAGCCGGGCCAGCGCCGTCGCGTCCGGATAGCGCGGCTCGCCGCGCACCGGCAGGCCGAGGACGTCCGCGTACCGGTGGGCGCCGTCGCCGACCGCGACGGTGACGGCCAGGCCCCGGGCATGCTCCGCGGCGACCGCCGGGGCGTCCACGTTCGGCCCGGCGATCCGCTGACCGGCGCCGTCGTAGACGGCCCAGTAGACCTCACGGCGCCGCGCGTCGCTGGCTGCCAGGACCGGCTCGCCGGCGGCCACCGGGTGGCCGATCCCGTCCAGCGAGCAGACCCCGTACGTGGGGATGCCGAGCACCTGGCCCATGGTGGCGGCGGTGACCAGGCCCACCCGCAGCCCGGTGAACGGCCCGGGGCCGAGCCCGGCGACGATCGCGGCCAGGTCGGCGGCGCGAGCGCCGGCGTCGGCCAGCACCGCGTCGACCTGCGGGGCGAGCAGTTCCCCGTGCGCCCGAGCGTCGACCGTGCACCGCTGCGTGCGGGCCGCGACCGCGTCCGCCGAGACCTCGACCAGGGCCGCGGTCACCGCGGGCGTCGAGGAGTCCACCACGAGTACGAGCACAATGTGCCAGCGTAGCCGCCGCTGCGGTTACCGGCGGTGACGCCCCTCCCCGCCGGACGGCACGCGGGTGGGCCGGCGGGCTCAGCTCGGCGTGCGGAAGATCCGGAGGAACGACGGCAGCAGCCAGGGTCGCGGGCCGCCGATCCGGACCCGGCCGGTGAGCACCGCGCGGGCCCGGCTGACCCGGCCGAACATCATCAAATTGAACGTCGGCGGATGGAAACGGATGGCCACGTCCGGCCGCTCCGCCGGCTCGGCGAACCGCACCCGCCCGTGGTCCAGGACGAGCGTCAGGGGCGTCGACCAGGCGGAGGTGAACCGCACGACGATCCGGGGCCGCCGGGGCGGGTCGACGCCGTCGAGCAGCCGGCCGTAGCCGTGCCGGACCACCCCGGCCATGAACAGCTCCAGGAACAGCGCGGCGTCCCGCGGTGGCAGGGTCCACGGCCGGTGCGCCGCGCGGGCGATGTCGTGGCCGTGCACGAGCAGCTCGTTGACCAGGTGGGCGAGCAGGCCGGCAAGCGGCACCCGGGCGTCGCCGAGCCAGGGCACCACCTCGTCCGGCCCGCGGCCCGCGCAGCGCGCCAGCAGCCGGTCGACGTCCCCGCGCAGCCGGTCGAGCAGACGCGCGGGGTCACGGTCGGCCAGGTGCCGGAGCACCAGGTCGTTGGCGTCGGCCACCGTGTCGACGGTGACCAGCGGAAGCTGCTCGTCGAGGCCGGGAATCGGCAGTGGTTCGGTGGCCGGGTCGACCAGCCGGACGTAGTACCAGGCCAGCGACACCAGATGGGCCAGGGTGTCGGTGACCGTCCAGTCGGCGGTCACCATGGCGTCGGGCCGGACGGAGCCGGCCAGCGCGAGGAACCGGTCGGCGTTCGCCGCCAGCGCGGCCGGGGCCGTCGACCAGCCGCCCGGGGTGATGGTCGTCGACACCGCTTCCTCCCCGTTTGTCGCAACCGGGGCCGAGCCTACTACCGTACGCCACGAAGCGATAGCCCTACGTCGATGACGGTCCGGGTCCGGGCCGCGCTGGCGGCCCAGGCCCGGACCGTCAGCCGGCGGAGCGTTCCCAGTCGATGGTGGGTAGGCCGGCGTCGGCGAGGGCCTTGTTCGCCGCGCTGAACGGCCGGCTGCCCAGGAAGCCGCGCGGGTTCATCGGGCTCGGGTGGCCGGCCTCCAGCACCACGTGCCGTGGGTTGGTGACCAGGGCCGCCTTCTTGCGGGCGTAGCCGCCCCACAGCAGGAACACCACCCGCTGGTCGAGGGCGTCCAGGGCCCGGATGGTGGCGTCGGTGAACTCCTCCCAGCCCCGGTTGGCGTGCGAGCCGGGGGTGGCCTGCCGGACGGTGAGCACCGAGTTGAGCAGCAGCACGCCCTGCGCCGCCCAGCCGGTCAGGTTGCCGCTGCTCGGCTTCGGCACGCCGAGGTCCTCGCCGAGCTCCTTGAAGACGTTGCGCAGCGACGGCGGCACCGCCACCCCCTCGCGCACGCTGAAGCTGAGCCCGTGCGCCTGCCCCGCCCTGTGGTAGGGGTCCTGCCCGAGGATCAGCACCCGGCACTCGGCCGGCCCGCACAGCCGGTAGGCGGAGAACAGGTCCTCGACCGGCGGGAAGACGGTCTGGGTCGCGTATTCCCCGGCGACGAACTCGGCCAGCGTGGCGGTGCGGGCCGGATCGAGGTGCGGGGTGAGCGCTGCCCGCCACGGGTCGGGGAGGCGCGCCAGCAGGTCGAGGGTGGGGGCGTCCTGGGGCATGGCAACCTTTCGCCGGATTGATCGGTCCCGGGCACTGTAGGAGCCGGGTGTGACAGTCCTCAGTCGAGGGTGGCGAGACGCTGCGCCCAGTCGCCGTCGACCGGCTCGCACGTCACCACCCGGGTGTCGTCCTCCCGCCGGTCGATCCGGACCCGCAGGTGCGCGTCGGCCAGCTGCTCGACCATCCCCTCGCCCCACTCGACCACGGTGACCGCCTCGTCCACCGAGGCGTCCAGGTCCAGGTCGTCGATCTCGGCCCGCGGGTCGGCGGACTCCCCCAGCCGGTACGCGTCGGCGTGCACCAGGGTCACCCGCCCGCCGCGGGCCGGGTCCGGCCGGTGCACCCGGGCGATCACGAAGGTCGGCGAGGTGATGTCGCCGCGTACGCCGAGGCCGGCGCCGATGCCCTGGGTCAACGCGGTCTTGCCGGCACCCAGCGGGCCGCTGAGCAGCAGCAGGTCACCGGCGCGCAGCACGCCGGCCAGCCGGCGGCCGAACTCGTGGGTGTCGTCGACCGTCTTCAGCTCCACGACGACGGTCACCGCGCCTCCAGGATCAGAGTTCGGCAAGGAACTGTTCCAGTGCCGTGTTCACTTCATCGGCGTGCTCCAGCATCACCACGTGCCCACTGTCGTGGATCTTCACGAACTTGGCGTGCGGCAGCCGCCGGACGATCTCCTCGGAGTGGGTCACCGGGGTGATCATGTCCTTGTCCCCCACGATCACCAGCACCGGCGTGCCGGCCAGCGCGGCCAGCGCCGGGAAGCGCGAGTGGGTGGCCAGCGTGCGCAGGTAGCGGGTGACCGTGTCGGCCGAAGTCCGCGAGTTCATCTTCTCGACGTACGACACCAGGGCCGGGCTGGGCTTCGCGGTGCCGAAGCCGTACCGGCGGGTCAGCAGCCAGGCGACGTTGGACGTCGACTTCCGGGCCTTGTCGATCATCGTGCCGCCGTACCGGGTGGCGTTGCTCATCATGTAGAGCATCGGGGCACCGACCCGGCCGAGCAGCGCGGGCGCCACCAGCTTGGTCTCGGCGAGCAGGCCGCCCGAGGTTGCCATCAGCACCGTGCCGACCACCCGTTCGCCGAACAGCTCCGGGTAGAGCTCGGCCAGCGCCATGATCGTCATGCCGCCCATCGAGTGCCCGACCAGCACCAGCGGCCCCTCCGGGGCCACCTCGTCGAGCACCCGGCGCAGGGTCCGGCCCAACCTGGCCAGGTCGTACTCGCCGGTCTCCAGCTTCCCGGAGCGGCCGTGCCCGGGCTGGTCGTACGCGACGACCCGGTAGTCGCCCCGGGCGGCGAGCAGCTGGCGCTGGAAGTGGAAGGTCCCCATGTCCAGGCAGAAGCCGTGCACCAGCACGACGGTCGGGTGCCCGGCGACCGGCCGGGTCGGCTCGACCACCTCCACCTGGATGTCGGTGCCGTCCGGCATCTCCAGCAGGAACGACTCGTCGCACCGCTGCTGGCCGAAGTCCTCCTGCGCGTACCGGTCGGTGGGGTCGGCCTTGAGGCGGCGGGTCAGGACCCGCTCGCTCACCACGCCCGCGGCGAGCCCCGCGGCGGCGACACCGACGGCGGCGCCGACCACTCCGGCGACCCGCCCGGCGGCGGTCCGCGGCCGCGGGACACGGAAGCGTCCGCTCACGGTGCTGTCTCGGTTCGCGACTGCGGGGCTCGCAACCCCGGCTCATGCGCGCATTCCGGCTCGGCCGCGTCCCACGCGAGCCGCCCCGGAACGCGCGTCCTCGCGCTCACGGTCGTTCGCCGTCGTAGACGCGGGGCACCCGGACCCCGCCGAACCGGGTCACGATCTCGTAGTTGATCGTGCCGACCGCCTCGGCCCAGTCGTCGGCGGTGGGCTCGCCGGCCGCGCCGCTGCCGAAGAGGGTCGCCACATCGCCGGCCGCCACCTCGTCGTCGCCGCAGTCCAGCACGAACTGGTCCATGCAGACCCGGCCGGAGATGGTCCGCCGCCTGCCGCCGAGCTGCACCGGACCGGTGTTCGAGGCGTGCCGGGGCACCCCGTCGGCGTACCCGAGCGGGATGACGGCCAGGTTGGCCTCCCGCTCGGTGAGGTAGGTGTGGCCGTACGACACGCCGGTGCCGGCCGGGACCCGCTTGGTCAGCATCACCCGGGCCCGGGCGGTCATCGCCGGGCGCAGCCCGAACTGCTCGCCGGCCACCGGGGACAGGCCGTAGACCGCCAGACCGGGGCGGACCAGGTCGAAGTGGGTGTCCTGGCGGGTCAGGGTGGCGGCCGAGTTGGCCAGGTGCCGGTAACGGGGGCGCAGCCCCGCCTTCTCGACCATGGCCAGCCCCTCGTGGAAGACGGCAAGCTGCCGGTCGATGGTGGGGTGGCCGGGCGAGTCGGCGTACGCGAAGTGGCTCCACACCCCGACCACCTCGACCAGGCCGTCGGCCTCGGCCTTCGCGGCGGCCTCCAGCAGGGCGGGCCAGTCGGCGACGGTAGCCCCGCCGCGCGCCAGGCCGGTGTCGATCTTCAGGTGCACCTGGGCCGGGCGCTCCGCCCGGCCGCTCGCCTCGATCATCTCGTCGAGCTGGGCGAGGCTGGCGCAGCCCAGGTCGACGCCGACCGCGACGCCGTCGTGCAACGGCAGCCCCGGCGCGAGCAGCCAGGCCAGCACGGGCGCGGTGATCCCCGCCTGGCGCAGGTTGAGCGCCTCGTCGAGAGTGCAGACCCCGAGCCAGTCCGCGCCGGCGTCGAGCGCGGCGCGGGCGGCCGGCACCATGCCGTGGCCATACCCGTCGGCCTTCACCACCGCCATCAGCTCGGCGCTGGTGCCCGCCCTCAGGTGGGCCACGTTCTCCCGGATCGCGTCCAGGTCGACGCGCACCTCCGACTGCCACATGCCCCCAGCCTACTTCCGCCGGTGATCACCCTGGCCCGGAGCCGCGTGGTCCGCCCGCTGGCACGCCCGCGGACACACCCGTCCGCCGGCCGCGCCGGTGGGCCGCCGCGGTCAGCCCAGGCGGGCGATCACCGGGCGGAGCGCGGTGGCCACGTCGGGTGCGGTCACCGGACCACCCCGGGCCGCCTCCCGGCCAGCCAGCCCATGCAGGTACGCCGCCGCGGCGGCCGCCCGCTCGGCGGGCAGCCCGGCCGCGAGCAACGCGCCGAGCAGCCCGGCCAGCACGTCGCCGGTGCCCCCGGTGGCCAGCACCGGGGTGCCGGTCGGGTTGACGTACGCCCGGCCGGCCGGGGTGCCGATGATCGTCCGGTCGCCCTTGAGCAGCACCACCGCGTTCATCCAGGCGGCCAGCCGCAGCGCGGCCGACACCCGGTCCGCGCCCGGGGTCTCTCCGCAGAGCCGGGCGTACTCGCGGTCGTGCGGAGTCACCACGATCGGCGCGTCCCGCTTGCGCAGCAGGTCCGCCATCGCGCCGTCGACCAGCAGGGTGAGCGCGTCGGCGTCGAGCACCGCCGGCACCGGCGCGCTGAGCACGGCCCGCAGCTCCGTGGCGGCCTCCTCGCCGGTGCCCAACCCGGAGCCGCAGACCCAGGCCTGCACGCGGCCGGCATCGGCGACCCGGCCGGTGGCGATCACCGACGGGTGGTGGTGCAGCACCTCCGCGCGGGCCCCGCCCGCGTACCGGACCATGCCGGTCGGACCGGCCAGTGCGCCGCCCACCGAGAGCACCGCCGCCCCGGGGTACGTGGCCGAGCCGGTCGCCACGCCGACCACGCCCCGGCTGTACTTCTCCGAGGACGGGCCGAGCCGCGGCCACCAGTCGACCACGTCCGACCACTCGGTGACCCGCAGCGCGGGGGTCCCGCGCAGCCACGGCCCCAGCCCGATGTCGACCAGGTCCACGTGCCCGGCGAGCGCGGCGGCCGGGCCGACCACCAGGGCCGGCTTCAACGCCCCGAAGGCGACCGTCACGTCGGCGCGCACCGCGCACGGGCGGCCGGAGGCGGTGAGCGGCACGTGGCCGGTGTCCACCGCGACGCCGCTCGGCACGTCCACCGCCACCACGGTGGCCCGGGCACCGTCCCGCCCGGAGCGCCCCGCCAGGCTCGCCGCGAGCTGCTCGGCGGTCTCCCGCAGCCCGCCGGTGCCGCCGATCCCGACGATGCCGTCCAGCACCAGGTCCACCACGGCCGGCGGCCGGTCCACCAGCCGCCCGCCGGCGGCCCGCAGCGCGGCCAGCCCCTCGGCGTGCGCCCGGCCGGGACTGAGCAGCAGAGTCGAAACCGCGGCGCCCCGGCGGGCCAGGTGCGCGCCCGCGTACAGGGCGTCGCCGCCGTTGTCGCCGGAGCCGACCAGCAGCAGCACCTGGGCACCGTAGACGCCGCCCCGATCGGAGAGCAGCAGGGCGCAGCGGCGGGCCAGCCCGGCGGCGGCCCGCTGCATCAGCGCCCCGGGCGGCAGGGTGGCCAGCAGGCCGGCCTCCGCCGCGCGTACGTCCGCGACCCGCCACACCGGTCTCATGCCACCCCGTCCCGTCCGTTGTTTCGCCAGGCGGGCCGGCCAGCCCGCCGGTCGCCTCACCGCTCCGCGACCACCATCGCCGACGCGATCCCGCCGTCGTGCGACAACGACAGATGCCAGCGGTTGATCCCGCGGTCGGCCGAGGCGGCGGCCACCGTGCCGGAGACGGTCAGCCAGGGCCGGCCGTCCGGATCCGGCACGATCTCGCAGTCGTGCCAGCGCAGCCCGCCCGGCGCGCCGAGCGCCTTGGCCACCGCCTCCTTGGCCGCGAACCGGGCGGCCATCGACTCGGGCGAGCGCG
The DNA here is from genome assembly GCF_040642675.1 of Micromonospora sp. NPDC047738. Taxonomy (NCBI): domain Bacteria; kingdom Bacillati; phylum Actinomycetota; class Actinomycetes; order Micromonosporales; family Micromonosporaceae; genus Micromonospora; species Micromonospora sp. NPDC047738. Next base: position 77,150 of record NZ_JBEYSO010000008.1, read on the forward strand.
GGTTGCCGGAGCGGGTGAACCGCTCGGCCTCGGTGAACAGGCGGTCGGCGAGCAGCGGGGTCCGTGCCAGGGCCCGGGCGAACCGGTCCACCAGCACGACGTCGATGCCGACAGCCACGATCACGGACCTCACCCTACCGGCGGTCGCGGCCGCACATTAGCCGCCGGCTGCGCGGTGGACAACGCCTGTGGACAACCCGGGGGTACGGCCGCCGCCGGCTGTCCACAGGGCCGGTGGGGGTGCGCGGACGACGCCTAGCGTCCCGGTTGCCTGGTCCTGCAGGCGACCGTTGGTTCCGCCGCCGGTGAGCCCCGCCGGCGGCCCGTTGTCCGGGGGAGTCCGCCGATGACCGAGGAGCCGTTCACCGTCGAGCCGGAGCTGCTGCGCGGGGTCGCCCGGCAGTTGGGCGACGACGCGTACCGGCTGGCACACGGGCTGGCCGGCACGCCGGGGCTGGTGGTGCCGGCCGACGGCTGGCGGGCCGGGGCCGCGCTGGCCGAGCTGGAGGCAGCGGTGCACCGGTGGTCCGGGGCGCTCGCCGCCCGGGTGGCGAGCACCGCCGACGCGGTCCGCGGCGCCGCCGACGGCTACCAGGCGACCGACGAGCGGGCCGCCCGCCGGCTGGCCGGGATCCCCCGGTGACGGGCCCCGCCAGCACCTCGGCAGCCCGCTCCACGCCCGCCCGACCCGGTCCGGCCGGCCCGGGCGACGCGCCGACCCTGCGCCGGGAGGCCGCGCGGCCGGGGTCCGCATCCGGCGCGCGGGCGCCGGCCGGTGATACCTCCGCTCCGGTCGGATACGCCCAGCTCTGGGCAGCCGACCCGGGTGCCTGGACCCGGGGCGGGGCGGCCTGGCGGGGGCTGGACGCCCGAGTGGCCGCGCTGCGGCCCGGCTGGTCCGGCGGGGCCGCCGGCGCGGCGCAGGGCCGGATCGGGGCGCTGCGCGGCGCACTGACCGACGTGCTGCCCGCGCTGGTCGAGGTCGACCAGGTGCTCGCCGAGTTCGCCGCCCGGCTCGCCACGGCGAAGGCCCGGCTCGCCGCCGCCGTGGCGCACGCCGACGCGGGCGGCCTGCTGGTGGACCGGGTGGGTGCGGTCCGGCCCGATCCGGCCCACCCGCGCCGCGCCCCGGCCGGGCCGGGGGTCGCCCAGGTGGCGGCCGAGCTGCGGGCCGCACTGGCGCTGGCCGGTGGCGCGGACCGGGAGGCCGCCGCCCGGCTGGGCGAGCTCAGCACGGCGGCGGCCACCGGCTGGGTGAGCGTCCCGCCCGGCGCGCGACCGGCACCCGGCGCCGGGCCGGCTGAGGTGAGCCGCTGGTGGGCGGGGCTCACCCCGGCCGAGCGCCGCTGGCTGGTCGGCCACGAGCCGGCCCGCATCGGTCACCTCGACGGGGTGCCGGTGGCAGCCCGGGATCAGGCCAACCGGCTGCTGCTGGGCGAACGGCGGGCGGGGCTGGTCGCTGCCCGCGTGGGGCTGCTGCGTCCGCTGCCGCTGGGGCCGCCCGAGCTGGCCCGGCTGGCCCGGCTCGCCCGGCTGGAGGCGGCCCTGCGCGGCCTCGACGGGCTCACCGAGCGGCTGGACGAGGCGAGGGCGCCCCGGGCGTACCTGCTCGGGCTCGATCCGGCCGGGGACGGGCGCGCGGTGGTGGCGCTGGGCAACCCGGACCGGGCGGCAGCCGTGCTGACGTACGTCCCTGGAATGACCGCGGACCTCGCCGACGCCCCCGGCGAGCTGGGCCGGGCCGCGCGGGTGTTGGAGCGGTGCACGGCGCTCGGCCCGGGCGAGGAGACGGCGGCCGTGCTCTGGCTGGACTACGACGCGCCGGACCACCTGCTCGAGGCGGCCGGGGCCCGGCAGGCGGAGGACGCCGGGCCGGCGCTGCACCGGTTCCAGGAAGGGCTGCGCGCCTCGCACGACGGCCCGCCGGCCCGGCAGACCGTGCTCGGCCACAACTACGGCTCGCTGGTGGTCGGCACCGCCGCCCGCGACCACGGGCTGAGCGCCGATGCGCTGGTCTTCGTCGGCTCCCCCGGTGCCGGGGTCGACCACGCGAGCGAGCTGCGGATGCCGCCCGGGCAGGTCTGGGCCAGCACCGCGCCGGACGACGTGATCCGGCTGGCCCGGCCGCCGGACGAGCTGGCCCGCCGGGCGGTGCTGGCGGGGACGCCCCTCGGCCCGGTGGCGGCGGTGCTCGACCGGCACGATCCCGGGCTGTGGTTCGGGCGCGACCCGAGCGACCCCGGCTTCGGCGGCCGGCGCTTCCCCAGCGGCCGGTACGGCCACACCGGCTACTGGGAGCCCGGCAACCCGGCGCTGGACGGGATGGCCCGGATCGTGCTGGGCCGATGAGCGCGGCGGGTACGGAGACGACGCGGCCCCTCCACCCGGGAGCGGAGGGGCCTGGCCGGGGTGGACTACTCGACCGTGACCGACTTGGCCAGGTTGCGCGGCTGGTCGACATCGTGCCCGCGCGCGGCGGCGATCTCGGCGGCGAGCACCTGGAGCGGCACCGTGGTCACCAGCGGCGCCAGCAGCGTCGGCACCCGCGGCACGTAGATCAGGTGGTCGGCGTAGCGGACGACCGCCTGGTCGCCCTCCTCCGCGATCACGATGGTGCGGGCGCCCCGGGCGCGTACCTCCTGGATGTTGGAGACGACCTTGTCGTGCAGCATGCCCCGGCCGATCGGCGACGGCACGATGCAGATGACCGGGGTGCCCTTGTCGATCAGTGCGATCGGGCCGTGCTTCAGCTCGCCGGCGGCGAAGCCCTCGGCGTGCATGTACGCCAGTTCCTTGAGCTTCAGCGCGCCCTCCAGCGCCACCGGGTAGCCGACGTGCCGGCCGATGAAGAGCACCGTCGGCTCGGACTTCAGGTCACGGGCGAGCTCCCGGACGGGCTCGATCCGGTCGAGCAGCTCGCGCAGCTTGCCCGGCACCTCCTGGAGTTGCTCGACGACCGCGCCCACCTCGTCGGCGAACTTGATCCCGCGTACCTGGGCCAGGTGCAGGCCGATCAGGTAGCAGGCGACGAGCTGGGTGAGGAATGCCTTGGTCGAGGCGACCGCGATCTCCGGGCCGCCGTGGGTGTAGAGGACGGCGTCGGACTCGCGCGGGATGGTGGAGCCGTTGGTGTTGCAGATGGCGAGCACCCGGGCCTTCTGCTCCTTGGCGTGGCGCAGGGCCATCAGGGTGTCCATGGTCTCACCGGACTGCGAGATGACCACGATCAGCGTGGAGCGGTCCAGCACCGGGTCGCGGTAGCGGAACTCGCTGGCCAGCTCCACCTCGCAGGGGATCCGGGTCCAGTGCTCGATGGCGTACTTGGCGACCAGGCCGGAGTGGTAGGCGGTGCCGCAGGCGACGATGAAGATCTTGTCGACGTCGCGCAGGTCCTGCTCGCTGAGCCGGACCTCGTCGAGGGCGATCTCACCGGTCTCGGTGAGCCGGCCGAGCAGCGTGTCGGCGATGGCCTGCGGCTGCTCCTCGATCTCCTTGAGCATGAACCAGTCGTAGCCGCCCTTCTCGGCGGCGGAGGAGTCCCAGTCGATGTGGAAGTCCTTGCCGGTGGCGGGCTGGCCGGCGAAGTCGGTGATCTCGATGTCGTCCGGGGTGATCAGGACGATCTGGTCCTGGCCCAGCTCGACCGCGTCGCGGGTGTGCTCGATGAACGCGGCCACGTCGCTGGCCAGGTAGTTCTCGCCGTCACCACGGCCGACGACCAGGGGCGAGTTGCGCCGGGCGCCGACCACCGCGCCGGGGATCCCGGCGTCGACGGCGAGCAGGGTGAACGCGCCCTCCAGCCGCTGGCAGACCAGCCGCATGGCGGAGGCGAGCAGCTGCGGGCTGTCGACCTCGCCCGCCGCGCGCAGGCCGGCCAGCGACCGGGCGAGCAGGTGGGCGGCGCACTCGGTGTCGGTGTCGCTGGCGAACTCGACGCCCTCGGCCTCCAGTTCGGCGCGGAGCCGGGCGAAGTTCTCGATGATGCCGTTGTGGATCACGGCGACTCGGCCGTCGGGGGACAGGTGTGGGTGGGCGTTGCGGTCGGTCGGCCCGCCGTGGGTGGCCCAGCGGGTGTGGCCGATGCTGGTGGTGCCGTCGCCGATGCCGATCGGGCTGGCCGCGCAGGACTCCGGATCGGTGGCCGCGCGCTCGGCCAGGACCTTCTCCAGGTTGGCCAGCTTGCCGGCCTTCTTCTCGATCAGCAGCTCGTCGTCGCAGACGACGGCCACCCCGGCCGAGTCGTAGCCGCGGTACTCCAGCCGCCGCAGTCCGTCCAGCACGATGCCGAGCGCCGGGCGCGCGCCGGCGTAACCCACGATTCCACACATGGTCCGCAGCCTAACCCAGTTTCGCTCACCACGCGTGCTCGGAAGCCGGGTAAACAATCACTGAATCTGAGCGAACTGATGGTCAGAGGGCAAGGATCGGACAAATCCCCACCAACGAGCGACGCATGGGAGGGCCCACCCGCCAGCCCCCCGCTTCGGGCGCCACGGCCAGTGGCCGGAAACAAAAGGGCTCCGGCCCGGCGGAGCCGCCGGGCCGGAGCTGTCGTGCCTTGAGTGTGCCGGTGGGTCAGCTCGTCTTCACCGATCCGGTGACCGCGCTGTCCCGCACGGTGCCGCCGATGGCGTCCACCGAGCCGTTCACCTTGCTCTCCACGATCGACACCACGGAGGCGCCGGTCGCGGCGACCGAGCCGTTGAGGGTCGAGTTGAAGGCGATCAGACCGGCGCCCGGCGCGACCTTGGTGGCGCCGTTGACGGTCACCCCGTCGAGGCAGGTGATGCCGGACTTGATGTCGAGCCCACCGTTCTGCCTGTTGGTCAGGACGGTGGTGCAGGCCGGGTAGCTGGGCTGGGTCTGCACGTTCAGCTCCTCGAACGCGACCGCCCGGGCGTTGTTCGTCCGCGGGTCGTCCAGCTTGAGGACGTCGAGGCCCTTCTGGATGTCGTTCGAGTAGATGTATCCGTTGTGGTAGTACGTCGACCAGGCCCCACCGAGGATGTTGCGGGTCTCCGAGAGCGGGCCCCGCTCCCAGTAGGCGAGCTCGACCGGGTTGGCCGAGTCAGTGAAGTCGATCACCGAGATGCCGCCCTGGTACCACGCCTGGACCATGATGTCGCGGCCCATGGCCGGGATCAGCGAGCCGTTGTGCGCAACGCAGTTCTCTCGGGTGGTGTTCAGCCGCGGGATCTTGAAGTAGCTCTTGAAGACCAGCTTGCGGTCGGCACCGGAGCCGACGATGTCGTAGATCGCGTCCGCGCCCTGGTTGGTCCGGTAGCTGCTGGTGCAGATCGCGCTGCTGCCGCCGCCGAGCTCATCGGTAAAGATGACCTTGTTGCCGGCGTTGTTGAACGTGGCCGAGTGCCAGAACGCGAAGTTCGTGTCCCGGACCTGGCTGATGATCCGCGGCGCCTCCCGGTCGGAGATGTCCATCAGGACGCCATCGCCCATGCAGGCGCCGGCGGCCAGGTCAAGCTCCGGGTAGGCGGTGATGTCGTGGCAGCCGCTGGTGGAGTTGGCGCCGGTGGCTCCCGGGAAGAGAACCGGGGTGGCCACCACCGCGGCAGCGGTCGGGTTGTCCAGCGGCACCTTGATGATCGAGATCTTGTCGTGCGGCGGCTTGCAGTACGCCCCGCTGCCGTTCGAGGGCGGGCCGTACGACTGGACGTAGATGTAGGCGTTCTTGCCGTCCTTGCTCGGCACCAGCGTCTGCGTGTGGGAACCGCAGTCGGTCCGGACCGACTTGATGTACCGCGGGTTCGCCTTGTCGCTGATGTCGAAGATCCGGACGCCCTCCCAGGAGCTTTCCTGACTCACCGAACCGACCGCGCTGCTGCACGAGTCGTCGGTCCTCGGCTGGTCGACCGCGAAGAACAGCAGGTTGCCGATGACCGACGGGTCGCCCTGCGAGCCGGGGCAGACCACCTGGCTGACCACCTGAGGCGAGCTGGGGTTGCTGACGTCGAAGACGTTGAAGCCCGCGTAGTTGCCGGCGAAGACGTAGTTGCCCTGGAACGCCAGGTCCGAGTTGTACGTCCCCTCGCTGGCGAACCCGCCGAACTTCGGGATGTTGGCGATCTGCCGGAGGTTCGCGGTGCTGGCGATCTCGTCGACGCCCGGGATGGTGTTGGTGGCGGCCACGTCGTTGGCCGCCTCCTCGCCGATGCAGTACTCGGCGAAGTTGTCCCCGGCCGCCCGGAACGATTCGCAGATGTCGGTGTTCTCGGTGGAATCGGTGGCGCCGCTCGCCGGCGCCGCAGCCACCACGGTGGTCAGGAAAAGGGCGCCTGTGGCGGCAAGGCTGACGGTCAGCCTTCGGCTCCCTCGTGGGGTTGCTTGGAACATATGGACACCCTTCGTCATCGGGTTGAGCAGGGTGTCGGGACGATAACCTGGCGTTCGAGACAAGATTGTGACCCAGCTCACACTAAACGCTCGCTTGTGGTCACGGTTCAGTGAATGTGGTGGCGGTGCGACGGCACGAATAACCGCAGGTGGGACCAATCGAACCTTTTCGCTGCCCGCGATCTTCCCGGTGCAGGTCAACGCCGCGTTACGATCCCGGCCATCCTCGGGCGGACGGCGGGAGTCGAGTTGTGCTAGGTGTACGGTTCCGATCTCTTTTTGGACGGTCGCGGGCGATTGTGCTGGTCGAGTTGGCCGTGCTCGCCATGGTGGCCGCCGGGGCCGCGGCGGTCGTCTGGTGGCCCGACGACCAGCCGAAACCGGCGGCGAAGGCGAGCCCGCCCGAATCGCTCGCCCTGCCCGGCCTGCCGAAGGCAACCGCACCGGTGCTGCTGCCCGGGGCTCCCGGCGAGCCGGCGAAGACCCTCCCGGCAAATGAGATGCCGCCCGTGCCGCGCCCGTCGTACAACAACGCCGACGTCCGGTTCGTGACGATGATGATTCCGCACCACGAGCAGGCGCTCGTGATGGCCAAGCTGGTGGCGGACCGGGGAAAGAACCCGCAGCTCAAGATCATTGCGGACCGGATCCTGGCGGCCCAGGAACCGGAGATCAAGACACTGGAGACCTGGCTGACGGACCGGGGTTTGAACCGGAACTCCGGCCCCGGCCACCAGCACGGCATGGCCGGCATGCAGTCAGCGGAGGCATTGGATCAGCTCACCGCCGCCCGGGGCGCCGAGTTCGACCGGATGTTCGTCACCATGATGGTCGAGCACCATCAGGGCGCGATCGACATGGCGGGCGAGGTGCTGGCGCTCGGAGTCGACGGCGTCCTCAACGAGATGGCCAGCAGTGTCACCGTGGAGCAGGGCGCTGAGATCAAGCGGATGCGCGAGGCGCTGGGCACCCGTCCCCCTGCGAGCTGACCTGATGTCCGAGCCAACGCCGACCCCCCAGCCGTCGGCCGACGGGGGCCACACCGATCCCACCACCCCACCGGCGCCCGCGCCCTGGACACCACCCGATCCGCTCGCCGGCCCCCAGCCCTGGGTGCCGCAGGCGCCGTGGTCGCCGACCCCCTGGTCGCCCGGCTCGACCGGCACACCCGGCCCGACGGGCGGGGCGGGCACGGCGGGCGGCATCGGGACGCCGGGCAACACCGGCCAGCCGGACGCGACCGCCGACCCGGCCCGCACCGGGCCGCCGGGTTCCGCCGACGCGCCGCGACCGGCCGTCCCGCCCGTCACCCCGGTCCCGCCGCCGGCTCACCCCTGGCCCGGGTACGCCGCACCCGGCTGGCCCCCGGCCGGCTACCCGCCGCCGTACGCGTACCCGGGGATGCCGCCGACCCGGACGAACGGCGGCAAGATCGCGGCGATCATCGTCGGGGTGGCAACCGTCCTGGTGCTGCTCTTCTGCGGCTGTGTCGGCCTGGGCGTGCTCGGCAACTCGTTCGGTGATCCGGTGACGTCCGGGGAGCCCTACGGCGACCCGGGCTACGGCGAGCCGGAGGAGGACGCCACCGCCGGGCAACCGAGCCCCGCCACCACCCCGTCGGGCGGGCCGGGCCGGTTCGAGGTGGTGTACGAGGTGACCGGCACCGAAGCGGTGAACGTCCAGTTCTACGACGCCAACGGCGACTTCCTCCAGGTCGACGAGGTGCAGTCGCCGTGGCGGCTGGCATTCACCGCCAACGACCGGCAGCGGGTGCAGATCGTCGCCTTGCCCGCCAACCGGGGCGGCGACCCGATCACCTGCCAGATCACCATCGACGGGAAGGTCGTCTCCCGGGATTCGAGCTCGTCGGGAGCGATAGCGACCTGCTTCGGGTGGTGAGACCGGCGAGTCGTGCGACGCGGGCGCCGGGCCGTAGGCTGGCCCGCGTGACGACGACCGATCCGCTGGTGGCCCGGATGCGGCCGTTCGGCACCACCATCTTCGCCGAGATGTCCGCGCTGGCCGTGCGCACCGGGGCGGTCAACCTCGGCCAGGGCTTCCCGGACACCGACGGCCCGCCGGAAATGCTCGCGGCGGCCGCCGAGGCACTCCGCTCCGGCCACAACCAGTACCCGCCGGGCCCGGGGATCCCGGCGCTGCGCGCAGCCGTCGCGGCCCACCAGCGCCGCTTCTGGGATCTGACGTACGACCCGGACGGCGAGATCGTGGTGACCGCCGGCGCCACCGAGGCGATCGCCGCCAGCATCCTCGCCCTCTGCGAGCCGGGTGACGAGGTGGTCTGCTTCGAGCCGTACTACGACTCGTACGCGGCCTCGATCGCGCTGGCCGGTGCCGTCCGCCGCCCGGTCACGCTCCGTCCCGCCGCCGACGGCCGGTACGCCGTCGACCCGGCGGAGCTGCGCGCCGCGTTCGGGCCGCGTACCCGGCTGGTGCTGCTGAACACCCCGCACAACCCGACCGGCAAGGTGTTCACCCGCGACGAGCTGGCCCTGGTCGCCGAGCTGTGCCAGGAGCACGGCGCGTACGCGGTCACCGACGAGGTGTACGAGCACCTGGTCTTCACCGACGCCGCCGCCCCGCACGTACCGCTGGCGACGCTTCCCGGGATGCGGGAGCGGACGCTGCGCATCTCCTCGGCCGGCAAGACCTTCTCCTGCACCGGCTGGAAGGTCGGCTGGGTGAGCGGGCCCGCCCCACTGGTCTCCGCGGTGCTGCGGGTGAAGCAGTTCCTCACCTTCGTCAACGCCGGGCCGCTGCAACCGGCCGTCGCGCTGGCGCTCGGCCTGCCCGACGCCTACTTCACCGACTTCCGGGACGGCCTGCAGCGACGGCGGGACCAGCTCGTCGCCGGGCTCACCGACGCCGGGTTCGACGTGCTCGCCCCCGAGGGCACATACTTCGTCACCGCCGACGTCTCCCCGCTCGGCGGCCGGGACGGGGTCGAGTTCTGCCGATCGCTGCCGGAGCGCTGCGGTGTGGTGGCCGTGCCGAACCAGGTCTTCTACGACGATGCCGAGGCGGGGCGGCGGCTGGTCCGGTTCGCCTTCTGCAAGCGCCCGGAGGTGCTGACCGAGGCGGTGGACCGGCTGCGCCAACTGAAGGGGAACCGATGACCGACCCGAACGCCGGCCGGCTACGCCGGATGGCGGCGCAGCGCAGCTGCGACACGGTGCTCTCCGGCAGGCCGCCGGCCTCCGTGGCCGAGCAGCTGGAGGCGCTCCGGGCGATCACGACCGACGACCTGTTGCCCGACTTCTACGGCGAGGGCGGGGCGGTCGAGGAGCTGGAACGCCGCGTCGGTGAACTGCTCGGCGCCGAGGCCGTCGCCTTCTTCCCCACCGGCACGCTGGCCCAGCAGGTCGCCATGCGGTACGGTGCCGAGCTGACCGGACGCAACGGCGTCGGCCTGCACCCGCTCAGTCACCCGATGCTGCACGAGCGGGACGCGCCCGCCGTGCTCGGCGGTCTGCGGCCGGTACGCACCACGGACGCGCCGCGCAACCCGACCGCCGAGGAGATCGCCGGGCTCGACGAGCCGATCGGCACGCTGCTGCTGGAGCTGCCGCTGCGTGACGCCGGGTTCGTCCTGCCGACCTGGGACGAGCTGGTCGCGGTGGTCGAGGCGGCCCGGCGACGGGGCGCCCGGGTGCACCTGGACGGTGCCCGGCTCTGGGAGTCCACCGTCCACCTGGGACGCTCACCGGCCGAGGTCGCCGCCCTGGCCGACAGCACGTACGTCTCGTTCTACAAGTCCCTCGGCGGGCACTCCGGTGCGGCGTTGGCCGGCTCCGCCGAGCTGGTCCGCTACGCCCGGGCCTGGCGGCACCGCTACGGCGGAAACCTCTTCCAGCAGTCGCCGGCCGCCCTGGCCGCGCTCGCCGGCCTCACCCACGAGCTGCCCCGGCTCGCCGGCTACGTGGCGCACGCAGAGGTGGTCGCGACGGCGCTGGCCACCCTGCCCGGCGCCCGGGTGCACCCGGCGCCCCCGCACACGCACCAGTTCCGGCTCTGGTTGCCGCACCCGGCGGACGCGCTCAACGCCGCCAACCTCGCGCTCGCCGAGGAGGAGAAGGCCTGGTTCGTCGGCGGCTGGCGGGACACCGAGGTGCCCGGCATCGCGCTGGCCGAGGTGACGGTGGCCGCCCCGGCGCTGGAACTGGACGCCGACCAGGTGGTCGACCTGGCCGACCGCTTCCTGCGCCGGCTGCCGCCGCGCTGACCACCGGGCGTCCCGGGCGCGGCGGGGGCACCTGCTCGCCGCCCGGCTGGAGCTGGTCGCCAGGATGGCCCGAGCCGCCGGGACCATCGCCCCTCTCTCCCTTTGGAGCTGATGTCGTCAACGACTCGGCTCCACAGGAGACAGACAGCGGTGTCAGCCGGCGCCCGCCCGGCCCCCTGAGCGAGGCCGGAACGGCGGTCAGCCGGCCGGGCTGGCGGTGCGTACCTGCTCGGCGATCCGCTCCGCCACGGACCGGGCGGTGGTCTCGGTGGCCGCCTCGACCATGACCCGGACCAGCGGCTCGGTGCCGGAGGGGCGCAGCAGCACGCGGCCGGTCTCGCCCAGCTCGGCCTCGGCCCGCTCCACCTCGGCCCGGACGGCTGGCGCGGCGGAGCCCACGGTCCGGTCGCCCACCGGCACGTTGATCAGGACCTGCGGCAGCTTGGTGACCACGGCGGCCAGCTCGGCGAGCGACTTGCCGGTGGCCGCCATCCGGGACATCAGGTGCAGCCCGGTGAGCACCCCGTCGCCGGTGGTGGCGTACGCGGGCATGACGATGTGGCCGCTCTGCTCGCCGCCCAGGGCCAGCCCGGAGGCGCGCAGCTCCTCCAGCACGTACCGGTCGCCGACCTTGGTCTCGAGCAGCCGGATGCCCTCGGCGGACATGGCGAGCTTCAGGCCGAGGTTGCTCATCACGGTGGCGACCAGGGTGTCCTCGGTCAGCGCGCCGGCCTCCCGCATGGCCAGGGCGAGGATCGCCATCACCTGGTCGCCGTCGACCTCGTCGCCGTCGGCGGTGACCGCCACGCACCGGTCGGCGTCGCCGTCGTGGGCGATGCCCAGGTGCGCGCCGTGCTCCACCACGGCGGCCCGCAGCGCGTCCAGGTGGTTGGAGCCGCAGTCGTCGTTGATGTTGAGCCCGTCCGGCTCGGCGCAGATCGCGATCACCTCGGCGCCGGCCTCCTGGTACGCCACCGGGGCGACCTCGGCGGCCGCGCCGTTGGCGCAGTCGACCACCACCTTGATCCCGTCCAGCCGATGCGGCACGGTGCCGACCAGGTGCTGGACGTAGTGGTCGGCGCCGTCGAGCAGGTCGTGCACGCGGCCCACCCCGGCGCCGATCGGCCGCTCCCAGGCGGTGGTGGCGTTCGCCTCGACCGCCGCCTCGATCCGCATCTCGATCTCGTCGGGCAGCTTGTGCCCGCCGGCGGCGAAGAGCTTGATCCCGTTGTCCGGCATCGGGTTGTGTGAGGCGGAGAGCATGACGCCCAGGTCGGCCTTGGCCTCCGCGGTGAGGAACGCCACCGCCGGGGTGGGCAGCACGCCGACGCGTACCACGTTGGCGCCGGCGCTGGTGAGCCCGGCCACCACCGCGGCCTCCAGCATCTCGCCGCTGGCCCGGGTGTCCCGGCCGACCACGGCGAGCGGCGGATGGCTCTTGTCCGACTCGGCGAGTGTGTGCGCGGCGGCGACCGCCACCGCGAGCGCCAACTCCGGGGTGAGATCCGCGTTCGCCCGCCCGCGTACGCCGTCCGTGCCGAACAACCGACCCATACCCGCCAACCTCCGAAGGAACTGCCGTTGCGAGGAGAGGAAAAGCGAACGGCCGGGCCACCTCCCCGTAGAGGAGGCGGACCCGGCCGTCCGTCAGAAGTACAAGGCGCTGCTGATGATCAGCGCTTCGAGTACTGAGGAGCCTTACGGGCCTTCTTGAGGCCGTACTTCTTGCTCTCCTTGACCCGGGCGTCACGGGTCAGGAAGCCGGCCTTCTTCAGGGCCGGGCGGTCGTCCGGCTCGCTGACGATCAGCGCCCGGGCGATGGCGAGGCGCAGCGCGCCGGCCTGGCCGGTGGTGCCGCCACCCCGCAGGTTGGCGATCACGTCGAACGCCTCGGCCTTCTCGGCGGTCACCAGCGGGTCCTTGATCAGCTGCTGGTGCACCTTGCTCGGGAAGTAGGCCTCGAGGTCACGGCCGTTGCAGGTGATCTTGCCGCTGCCGGGGACGATGCGAACCCGGACGATGGCCTCCTTGCGCCGACCCACGGTCTGGATCGGGCGGTCGCCACGAGGCGCGCGGGCGACGGGCGCCGGCGCCTCGGTGGCCTCAGGGGCAACCTCGGTGGCGGTGATGTCGGTCATGCTGCTTCCTTCGCCCGCGCTCACTGCGCGATCTGCTTGATCTCGAACGGCACCGGCTGCTGCGCGCCGTGCGGGTGCTCGGCACCGGCGTAGACCTTCAGCTTCTTGAGAATCTGACGGCCGAGCTTGTTGTGCGGGAGCATCCCCTTCACGGCCAGCTCGATGGCCCGCTCGGGACGCTTGGTGAGCAGCTCCTCGTAGCCGACCTGCTTCAGACCACCCGGGTAACCGGAGTGGCGGTAAGCGATCTTCTGCTGGCGCTTGTTGCCGGTCAGCGCGACCTTGCCCGCGTTCACGATGACGACGAAGTCGCCCGTGTCGACGTGCGGCGCGAAAGTCGGCTTGTGCTTGCCACGCAGCAGCGTGGCGGCGTGGGTCGCGAGGCGGCCCAGCACGACATCAGAGGCGTCGATGACGTGCCACTGACGCTCGATCTCACCCGGCTTCGGGCTGTACGTACGCACAGGTCTACCTTGTCTCGTCGTCGGTCTGGGGTCGCGCGCCGAGGTGACCAGGCGCGCACGAACGACCAAGCGTACCTGATGCGGCACGCCTCTGAATGTCGTACAACAGCAGGCAACGATACCCGGCCGCCCGGCGGCAGGTCAAAACGGGGTGCTCCCCGCGCGGCCCGCGCTTCCACCATGGCGCAGGTCACACGCCGGACAGCTTACGTGGCCCCGGCCGCAGGTACACCACCCAGGTCACCGCGAAGCAGAGCGCGTACCAGCCGATGAAGGCCAGGTAGGCCGCGTCCGCGGTCCCGGCGGCGAGGAAGGACTGCCGGAAGGCCACGTTGACCAGCACCCCGCCCGAGGCGCCGACCGCCCCGGCGATGCCGATCAGCGCCCCGGACCGCCGCCGGCTGCGGCGCTCGGCCGCCGACCGTTCTCCGGTCCGCTCCGCCTCGGCGGCGGCCCGGGCCCGGAAGATCGCCGGGATCATCTTGTACGTCGACCCGTTGCCGATCCCGGAGAACACGAAGAGCGCCAGGAACCCGACCAGGTAGAGCGGGAACGACCGCTCGCGCGCGGCGTACAGCACCAGCGTGGCGCCCACGGCCATCGCCGCGAAGTTCCAGAAGGTGACCCGGGCTCCGCCGAGCCGGTCGGCGAGCTGGCCGCCGACCGGCCGGATCAGCGAGCCGATCAGCGGCCCGAGGAAGGTCAGCCAGGCGGCGTCGACCGGAGTCGGGAACCGGTCGTGGAACTGGAGCTGGAGCACCTGGCCGAAGGCGAACCCGAAGCCGATGAACGAGCCGAAGGTGCCCACGTAGAGCAGCGACATCACCCAGGTGTGCGGGTCGCGGGCGGCGGCGCGCAGCGCCCCCGGCTCGTTGCGCGCCCCGGGGACGTTGTCCAGCCAGCGCGCCGCGGCGAGCGCCGCGAGCACGATCAGCGGCAGGTAGACCGCCGGCACCAGCCGGGGGTACGCGGCCCCGGCGGTGGCCAGCACGGCCAGCCCGACGAGCTGCACCGCCGGCACGCCGAGGTTCCCGCCGCCGGCGTTGAGCCCGAGCGCCCGGCCCTTGAGCCGGTCCGGGAAGAACAGGTTGATGTTCGCCATCGACGAGGCGAAGTTGCCCCCGCCGACCCCGCTCAGGCAGGCCAGCACCATCAGTGTCGAGTACGACACCCCCGGCTCGATCAGCAGCGCCATCGGCACCGCCGGCACCAGCAACAGCAGCGCGCTGACGACGGTCCAGTTCCGCCCGCCGAACCGGGCCACCGCCAGCGTGTACGGCAGCCGCAGCACCGCGCCCAGCGCGGCCGGCACGGCGGTGAGCAGGAACTTCCCGGCCGGGTCGATACCGTACTCCGGGCCGAGGAAGAGCACCGTCACCGACCAGAGGCTCCACACGGAGAAGCCGACGTGCTCGGCGAAGATCGAGACGTACAGGTTGCGGCGGGCGATCGGGGCCCCGGCGGTGTCCCAGAACCCGGGGTCCTCGGGGCGCCAGTCGGTGATCGACCGCCGGCGCCCGGCGTCGGGGGCCGGGGCCCGGGGGGAAGCGAGCGTGCTCACGGCGACTCCTCCTCGTCGATGACGAGGGGGACGCTAGGAACGCCTGGTTTCCCGGCCGTGCCCGTCCCGGGTCGGGCCGGAAACGGAGACCGCACGTCCGCCGGGAGCCGGCGGTGAGCCGGTCAGAGCTCCTGGAGGATGCGCAGCGCCCGGCCGACCCGTTGCATGGTCTCGGTGTCGGCGACGTCCACGCACTCGGTGAACCACTTCTTCATGGGCGACGAGAGCCGGTCGGGCATCACCACGTAACCGCCCATGGCCACCGCGAGGGGCGAGTCCCGCAGCAACGATTCCTCGACCACCTCGGCCACGATCACGATCGGTACGTCGGTGGAGTTGTAGACGTCGGAGCTGATCACCAGTCCGAGCCGTTCCCGGGCGCCGGAGATGCGCCAGATCTCTCCCCTACGCAGCACGCGGACGTCCGCCGCCGAAGAGGGCGTCGTCGACCATCGCGGCCTCCTGGGCGTCGGCCAGGGCCGCGGACTCCAGATCCAGGCCGGCGCGGCCGACGGCGGCGGCGTGCGCGGTGAAGACCTCGCGCAGCGCCTTCTCCCGGGCGGCCTGGTCCATCCAGGCGGAGAGGGAGAGCCCTTCCCGCTTGGCGAACCGGCGCGCCTCCTCGATCGTCTCGTCCGAGAACGACAACGTCACCTTGGCGGTCATGCCGGACAGATTACCCACTGGTATGACCAGCAGTCATCCCCACTCGCGCCCGTCGGCGAACCGGACACCGGGGCACGGGCGGGGCGGACGGGACACCCCCCGTGGGCACTCAGGCTGGCCGGCCTCGACGCGGCGGTCGAGCCGCGCCGACCGTCACGGGCGGCGGCCGCCGAAGACGGCGAACCGCCACTCCTTGAAGAAGCAGTCCACGTCGGCCAGGCCGGCGTCGGTGAGCCAGCGGCACTGGTCGGTCACCGGCGCCGGCCGGTCGTGCCGCATCCGCTCCCGGGCCGCGGCGATCTCCTCGGCGTCCGAGCCCAGCTCGGTGATCCGGGCCGTCCAGACCTCGTCGTAGCGCCGGTCCAGCGCCGGGGTCGGGCCGGCGACCTGCTCGGCGTTGACGAACACCCCACCGGGCACCAGCGTCTCGGCCGCCCGCCGGTAGAGCGCCCGCTTGCCGTCGTCGGCTAGGTGGTGGATGGCCAGGGCCGAGACCACCGCGTCGTAGCGGCCGGCGGGCAGCGGGTCGGTCAGATCGGCGAGCACCGTCCGGTGCGGCACCCCCCGGGCGGCCAGGTGGCCGGCGGCCACCGCGAGCATGCCCGGGGCGGCGTCGACCAGGGTCAGCCGGACGCCCGGCACCGCCGCGGCGACCAACAGGGAGAGCAGGCCGGTGCCCGCGCCCAGGTCCAGCACCTCGGGGGTACGCCCCGACGCGTGCGCCGCCCGCAGCGGCGGTGCGGCGACCTGGACCGCGGTGCCGTAGAAGGCGTCGAAGCAGGGCACCAGCCGGCGCCGGGCCTCGTCGTAGCTCCCCGCCACCGCGTCGAACGCGTCCGCCACACTCATCGCGCCTCCCATTATTCAGGATTTCCGTCTCATATTCTAAACCTGACCATCCGGTCCGTCACTCCCGTGCGGTGTGAGGCGCTCTTGACAGGACCGAAACAGACGGGACCCGGACCGGAAACCGCCCGCCGGCACGCTTTCCCGGCATGACACAGGGTGCCCGCGTGACGACGCGACCGGGGGTTCATCGCCGGGAGGTCGCCACGCACTGCCCGTACTGCGCGCTCCAGTGCGGCATGGTGCTGCGCGAGGCCGAGGGGCGGATCGAGGTCGTGCCCCGCGACTTCCCCACCAACCGGGGCGGGCTGTGCCAGAAGGGCTGGACCGCCGCCGAACTGCTCGACCACCCCGACCGACTGGCCACCCCGCTGCTGCGGGACCGGCCCGGCGCGCCGCTGCGCCCGGCGAGTTGGGACGAGGCCCTCGACCGGGTGGCCGCCGGGATCCGCGCCGTCCAGGACCGGCACGGGCCGGACGCGGTCGCGGTCTTCGGCGGTGGCGGGCTGACCAACGAGAAGGCGTACGCGCTCGGCAAGTTCGCCCGGGTGGCGCTGCGTACCCGGCACATCGACTACAACGGCCGCTGGTGCATGTCCTCGGCCGCGGCGGCCGGGCTGCGCACCTTCGGCGTCGACCGGGGGCTGCCCTTCCCCCTCGCCGACCTCGGCCGGGCGGACACCCTGCTGCTGGTCGGCGCGAACCCGGCCGAGACCATGCCGCCGCTGCTGCGGCACCTCGCCGACCAGCGCGCCCGGGGCGGCCAACTGATCGTGGTCGACCCCCGGCTCACCGCCACCGCCCGGCAGGCCGACCGGCACCTGCAGCCGTTGCCCGGCACCGACCTGGCGGTGGCCAACGCACTGCTGCACGTGGCGCTCACCGAGGGCTGGCTCGACCGGACGTACGTGACCGACCGGACCAGCGGCTTCGACGAGGTCCGGCGGACCGTGGCCGGGTACTGGCCGGCCGAGGTGGAACGCCTCTCCGGGGTACCGGTGGCCGACCTGGAGGCGACCGCTCGGGCGCTCGCCACCGTGGACCGCGCGATCATCCTCACCGCGCGGGGCGCGGAACAGCACGCCAAGGGCGTCGACACGGTCAGCGCGTTCATCAACCTGGCGCTCGCCCTGGGCCTGCCCGGCCGCCCCGGCTCCGGGTACGGCTGCCTCACCGGGCAGGGCAACGGCCAGGGTGGGCGGGAACACGGGCAGAAGGCCGACCAGCTCCCCGGGTACCGGCGGATCGACGACCCGGCGGCCCGAGAGCACGTGGCGCGGGTCTGGGGCGTACCCGCCGACGACCTGCCCGGGCCCGGGGTGCCCGCGTACGCCCTGCTGGACTCGCTCGGCACCGCGACCGGCCCCCGGGCGCTGCTGGTCTTCGGCTCCAACCCGGTGGTGTCGGCGCCCCGGGCGGCCCGGGTCGAGTCCCGGCTGCGCGCCCTCGACCTGCTCGTGGTGGCCGACTTCGTGCGCTCCGAGACGGCCGACCTGGCCGACGTGGTGCTGCCCGTCGCGCAGTGGGCCGAGGAGGACGGCACGATGACCAACCTGGAGGGTCGAGTGCTCCGCCGGCGGGCGCTGCGCGAGCCGCCGCCCGGGGTCCGCACCGACCTGGCCGTCCTCGCCGGCCTGGCCGCCCGACTGCACGCTGGGGCCCTTCGTCATCGCACTCCGCACCGCACTGACCCCTTCCCAACGCCCGGGCCCGCTGCCAGCGGCGGGGGCAACGCGGCCGGCGGGCACGGCTTCCCGGCCGATCCGCGCGCCGTTTTCGAGGAACTGCGCCGGGCTTCGGCCGGCGGGCCGGCGGACTACGCCGGGGTGACCTGGGAGCGGGTCGAACGGGACGAGGGTGTCTTCTGGCCCTGCCCCGACCCGGACGGGCCGGACACCCCCCGGCTCTTCACCGAGTCCTTCCCGACCCCGGACGGGCGGGCCCGGTTCCACCCGGTGACGCACCGACCGGCCGCGGAGGAGGTGTGCGCGGAGTACCCGCTGCACTTCACCACCGGCCGGGTGCTCGCCCACTATCAGTCCGGCGCGCAGACCCGGCGGGTCGACGCGCTGCGCCGGGCCGCCCCGGAGGGCTTCGTCGAGCTGCACCCGGACCTGGCCGACCGGCTTGGCGTGGCCGGGGGCGACGAGGTGCGCGTCGTCTCCCGCCGGGGCGAGCTGCGGGCGCCGGCCCGGCTCAGCCCAACGATCCGGCCGGACACCGTCTTCGCGCCGTTCCACTGGCCGGGCGCGGCCCGCGCCAACTCGGTCACCAACGACGCCGTCGACCCGGTCTCCGGTATGCCGGAATTCAAGATCTGCGCGGTCCGGGTGGAGAAGGCATGAGCGAGCGAATCATCCGGCACAGCGCGGCGGAGTCGCCGTGAGAGTGGTCATCGTCGGCTACGGGATGGCGGGCGCGCGGCTCGCCGCCGAGCTGCACGCGCGGGACGGCGACCGGAAGGTCACCGTGCTCGGGGCGGAGCAGCACCGGGCGTACAACCGGATCATGCTCTCCGCCCTGCTGGCCGGGAAGATCGACGAGCCGGACGTGGAGCTGGCCGAGGTCGCCGGGCAGGGCGTGGACGTCCGGACCGGGCTGGCGGTCACCGCGATCGACCGGGCCGCCCGGGAGGTACGCACCGCCGACGGCGATCGCCACGGCTACGACCATCTGGTCCTCGCCACCGGCAGCCGGGCCGTGGTGCCGCCGCTGCCCGGGCTCGACCCGCTGCCCGACCGGGTGGTCCCGTTCCGCACCCTGGACGACTGCCGGCGGATCCTCGCCGCCGCCCGGGGCGCCCGCCGCGCCCTGGTGCTCGGCGGCGGGCTGCTCGGGCTGGAAGCCGCGCGCGGGCTCGCCGCCCGGGGGCTGGACGTGACCGTGGTCCACCCGACCGGATGGCTGATGGAACGACAGCTCGACCCGACCGCCGGGGCGGTGCTCGCCGGCACCCTCGCCGGGCTGGGCGTACGGACCGCGTTGGCCGTCCCGGCGACCGGGGTGGCCGCCGACGCCGACGGGGTCCGCCTCGACCTCGCCGACGGCCGCTCGCTCCACGCCGACCTGCTGGTGCTCTCCTGCGGCGTACGCCCGGACACCGCCCTGGCCGCCGCGGCCGGGCTGGCCGTGGATCGGGGCGTGCTGGTGGACGACCGGCTGCGGAGCAGCGACCGGCACATCTCGGCGATCGGCGACTGCGCCCAGCACGCCGGGGCGCTGACCGGGCTGGTCGCCCCGGCCTGGGCGCAGGCCCGGGTGGTGGCCGAGGTGCTGGGCGGCGAGGACCCGCTCGCCCGGTACCGGCCGCGGCCGGTGGTGACCCGGCTCAAGGCGGCCGGCATCGACCTCGCCGCGATGGGTGACACCGCCGACGGCACACCGCCCGCCGGCACCGCCCCGGATGACGGCGGACCGGTCGAGGAGCTGACCTTCGCCGACCCGACCCGCGGCACGTACGCCCGGCTGCGGATCCGCGACGGCCGGTTGACCGGGGCGATCCTGCTCGGCGACAACCCGGCCGTCGGCACGGTGGTGCAGCTCTTCGACCGGGGTGACCCGGTGCCCGCGGACCGCCGGGCGCTACTGCTCGGGCGGGCGTTCGGCGCCACCCCGGCCACCCCCGCCGCGTCCCCGGCGCTGATGCCGGACGCGGCCACGGTGTGCCAGTGCAACGACGTCCACAAGGGTGCGCTGGTGGCGTGCTGGCGTGCCGGCGCCCGGACCGTCGAGGAGCTGTCGGCGGCGACCCGGGCGGCGACGGGCTGCGGCGGCTGCCGGGACGCGGTGGCCGGCATCGCCGACTGGCTCGCCGAGGCGGACCCGGTGGCGGTGACGCGATGAACGGAGTGCGGGGACGGGAAAGCGGAGGTGATGGCATGCGGGGCGGCAATCTGGTGGTCGTCGGCAACGGCATGGTCGGGCAACGCTTCGTCGAGGCGTTGCGGGCCCGGGACCACGACCGGCGCTGGCGAGTGACGGTGCTCGCCGAGGAGCGGCGGCCGGCGTACGACCGGGTCCGGCTCTCGGCCTTCTTCGACGGGGTCGGCGCGGCGGAGCTGAACCTGCACACTCCCGACGAGGGGGTGGTGCTGCACCTGGACGAGCCGGCCACCGGGATCGACCGGACGCGGCGGGTGGTGACCACGGCGACCGGCAGCCACCCGTACGACGCCCTGGTGCTGGCCACCGGGTCGTACGCCTTCGTGCCGCCCGTCGGCGGCGCCGACCTGCCCGGGGTGTTCGGCTACCGGACGCTGGACGACCTGGCCGCGATCCGGGAGCACGCCCGGGGCCGGCGGACCGGGGCGGTGATCGGCGGCGGCCTGCTCGGCCTGGAGGCGGCGAACGCCCTACGCCTGCTGGGCCTGTCCACCAGCGTGGTCGAGTTCGCACCCCGGCTGATGCCGGTACAGGTGGACGAGGCAGGCGGGGCGATGCTCCGCCGTTACGTCGAGGAGCTCGGCGTCACCCCGTACCTCGGGGTGGCCACCACCGCGCTGCGCCCGGGCCCGGACGGCGCGGTCGCCACGCTGGAGCTCTCCGACGGCCGTACGGTCGACGCCGAGTTGGTCGTGGTGGCCGCCGGCATCCGGCCGCGGGACGAGCTGGCCCGGACGGCGGGCCTGCCGCTCGGGCCCCGGGGCGGGGTGCTGGTCGACGCCACCTGCCGGACGGCGGACGAACGCATCTGGGCGGTCGGCGAGTGCGCGGCGGTGGACGGCACCTGCCACGGCCTGGTCGCTCCCGGGTACGCGACCGCCGAGGTGGTCGCCGACCGTCTGCTCGGCGGGGCGGCCACCTTCCCCGGCGCGGACACCGCGACCAAGCTCAAGCTGCTCGGGGTGGACGTGGCCTCGTTCGGTGACGCGCACGGCACCACCCCGGGCTGCCTCGACGTCACCTTCACCGACCCGGCCACCCGCACGTACGCCAAGCTGGTCCTCTCCGACGACGCGCGCACGCTGCTCGGCGGCGTCCTGGTGGGCGACGCCAGCGCGTACCCGACATTGCGGGCGAGTGTCGGCGGGCCGTTGCCCGCTCCCCCGCTGGCCCTGCTGGCGCCGGCCGGCGGCGCGCCCGCCGGGGTCGGCGCGCTGCCGGCCGCGGCCCAGGTCTGCTCCTGCAACGCGGTGACCCGGGCGGACATCGACGCGGCGATCGCGGGCGGGGCGGGGGACGTGCCAGCGCTGAAGGCGTGCACCCGGGCCGGTACGAGCTGCGGTTCCTGCCTACCGATGCTCAAGCAGCTCCTCGACGCGGCCGGGGTGCGGCAGTCCACCGCGCTCTGCGAGCACTTCGACGCCAGCCGGCAGGAGCTGTTCGACATCGTCCGGGTCCGCGGCATCCGCACCTTCTCGCAGCTGATCGCCGAGCACGGGCGGGGGCGCGGCTGCGACATCTGCAAGCCGGTGGTGGCCTCGATCCTCGCCTCCCTCGGCACCGGGCACGTGCTCGACGGCGAGCAGGCGTCCCTCCAGGACACCAACGACCACTTCCTGGCCAACCTGCAACGGGACGGCAGCTACTCGGTGGTGCCCCGGATCCCGGGCGGGGAGATCACCCCGGAGAAGCTGATCGTGATCGGCGAGGTGGCCCGGGACTTCCGGCTGTACACCAAGATCACCGGCGGGCAGCGGATCGACCTGTTCGGGGCCCGGGTCGAGCAGCTCCCGCAGATCTGGCGCCGGCTGATCGACGCCGGCTTCGAGTCCGGCCACGCGTACGGCAAGGCCCTGCGCACGGTGAAGTCCTGCGTCGGTGAGACCTGGTGCCGGTACGGGGTGCAGGACTCGGTCGGGCTGGCCGTGGCGCTGGAGCTGCGCTACCGGGGACTACGCGCCCCGCACAAGCTCAAGGCGGCGGTCTCCGGCTGCGCCCGGGAGTGCGCCGAGGCGCGCGGCAAGGACTTCGGCGTCATCGCCACCGAGACGGGCTGGAACCTCTATCTCGGCGGCAACGGCGGCTTCCGGCCCCGGCACGCCGACCTGTTCGCCACCGACCTGAGCACCGACGAGCTGGTCACGCTGATCGACCGCTTCCTGATCTATTACATCCGGACCGCCGACCGGTTGCAGCGCACCGCCGCCTGGCTCGAGGCGATGGAGGGCGGGCTCGATCACCTGCGCTCGGTGCTGGTGGACGACTCGCTCGGGCTCTGCGCCGAACTGGACGCGGCGATGGCGCGGCACGTCGCGTCGTACTCGGACGAGTGGCGGGACGTGCTGGCGGACCCGGAGCGGCTGCGCCGGTTCACCTCGTTCGTCAACGCCCCCGACGTGCCCGATCCGTCCATCACGTTCACCGTCGAACGCGGCCAGCCGGTGCCCGCGCGCGGCGCACCACCGGCGGCCGGCGCCGACCGCCGCCGCCAGCCCGTGGCGCTCGGCCTTCCGGAGGTACGCCGATGAGCCAGCGCAGCGAGCGAATTGGTCCGCCCAGCCTCTTGACCTCGTCGCGACGCCGGGCGCAGCGAGGTGACGCGACCAGGAGGCTCGACTGGACGTCGGTCTGCCCGCTCGACCGGTTGGACCCCGATCGCGGGATGGCCGCGCTGGTCGACGGCGTGCAGGTGGCGCTCGTCCGGACCGGCGGCGAGCTGTACGCGGTCGACAACCTCGATCCGGTCGGCGGCGCGTACGTGATGTCCCGGGGGATCGTCGGCAGCCGCGGCGGCGTGCCGACGCTGGCCTCCCCGCTGCACAAGCAGGTCTACGACCTACGGACCGGGTGGTGCCTGGACCTCCCGGACGTGGCGCTGCGGCGACACGAGGTGCGCTGCCGGGACGGGCAGGTCGAGGTGCGGCTGCGGCAGGAGGAGTGATGCGGGAGGAACTGGCCGGCTTCACCATCGGGGTCACCGCCGACCGGCGACGCGACGAGCTGGCCGCGCTGTTGCAGCGGCGCGGCGCGCGGGTGGTGCTCGCCCCGGCCCTGCGGATCGTGCCGCTGGCCGACGACACCGACCTGCGCGAGGCCACCCGGGCCTGCCTCGACCGCCCGCCGGACGTGCTGATGGCCAACACCGGCATCGGGATGCGCGGCTGGCTGGAGGCGGCCGAGGGGTGGGGCCTGGGCGAGCCCCTGCGTGCCGCGCTCGCCCAGTCCTACGTGGTCTCCCGCGGCCCGAAGGCGACCGGCGCGATCCGGGCCGCCGGGCTGCGCGAGCACTGGTCCCCGGCCTCGGAGAGCTGCGACGAGGTGATCGACCACCTGGTCCGGCGCGGCGTGGCCGGCCAGGTCGTCGCTCTCCAACTGCACGGCGAGCGGCAGCCGGAGTGCACCGAAGCGCTGGAAGCGGCCGGTGCCACGGTGCTCGAGGTACCGGTCTACCGGTGGGCGCCGCCGACCGACCCGGCTCCGCTGCACCGGCTGATCGACCTGGTCGCGGGGCGGATGGTCGACGCGGTCACGTTCACCTCCGCCCCGGCGGCGGAGGCGCTGCTGCGGGCGGCCGGGGACCGCACCGAGACGGTGCTGGCGGCGCTGCGGGGGGACGTGCTGGCCGGTTGCGTCGGCGCGGTCACCGCCGAACCGCTGGTCCGGCGGGGGGTGCCGGTGGCCGCCCCGAGCCGGGCCCGGCTGGGCGCCCTGGTGCGGACGATCGTGGACGAGCTGCCCCGCCGGACGGTGACCGTGCGGGCCGGCGGGCACCAGCTGACGCTGCGCGGGCACGCCGCCGTGGTCGACGGGGAGTTGCGGCCGCTCGCGCCGGCCCCGATGGCGGTGCTGCGGGCGCTCGCCGCGTCGCCCGGCAAGGTGCTGTCCCGCACCGCCCTGCTGCGTACCCTGCCCCGGGGCGCGGACGAGCATGCGGTGGAGATGGCGGTCGCCCGGCTGCGGGTCGGACTGACGGCGCCCCGGGTGGTGCAGACCGTGGTCAAGCGCGGCTACCGCCTCCGCGTGGACTGACGGCAGCGGGGGCTGCCTTCGGCGCACCGACCCGGCCGAGCCGCCCGTCCGGTCCGGCTACGGACGGGACGGGCGGGCGGTCAGCCGACCGAGGCCGGGTAGCCCCGGTCGTGCTCGGCCTGCAGCCGGAGCATGGCGTGCTCGACCACGGTCACCAGCACCTGCTTGACCGACTCGCGCTGCCGGGCGTCGCACATCACCAGCGGCACGTCGGGCGAGATGGCCAGCGACTCGCGGACCTCCTCGAGCTCGTACTGCGCGGCGCCGTCGAACCGGTTCAGCGCCACCACGTACGGCAGGTTGCGGTTCTCGAAGTAGTCCAGCGGGGCGAACGCGTCGCTGATCCGCCGGGTGTCCACCAGCACCGTGGCGCCCACCGCACCCCGGATGATCTCGTCCCACATGAACCAGAAACGGGTCTGGCCCGGCGTGCCGAAGAGATACAGGATCAGGTCCTGGGCCATGGTGATCCGGCCGAAGTCCATGGCGACCGTGGTGGTCTCCTTGCCGGGCACCTTCGACGGATCGTCGATGCCCACCCCGGCCGCGGTCATCAGCGCCTCGGTGGTCAGCGGCGTGATCTCGGAGATCGCGCCGACCAGGGTGGTCTTGCCCACCCCGAAGCCACCCGCGACCACGATCTTCGCGGAGATGATCTCCCGGCTGCGGCTCGCCCCGGCGGGGTCATAGTTCGCGAAGTCCACTTAGCACCCTTCCCAGCAAGTTCATCCGCTCCTGGAACCCCGTCGCGGGAGCGGCAGTGTGTAGCGTCAGCAGGCCCTCGGCCACCAGGTCGGCGACCAGCACCCGGGTGACGCCCAGCGGCATCCGGGTGTACGCGGCGATCTCCGCGAGCGACTGCGCCCGGCCCTCGCAGACCAGCGCGATGCGGTACTTGTCGTGCCCGGCGAACCGCGCCTCGGCCGACTGTGTGGGCGTGCAGGAGAGCACCGCCTCCAACGCGATGTTCTGCAACGGCTCGGTGCGGCCGCGGGTGACCGCGTACGGTCGCACCAGCGCCCCACGCGGATCCCGCCGTGGTTCCATCTCGCGATCACCTCCCTCCGTACGGAGCCGGTCGGCTCCCGGTCACCAGGTCACATCGAACGCCGGTCAGGACCGGACAGCATCCCGCGGCAGCGGGACCAGCGCCTGGCCGACCCGCTCCACCAGCAGCGCCATCTCGTAGCCCACCTGGCCCACGTCGCAGCTCCGGGCGGCCAGCACCGCCATCGAGGAGCCGTCGCTGATCGACATGAGGAACAGGTATCCGCTGTCCATCTCGATGACCGTCTGGAGCACCCCGCCGGCGCTGAACATCCGCGCGGCGCCCTCGGTCAGACTCACCACGCCGGAGGTGATCGCGGCGAGCTGGTCGGCTCGGTCCGCCGGCAGGTCGCGGGAGGAGGCGAGCAGCAGCCCGTCCGCGGACACCGCCACCACGTGGGCGATGCCCGCCACGCTGTCGGCGAAGTTGGTGAGCAGCCAACCCATGTCCTGCATGGCCGCTGGCCTGTTCATCGGTTCGTCTCCTTGGTCGAGTTGCTGTTCAGGTCCGCGCCGGCCGTCCGCCCCCGCTGCACACCACGGTGGTAGGCCGACAGCAGACCGCGTACTTCATCCGGCGTGCGCTTGGCGCGGGACCGGCCGCCCTTCGGCTCGATGCCACCGGGAACGAGCTGGGCCTGCGGCACGCGCTTCGGCAGGCCGGAGCGGGTGATCCCGCCGGTGCTGGGCTCCGCGGCCTGGCTGGCCCGCGCCCAACCGTCGTCGGCCGCCGTCCGCCAGGCGTCCGGGTCGATCGCCGGCGGCGCGGGCGGGGGCACGGCGGCGGGCGGCGGGGTGTACGGCGGTGGCGAGGCCATCGCCGACGCCTGGGCGCCCGGGGTACGGGTCGGCAGCGGCGGCGCGGTGGCGGATCGCTTCGGGGCGGCCGGCGGGTCGTCGTCGAACCGGGGCCGGGCGAAGATCGTGGTCTCGTCCTCGCCGTGCGAGCGGAACCAGACCGCCTCCATCTCCCGGAAGATCGGCGCCTCGGTCGGGTGGGCCGCCAGTGGCGCGGCCGGGGCCGGCTTGGCGATGTCAACCGGCGGGGCCGACGCGAGCGGCTGGTACGCCGACACGGCGGGGTACGCCGGCGGCGCGGAGGTGGGGCCGGGAGGCGTGGCCGGCGCGCTGGTTGCGGCCACCTCCCCGCCCGGGGTCCGCTTCGGCAGCGGGGCGAGCGCGGGGTACCCGAGGGTGGGTCCACCCACCGCGTAGCCGGCACCGGAGACGGGGGTCGCCGGGGCGGGCGGCAGCACGGGCGGCAGCGCGCCCGTCACGCCCCCGACCTGCACGGCGGGGCCGGTGTCCCGCGCCTCGTCCAGCGACTGCCAGCGGGCAGGCGGCGTGGGGGTCCGCCACTGGTCGGTGAGCGTGGCCGTGGTGGTCCGCCCCGCGCCGGCCAGCGGTTCCGCGGCGTGGCCCACCGGATTCAGCGGGGCCTGCTCGACGGCGAGCGGCTGGCGCGGCCGGCTCAGCTGGGCCGGGCCGCGGTTCGCCGGCAGCACCACGGTGGAGTTCGGCAGGGTCACCTGGGCGACGGTGCCGCCCTCGACGTTGCGGCGCAGCTCGACCCGGATGCCGTAGCGGGCGCCGAGCCGGCTGACCACGGCCAGGCCCATCAGCCGGAACGCGGCCACGTCGACCGTGGGCGGAGCGGCCAGCCGCCGGTTCAGCGAGTCGAGCTGCTCGTCGCTGAGGCCGAGGCCGCGGTCCTCGACCTGGATCAGCACGTAGTCCCGGATCCGTCGGCCGTCCGCGACCACCGTGGTGTTCGGCGGCGAGAACCGGGTGGCGTTGTCCAGCAGCTCGGCGACCAGGCGGACCACGTCGTTGACCGCGTGCGCGGCGACCGAGATGTCGGTGTCGACGGTGCCGAACTCGATCCGGTTGTAGAGCTCCACCTCGGACTGGGCGGCCCGCAGCACGTCGACCAGGAGCGCGTCGTCCCGGCGCGGCACGGCCGAGTCGGCGCCGGCCAGCACCAGCAGGTTCTCGTCGTTGCGGCGCATCCGGGTGGCCAGGTGGTCGAGTTCGAAGAGCTGGGCCAGCCGCTTCGGGTCCTCCTCGCCCCGCTCGATCGCGTCCAGCTCGCCGATCATCCGGTCGACCAGGTTCTGCGAGCGCCGGGCCAGGTTGAGGAACATCGCCGAGACACTGGTCCGCAGCGCCGCCTGCTCGGCCGCCACCCGGACCGCTTCCCGGTGGACCACGTTGAAGGCCGCCGCAACCTGGCCGACCTCGTCGCGGTTGGTCAGCTGGATCGGGTCCCGGACCTGCTGGACGATCTCGTCCACGCCACCGTCGCCGATGGCGTTGACGTTCTGCAGCCGGTTGACCGCGTCCGGCAGGTCGTGGTTCGCCACCGCCAGGGCGCCCTCGCGCAGCCGGCGCAGCGACTCGTTCAGCGAACGGGCCAGGACCACCGCCAGGGTCACCGCGATGAACAGGGTGAGCAGGACGATCAGGCTCTCCACGACGGCCTGCCGGATGACGGCCGACAGGACCCCGTCGGCGTCGGCGAGCAGCTGGTTCTGGAGCTGGATCTCGGCCCACCGCATCAGGTCGTTGACCGCACCCATGGCGGCCGAGGCGTCGTCCCGACCGACCAGCGGGGCCTTGTTGACCGAACGGGACACGTCGTTCGCGACCCGGTCGGCGAGCTGCACCGCGTCACCGGAGACCGTGCTGTCCACCAGGGCACGCTGTGCCGGCTCGGCGGCCTGGGAGAAGGCGATCAGCGCCTCCTGCTGGGCGGTCAGGGTGCCGACGAAGGAGGAGAACTGTTCCTCGTCGATCCGGCCGGCGGCGAGCGCGGTGAAGACCACCGCCTGCTCCTCGGCGACCTCCGCCTTGGCGTGGGCGAACGCGGCCACCGCCCGCCGGGCATCGGCGATGCCCTCCGCGCCGGGCTGCTGGGCGAGGGTGTCGCCGTACGCGACCAGGTCGCCGAGGATGATGCCGTAGCGCAGGGTCGCCTTTGCCACCGGCATCTGTTGCCGGTCCAGGACCTCCTGCCGGGTGCCGTTCAGGGCGGCCAGGTGGTCGTCGATGACCTTGAGCCGGCTGCGGACCGAGGCCGGCACGTCGCCGAGCCCGATCCGCTCCTCCTGGTACGCCGCGATCCGCTCGTCGGTGCTCCGTACCCGCAGGTTGTAGTCGTCCGGCTTCTGCTCCGCCCCGGCCAGGTACGCGGCCGCCGCCATCCGCTCCTTGTGCAGGTCCTGGGCCAGCGCCGACACGTCGATCGACAGCGCGGTCAGCGACCGGATCCGGGTGGCGTCGTACGCGCCCTCGCCGATCGAGACGAGTCGGATGGTCGCCAGTGCGATGACGGCTGCCACCGGAACAACCAGGATGAGAGCGAGCTTGGAACGGATCCGCGCGTCTCGCAGCCGAGGCAGCCTCCGTCGCCGGTTCCGCTGATCGGCGTCAGTGCTCTCGGGCAGGGTCGTAGGTCCGGTGCTCACGACATCGCCTCCGTCGTTTCTTCCACGCTTGACCCGCCGACCCGTGCCTGGTGCAGCGGCCAGCGCCACGCGCGGCACGGGCGGAATTTCATCAGAAGAGATCCGACTTGGGAAGCCGCAGTGAGACAGGAAACGGTCGGCGGCGGCCCAACCCCTGATCCGGTCAACTATTACCTTCATTTCCTCAAGCCCCTGAACAGGGCATGTAACTCCAAGGTGGTCATTCGTATCTGCGCAGTAATTACCGGTTAACGGTCCGTGCCCCCAGCATGTGGGACGACCGTCCCACGCAACTCCCGGCAGCGCGCTTGACCACAGGGCCTGGCATTGGCAAGGTTTTGCAGGCTTCGCGCACACCGTACGGCAGACCAATCCCGTTTCTCCACTGAGGACGGACAAGCGGCGGTGATCGGGCCCGCGCCCACGCCGCACCTGGAGGACTGAGTTGAGCCCCATCCGCTCCGCGAGCATCGCGGCGCTCGCATCGGCCGTGCTGGCCACCACGCTCACCGGCTGCCAGTTCGGCGGGGAGCAGCAGGACATCGGCCCCATCGTCATCGCGGCGGACCTCGAACTGTCCGGCGGCTCCGCGCCGGTGGGCAAGGTGTACCAACGCGCGCTGAAACTGAAGGTGGACCAGCTGAACTCCTCCGGCGCACTCGGCGGCCGAAAGATCGAGCTCCAGGTGAAGGACAACCGCTCGGACGCCGCCGAATCCTTGCGCAACATCAACGATTTCGCCAATGACTCGCGGATCAGCGCTGTCATCATGGGCGGTTGCAACGATTGCGCGGTCGGCGCCGCCCGGACGATCGGCGAGAAGCGCATTCCCACGATCGCGCTGGCGTCCGCCAGCGCCGTCACCGAACCGGTCGCCGAGCGCAAATACGTCTTCAAGCTGGCGCCGAACGCCGGCGACAGCGCTGCCGCGCTCACCGCCGAACTGGCCCGGAAGGGCCTCCGCAAGGTGGCCGTGCTGCACAGCGCCGACCAGTCCGGCCAGGAAGGGTTGACCGCGCTGCGCCGCGAGTTCGGCAAGGCCGGCATCCGGCTGCTCCGTGCCGAGGCGGTACGGCCCACCGACACCGACGTCAGCGGCCAGGTCTCGCAACTGGTTGCGAAGAAGCCGCAGGCACTGGTCATCTGGACGTCACCGGAGCAGGCCTCGCTCGCGGCCGACAACGCCCGGGAGAACCGCTACCCCGGGTCGCTCTTCTTCGACGCCGCGGCGGCGGGCGACCTCTTCCTCGGCGCCTCGGCCAAGTCGACGGAACAGGCGACGCTGATCTTCACCCAGACCATGGTGATCGACGACGTCATCGCCACCACCCCCGCCAAGGCGGCCCGGCGACAGTGGTTCCAGGGCTACACCGCCCTTTACGGCGGCTACCACGGCATCTCCTCGTTCGCGGCCGACGCCGTGCAGCTCATCGCGGACGCCGAGCTGCGCTCCGGCAGCGCGGCCGGCAAGGTGAACCGGGACGCCCTGCGCGACGTCCTGGAGACCTCGCAGCTCGACGGCCTCTCCGGCCCGATCCGGATGACGCCGGACAACCACTCCGGGCTGATGCCGCAGGCGCTGACGACGCTGGTGGCTCGGGGTGGGCGTTGGCGGCTCGCTGGTTAGTCGCTCTGGTGGGTGTGGCCCCAGCACAACCGGCTCCGGGCGGTCAGGCTTGATCCCTCCGCCGGTTGCGCTGGGGCCACACCGTCGCTGGTTCCGCGCCGTCCGCCCCCGCTTGGTTGATCTCGGGTGTCTACGGTCGGCGTCCGGTCCACTGTCGGCGTTGTGAATCGCGTGCGTGCCTTGTGGTGGTTACCTGGCGGAGGTGGTGGCTCTGACCCAGGGGAGGGCCAGGCGCTCGAGCAGGGTGAGGGCGGAGTAGAGCACGATGCTCATCAGCGCCACCAGCACGATCGCCGCCCATGCCGTCGGGTAGTCGCCGGTGCCGTTGTACTGGATGATCTGCTGGCCCAGCCCGGGTTGGTCCGAGTAGAACTCCCCGATCACGGCGCCGATCGCGGCGAGCGGCATGGCCACCTTGAGCCCGACGAAGATCTGCGGCAGCGCGGCCGGGAAGCGCACCTTCCGGAACGCCTGCCACCACGACGCGTTGAGCGACCGGCCCAGCTCGGCGAGGTCCGCCGGAGTGGTGGTCAGCCCGGTCGCGGTGGACAGCACGATCGGGAAGAAGCAGAGCAGGAACACCATGGTCAGGATGGGTTTCTCCCCCCAGCCCACGGCGACCACGAGCAGCGGCCCGAAGGCGATCTTCGGCACCGCGTTGACCGCCACCAGCAGCGGCGCGAACATCCGCTCCACCCGGCGGGAGGCGGCCAGGGCCATGCCGATCAATACCCCGACGGCCGACGAGAGCAGAAAGCCGAGCAGGGTCATCCAGGTGGTGATCCCCAGCGCCGGCAGCAGCACGTGCGCCGACCCGGTCAGCGAGCGCCACACCGACTGCGGCGGGGGAAGCACCGCCTGGTGGATCAGGTGCAGCGAGGTGACCAGCCACCAGGCGGCCAGCGTGATCACCAGCCCGAGCGCGGGCAGCAGCACCATGGTCGGGCGTACGGCCGACCGGCGCGGGACGGGCGGGGTCTGCGCTGGCGCCCCCGGCCCTGCCTCCGTCAACTGCGTCAAGGTGTCCTCCTCTCTCGGCCGGTCAGCCGACCGGCACGCGAAGGGGGTGCGCCTCGCCGGAACCCCGGCGAGGCGCACCCCCGTAGTCCGAGCTGGCCCGGTCAGGCCTTCGGCGCGAGGTTGAAGTCGATGATCTGGTCGGGGGTCATGTTCTGCTTGAGCGCGCCCGCGCCCTGGAGCAGCGCGATGGACTTGGCCACCCGGCCACTGTCCAGGGTGCCGATCGCGGTGCCGGAGTTGCTGGACCGGACGTACGCGGCCATCAGCTCAAGCTCGGCCTTGGCCGCGGCCGGGTTGGTGGCGTCCACGTTCCTCTTCAGGATGTCCGCCGCCTCCTGCGGGTTGGCGAGGGCGTACTCGAGGCCCTTGAGCAGCGCCGCGGTGAACTTCTTGACCATCTCCGGCTTCTCCTTGGCGATCTTCGCCGAGGTGATCAGCGCGTTGCCGTAGAGGTCCTGCATGACGTTGCTGTACGGCAGCACGACCGGCGTCTTCTTGGTCACCGCCGCGACGGTCGGCTGGCCGACGACGAACTGCCCGATGCCGTCGACCGAGCCGGAGCCCAGCATGCCGATCAGCGCCTGCGCGTCATTGTTGACCCAGGTCACCTTGCTGGCGTCGATCCCGGCCAGCTTGGCGTACGTCGGGAAGAGGTTGTACACGACGGAGAACTTGGTGTCGGCGAGCCGCTTGCCCTCCAGGTCCTTCGGCGTGGCGATGTTCTTGCCCTCGACCGAGACGATGGCGGCCATGGTGCGCTGCTGGATCGCCGCCACCGCGACGAAGTCCTTGGCCTCGCCGTTGCCCATCTGGAGGATGCCGCCGGTCAGGTCGATCGGGCCGAAGTCGGCCTGGCCGCCGGTGATGGTCTGGATGACCTGGCCGGTGCCCTGGCCGGGCTTGATGTCCACGTCGAAGCCGGCCTCCTTGAAGAAGCCCTTCTCCTTCGCCACCCAGGCGTACGAGTCACGCCCGAAGTTGCCGAACGAGGTGAGGTAGGTCACCTTCTGCAGGGTGCCGCTGGCCGCGTTCTTGGTGTCCGCGGACTTGTCCGAGTCGCCGCTGCAGCCGGCGACGAGGGCGAGGGCGGTGGCCAGCGCGGCGGCGGCGACCGTACGGGTCAGCCTTCTCATTTATGCACCATGTCCTTTCCGACCAGGCCATATCTGCCTGGGCGGGTCGTGGTTCGACGGTGCCGGCCGGAGGGGACAGCCGACCGGTCCGTCGTGAGGGGACTATTCGCGCGCAACAGCGTACGAGAAGCTGGTTGACCTCAGTCGGGCGTCCGGGTTGCGGAACGGAAACGAAGTTGCCTGACGGAAAGCGGACTGCCGTCTACCCCGGACGGTGCTACGCGAAGTCGATCCCGCTACGCTTGCCCGGCTCACGTTCGCGACGTGGAAGGGAGCCGGCGGGAGATGATCCGACTGTCCGGGGTGTCCCGCACCTTCGACGGCCGCTCGGGACGGGTCGAAGCCCTGCGCGGCATCGACCTCGACGTCGCGGAAGGCGAGTTCGTCGCCATCCTCGGCCGCTCCGGTTGCGGCAAGTCGACACTGCTCCGCATGATCGCCGGCCTGCTCCCGGCCACCGCGGGCGAGATCACCGTGGCCGGGACGCCCATCACCAAGCCCCGCCGGGACATCGCCATGCTGTTCCAGCGGCCCGCGCTGCTGCCCTGGCGTTCGGTGCTGGACAACGTCCTGCTGCCGGTGGAGATCTTCGGCTGGAGCCGGACGAAGCACCGGGACCGGGCCCGCGAGCTGCTGGCGATGGCCGGGCTCGGCGGTTTCGAGAAGCGCCTGCCGCACGAACTCTCCGGCGGCATGCAGCAGCGGGTCTCGCTGTGCCGGTCGCTGATCGGCGAACCGCGCGTGATGCTCATGGACGAGCCCTTCTCGGCGCTCGACGCGCTCACCCGGGAGGAACTCTCCGGCGAACTCCAGCGGGTGCACATGGAGACGAAGGCGACCATCGTCTTCGTCACCCACTCCATCGACGAGGCGGTGCTGCTCGCCGATCGGGTGGTCGTGCTCAGCCCGCGCCCCGGCCGGATCCGCAAGGTGGTCGAGGTGGACGTCCCCCGGCCGCGCACCCTCGGCCGGCACGCGCACCTGGCCGACGTGGCCCGGATCAGCGCCGACCTGCACGAGCTGCTGATGGAGCGGGACGCGCCCGCGCAGCCGGAGCCGGCCGGGACGGCCCGGCAGTGACCATGCGGGTGTCGGTGTTCACCGAGCCGCACCGCGGAGCCAGCTACGACGACCAGATCCGCTTCGCCCGGCGGGTGGAGGAGACCGGTTTCGAGGGCTTCTTCCGGGCCGACCACTACCGGTCGATGGGCGACGACCCGGGCCTGCCCGGCCCCACGGACGCCTGGCTGACGCTGGCCGCGCTGGCCCGGGAGACCTCCCGGATCCGGCTCGGCACGCTGGTCAGCTCGGCCACCTTCCGGCTGCCCGGGCCGCTGGCCGTGCTGGTCGCCCAGGTCGACCAGATGAGCGGCGGCCGGGTCGAGCTGGGCCTCGGCGCGGGCTGGTACGAGCGGGAGCACACCGCGTACGGCATCCCGTTCCCCCCGGTCGCGGAGCGGTTCGACCGGCTGGCCGAGCAGCTGGAGATCATCACCGGGCTGTGGCGTACCCCGGCGGGCGAGACGTTCAGCTTCGCCGGCCAGCACTACCAGCTCCTCGACGCGCCCGCGCTGCCCAAGCCGGTGCAGCGGCCCGGCCCGCCGGTGATCGTCGGTGGGCGCGGCCCCAAGCGCACCCCGGAGCTGGCCGCCCGGTACGCCGACGAGTTCAACCTGCCGTTCAAGTCCGTCGCCGAGACGGCCGCCGCATACGACCGGGTACGCGAGGCGTGCGACCGGACCGGGCGCGCCGAGTCGGGGCGGTCGCCGCTGGTGCTCTCCGCCGGGGTGGTGGTGGCCATCGGCCGTACCGACGCGCAGGCGCAGCGCCGGGCGGCGCCGCTGCACGTCAAGAGCGCCCTCCCCCCGGAGGATCCGGTGATCGGCTCCCCCGCCCAACTCGTCGACCGGCTCGGCGAGTTCGCCGCCGTCGGCGCCACCCGGGTGCACCTGCGCCTGATCGACTTCGACGACCTCGACCACCTGGAGCTCATCGCCGCCGAGGTGCTCCCCCAACTGGACGGAACCCGATGACCGACCTCTCCGCCGACCTCGAACTCGGCCCCGTGGGCCAGGAGATCGTCTTCGAGAACGACAAGGTGCGGGTCTGGCACATCCGCCTGGAGCCGGGCGAGCGGCAGCCGCTGCACCGGCACGACCACCCGTACCTGGTGGTCGCGATCCAGGGCGCGAAGAACGTGGTGCAGACCATCGACGGCACCACCATCGATGCCGACGAGCCGACCGGCGGGGTGGTCTATCGCGACCCCGGCGCCGTGCACATGCTGACCAACGTCGGCGACACCACCTACCTGGCCCGCCTCGTCGAGCTGAAGTAACCACCCCGACACCAGCGCGCCGCACCCAGAGTGGTAAGTGGCGATCGACCCCACCTGCCCGTAACGTGCCGGACATGGCCTTTCGGACGTGGGGCAGGCTGCTGCTCACGGCGCTCGTGGTGAGCTTGCTGGCCGGGGCCGGCCAGCTCGGCATCGCATACGGGTTCGGCGTCGTACGCCTCAACGGCGCGTTCATCGACGGCTCGGTCAACCGGTGGCCGGCCCAGCTCGTCTGGGTCGCCTGGTTCGCGGCGATCGCCGCGGTGACCGGCGCCGTCCTCACCGAACGGTTCGCCCGGCGGGACGGGCTGCCCGGCGGCACCAGCGAACAGCTCGCCGTCGCCGGTGCCGCCGCCCTGGGCGCGATCGTCGTCGCACCACTGTGCATGCAGCCGGCCCGCGCGGCCGAACTCGGCGGCACCATCGAGCCGGTGTGGGCGGTCGGCATCTGCGCGATCCTCGGCGCGGTGGTCGGGGCGGGCGCCGCGATCGCCGTCCTGCTCAAGCCGCCGCTGGGCTGGAACATCGCGCTTTCCGCGGGGGCCGTCTGGCTGCTCGCGCTGGTCTCCGCCGCGCCGTCGGTGGCCTCGACCGGGCCGCTGCTCAGCGTACGCCTGGGGGTCCTCGAACCGTCCTGGCTGGACCCCGCGCCGGCGCAACGCCTGGCCGCGCTGATCATGCCCACGGTGGCCCTGCTGGCCGGCGCGGCGGTCGGGGCGCTGGCCCGCCGGCGCGGGCACTCCCCGCTCGTCGGCGGGGCGGCCGGGGCGGCCGGCCCGGTCCTGCTGGCCTTCGCGTACCTAACCGCCGGCCCCGGCGTCGCGACCGACCACTACCAGCTCGCCCCCTACTACGGGGCGCTGGTCGCGGTGGCCGCCGGCGCGCTCGGCTCGGCCGCCACGACGGTGCTGCGCCGGCCGGTCGCGGAGACCGAAACCACCGCGATCGAGCCGACCGACATCCTCCAGCCCCTGCCGTCGTCGCCCGCCGGTCCCGGCGACCCGGGCTTCGCTGCGGAGCCGGCCACCGACTCCCTGGCGGCTGCCGAAGGTACGGCCGTCCAGTCGAGCCTTCGCGAGGCCGGACGGGAGCCGACCCCCCGGAGTGCCGGCGCCCCCACGCCCGCCCACTGGGACTGGCCGCGGGCCTCCGCTCTCACGCCGTCGCCCCGGCCGGCCCACCGGCTCCGGGCCGACCGGACGACCCCCGACCGCACCGGCCCGGACGACCGCACGGTTTCTGCCGAGCACACCGCGTTCGAGGACCGCCCGGCCCCGGCCGGGCCCATCGAGATCGAGGGCTCCAGCACCTCCGCCGACCGCGCCGGCGTTGGCCACCACACCGTTGCCGCCGACCACGCCGCCTCCGTTGAGCCCGCCACCCCGGCCGGCCGGAGTGGCGCCGACGAGCGCAGCTCCGCTGACGAGCCGGGTTCCCTCGCCGGGGCCGCCGCTGCCGGGCCGGAGCCGGAGGCTTCGCCGAGCCCGGCCGGCGACGCCGGCAGTGATGTGCCCGGGGCTGTGCGGGACGCCGACGACCTGACGCAGACTCTGCCGGTGCCCGGGCTGCTGCCCCCGCGGCGGCGCACCGCCGCCATCGACGTGCTCGCCGCCGGCCGCCCGGCACCGGACCAGGCGGTCAAGCCGCACGAGTCGACCGCCGCCGCCCCAGCCCCAGCCCCAGCCCAGACCCCGGCCCCGGCCCCGGCCCCGGCCCCGGCGACGCTTCCGGAGCGGGTGCCGTCGCCGGACGTCGCGGCGCTCGCGGGCGCGGCGCCGTCGCCGCGGGCCGAAACGCCGGCCGAGCCGCAGCCGGACCACAGCACGCCACTCGGGGAGGCAGCCACGACGTCGCCCACCGTTCCACCGGGCGGCGGCCGGCCCGACCACGAGGCGCCGGCGCGGGCGGACGGAGACGACTCGGCGACCCCCGCACCCGCCGCGCGACCGACTGCCGGCCGCCGGTCCCGCCGGCAACCGCCACCGGCGCCGGCCGCGGCCAAGGCGGTCCCAGCCGAAGCGGTCAGCGGCAGGCTGGCCGACGCCCAAACGGGCCCGCGAACGGGTTCGCCTGCCGTGGACGCCGCCGCGCCGGTCCAGGTCGGGCAGGAGCCGGCCGCAGCCGCGCCGGCGAACCCCTCGGCGGCGGAGGAGGCGGCCGGTGCCGGCGATCCGGGCTCGACGAGCACCCGCCCGGGCAGCCGATCCAGGCGCGGACGCAAGACCCGTACCGGCCCGGCAACCGCAACGTCCCCGGCCGGCGCGGCGAGCCCCGTCCCGGCCCCGTCGACCGGGGCGACCCCAGCCGAGGCGGCACCCAGCTCGGCGGCCTCCACCGAGGCGAAGCCGACCGAAGGCACGCCCGCCGCGGCGGCCTCGACGGAGGCGAAACCGGCCGAAGGCACGCCCGGCGCGGCGACCCCCACCGAGGCGAAGCCGGCCCAAGCGACCCGGGCCCACCGGAGGCCAGCCCGGACGGCCTCGCCCGAGGCGGCCCCGGACCGCGCGCCCCGGATCGAGGCGGACCCGGCCCAGCCGGCCCCGATCGAGGCGCCGCACGCCCGGGCGACGCCGGAGGTGCCCCCGGCCGACCCGCACCCGGCTGCGCCGGCGGTCGACGTACCGGCGCGCTCGGCGTCTCCGGCGGCGCCGCCGGCCCCCCGGGCGGCCGGCGACGTCGACCAGCTGCCCGGCGGCCGGACGCCGCTGTTCGGTGCCGAGCCGGCCGACGCCACGGCGGATCCCCAGACCAACGAGGGTGGACGCCGGACCCGGAGTTACTTCTTCTCCGACGACGAGCCTGCGGCGACCGGCCTGCCCGGGCCGGCCGACGCACCGGCGTCGCCGCGCCCGCGCTTCCCGATCTTCGAGGACGTGACGGATCGGCCGGACGAAGCCCTGCCGACCGGCCCGGTGGCAGTCCCGCCCAGCCAACCGGTCGGCCCACGGGACGGTGCCGGGCCGGGCAGCGGCGGCGGCGACCCGACCGGTGCCACCGGCAGCACGACGGGCACTCCGGACCGGACGGAGGCGCCGACCGGGGCAACCCGGATCGAGCCGATGCCGCGTCCCCGCCACCGGGCCCTGCCGGACCTGGGCCGGGACGCCCGGTGGGACGCCTTCGCCAACGCCCGGCAGGCGACCCCCGTCCTG
Organism: Micromonospora sp. NPDC047738; assembly: GCF_040642675.1. NCBI lineage: Bacteria > Bacillati > Actinomycetota > Actinomycetes > Micromonosporales > Micromonosporaceae > Micromonospora > Micromonospora sp. NPDC047738. The sequence goes on from NZ_JBEYSO010000008.1 coordinate 115,111, forward strand.
CCGAACGCCCCGCAGGCCGGCGGCCGGCACGCCGACACCACCGGATCCCCGACCGCAGGCGAGGAGGGCGGGGAGCCGGGTGACGGACGGTCGAAGCTCCGTGGCCTGTTCCGGCGTAACCGGGCCAAGGGCACGCCGGGTGACGTGGGCCGCGAGTCCGAGTCGCTGGCGCAGGACGAGGAGTACGTCGACTGGGTCGCCGGACTCGCCTCGGACGACGGGCAGGACATCCCTACGCTACGCGGCGGCCGCCACCACCGCGACTGACCCTCCGGTCCGGGCCGGCCACCTGGCGGGTCCGGACCGGGGGCGCTCAGGCCAGCGGCAGGTAGACCCGGGAACCGGCCGAACGGAACTCGGCGGACTTGTCCTGCATGCCGCGCGCCGCGTAGTCCGCCAGTTCCTGGGTGATCTTCATGGAGCAGAACTTCGGCCCGCACATCGAGCAGAAGTGCGCGGTCTTCGCCGGCTCGGCGGGGAGCGTCGCGTCGTGGTATGACCGCGCTGTCTCCGGATCGAGCGCGAGGTTGAACTGGTCCTCCCAGCGGAACTCGAACCGGGCTCGGGACAGCGCGTCGGCCCAGGCCTGCGCCCCTCCTCGACGTAGACCTTGGGTCGTGCCAGCATGGCAGCCTCCTGTCGGCTCAAGCGGACCAGCCGAAGTGGTCCAGCGGGCCGGACCCCGCGCCCAGTTCCCAGTCCCGCGCGCCGGCCAGCGCGCGGGCGACGTACTCCTTGGCGGCGGTGACCGCGACCGGGACCGGATCGCCGGCCGCCCGCCGGACGGCGATCGCCGCCGAGAACGAGCAGCCGGTGCCGTGGGTGTGCCGGGTGGGCACCCGGGGCCCCCGCAGCAGCCTGGTCGCCCCGCCGCCGACCAGCACGTCCACCGACTCACCCGCGGCGTCCACGTCGCCGCCGGTCACCACCACGTGCGCCGGGCCGGCGGCCGCGAGGGCCTCGGCCGCCGTGACCATCTCCTCGACCGTGGTCACCGGGCGTCCGGTGAGGGCCGCGGCCTCCGCGCAGTTCGGTGTCGCCACCTCGGCGTACGGCAGCAGCCGCTGCACCGCCTCCACCACCCCGAGCGGGTGTCCACTGGTGGCGACCAGCACCGGATCGACGACGAGCCGGGGCAGTCGCCCCGCCTCCGCCGCCTCGGCGATCGCATCGGCGACCGCCGGGGTGCCGAGCATGCCGGTCTTCACCGCGCGCACGGCGAAGTCCCCGAGCACGCTGTCGAGCTGGTCCCGGACGGTCTGCGGGGGCAGCGGCAGGACGGCGTCGACGCCCCCGGTGTTCTGCGCGGTGATCGCGGTGATCACGCTGGTGCCGTACGCGCCGAGGGCGGCGAAGACCTTGAGGTCGGCCTGGATGCCCGCGCCGGCGCCGGAGTCTGATCCGGCGATGGTGAGGACTGTCCGCGGTGTCACGTCTCCCCCAGGGTGGTTGCTGTTGAGGGCTGCGGCCGACCGTGCCCACTCCGGGCGGTCAGGCTTGATCCCTCCGTGGGCACGGTCGGCCGCAGCCCCGTCGTGGAGACCTCCGTCGGGGCGTGCCAGCTCTGCGGCACGGGGGTGACTGTCTCGCGATAGTTCTCGGTCGGCCGGGTGACCGCCTCGTGGAAGCTCTCGGTCAGCGTGGCGGCCGCCACGCCGGGATCCTCGGCGCGCATGACGCCACCCAGCACCGCCACCCCGACGGCGCCCGCCTCGAGGCACGCGGTGACCTGCTCGGGCGTCTCGATGCCGCCGAGGGCCAGGGCCGGCACCGGGCTGAGCTCAATCAGGTCGGCGAGTCGCCCCGGGAGCAGGGGTGGGCCGTAGCCCGGCTTGGTTCTGGTCGCCCAGACCGGCGACAGCGTCACGTAGTCCTCTGTGGTGAGTCGGCGCAGCTCCGCCTCGTCGTGGCAGGAGCGGCCGACGAGGCCGACGACCGGCGGTGGATACGGGCCGGCGGCGGGGAGGTGGATGGCGTCGCCGTCGAGCGGGTCGGAGCCGGCGACGACCAGGGTGCCGCCCGCCTCGGCGAGGATCGCCCGCAGCTCGCCGGCGAGGGCGGCCCGCTCGGCGCGGGGCAGGTCCTGCTCCCGTAGCACCACCCAGCGCACTCCCCCGCCCACGGCCGCTGCGATCACCTCGGGCAGCGGCTTCCGCGCCACCCGCCGGTCCGTCAGCACCACCAGGCCGGACGGTGCGGTCACAGGTCCGGCCTTCCCTCGTCGGGGGTGGAGGCGAGGGCGTGGAAGCGGCGGGCGATCCGGCCCGCCCCGCACGCGAGCCGCCCGGCTTCCACCGCGTACCGCATGGCGGTGGCCATCGCCACCGGGTCGGCGGCCCGGGTGACCGCGCTGGCCAGCAGCACCGCGTCGCAGCCCAGTTCCATGGCGAGCGCGGCGTCCGAGGCGGTGCCGATGCCGGCGTCGAGGATCACCGGCACGTCGACGCTCTGCCGGATCAGCCGGATGTGGTGCGGGTTGCTCACGCCCAGGCCGGAGCCGATCGGCGCGCCGGCCGGCATCACCGCCGCGCAGCCCACGTCGGCCAGCCGCCGGGCCAGGACCGGGTCGTCCGAGGTGTAGGGCAGCACGGTGAACCCGTCCGCCACCAGCTCCTCGGCGGCGCGCAGCAGCTCCACCCCGTCGGGCAGCAGCGTGCGTTCGTCGCCGATCACCTCCAGCTTCACCCAGTCGGTGTCGAACGCCTCCCGGGCCAGCTGGGCCACCTTCACCGCCTCCGACGCGGTGTGGCAGCCGGCCGTGTTCGGCAACACCCGTACGCCGCACCGGTCGAGCAGGTCGAGCAGGCCGCCGCCGCTGCCCGGTGCGGTGTCGACCCGGCGGAGCGCCACGGTGACCAGCTCGGTGCCGGAGGCGCGGATCGCCTGCTCCAGCACGTGCAGGTTGGCCGCCCCGCCGGTACCGAGGATGAGCCGGGAGCCGAACGCGGTCCCGCCGATCTCAAGGGCCATGGCGCTCACCCGCCCTGGGCGGCGCTGAGCACCTCGACCCGGTCGCCGTCGTGCAGGGCGGTCGCCGACCAGCCGCCGCGCGGCACCACCTCGCCGTTGACCGCGACCGCCAGGCCGCGCCGCTGGTCGGTGACCTCCCGGACCACGTCGGCGACAGTCGCTCCGCCGGGCACGCTCCGCCCGGCGCCGTTGACGATCAGTTCCATCTGGGCTCCTCCTCGGGTACGAACCGGTCCGGGATGAACGGGGCGAGCAGCGGGTCCGGCTCGCCGGTGACGATCAGCTCGGTGATCAGGTCGGCGGTGACCGGGGTGAGCACGATGCCGTGCCGGTGATGGCCGGTGGCGACGAGCACGCCCGGCCGGCCGGGCAGCGGCCCGATGATCGGCGCGTTGTCCGGCGTACCGGGGCGCAGCCCGGCGGACGCCTCGACCAGGTCGTACTCGGCCAGCTCGGGAACCAGGTCGACGGCGGCGCGGAGCAGCCGGAGCACCGCCCCGGCGGTCACCTCGGTGTCGGTGCGCTCCTCGACGGTCGCCCCGATCACCACCTCGCCGCTGTCCCGGGGCACCAGATAGATCGACTCGCCGTCGGCGTACCCCCGGATCACGTGCCGGAAGCCCGGCGCGCCGCCACCGGGCGCGCGGAGCCGGAGCACCTGCCCCTTCACCGGCCGGACCGGCAGCCCGGTGAGCGCCGCCGCGCCGCACCCGGCGGCGACCACGGTGAACCGGGCGTCCACGTCGGAGAGCCGGGCGACCGGGGCGGGGCGGAGCGCGACGCCGGCCAGCTCGGCCGCCGCGCGCAGCGCCGCCACCAGCCGGCGCGGGTCGACCTGATGGTCGCCGGGGGCGACCGCGCCGCCGCGCACCCGGGGGGCCAGCGCCGGCTCGCGGTCCCGCAGCGCGGAGGGACGCAGCGGCGTGATCGGCAGCTCCAACCCCTGCTGGTACGACCAGAGCCAGCGCGCCTCGGCCAGGTCGTCGGCGGTCAACCCGACCACCAGCGTGCCGTCGGTGCGGTACCCGACGTCGGTGCCGGCGTCCTCGGTCAGCTCGGCGGCGAAGGCCGGCCAGCGGGCGGCGGAGTCGGCGAGCAGCCTGGTCAGCTCGTGCTCGCCGAAGTACGCCTCGGCCACCGGCGACAGCATCCCGGCCGCCACGTGCGACGCCCCGGAGCCCGGTGCCGGATCGTGGACGACCACCCGCAGCCCGCGCTGCGCGCACCGCCACGCGATCGCCAGCCCGACCGGTCCCGCCCCCACGATGGCGACGTCCGGCCGGGTCAGCACGCCAGTGCCCCGAGCAGTTCGGCGGTGGTCCGGGCCGGGTCGGCGGCCTCGGACAGCGCCCCGACCACCGCCACCCCGTACGCCCCGGCGGCCCGCAGCGCCGGCACCCGCGCGGCGGTCACCCCGCCGATCGCGATCACCGGTACGTCCACCGCCCCGGCGACCGCGCGTACCCCCTGGGGGCCGATCGGGTCGGGCAGCCCTGGCTTGGTGGCGGTGGCGTGGCAGGGGCCCACGCCCAGGTAGCTGGCTCCGGCGGCGACCGCCGCGACGGCGGCCCCCGGTTCCCGAGCGGTGGCGCCGAGCACGGCGGTGGAGCCGAGCACGTGGCGGGCGGCTGCCACGGGCAGGTCGTCCGCGCCGACGTGGCCACCGGCCGCGTCCACCGCGAGCGCCACGTGCAGCCGGTCGTTGACCAGGCAGGTCGCCCCGTGCAGCCGGCACAGCGCGACCACCCGGGCGGCCAGTTCGTACGCCTCCCGGTCGGTGGCGCCGTCCGCCACCCGGACCTGGACGACCAGTTCGGCGCGGGCCACCGGCAGGGCGGCGCGCAGCACGGCGAGCGGATCCCGGCCCGGCCGGGTGTCGGTGATCAGATGCAGACGTCCCAGGGACGGCACGGCAACACTCCTCCCTGCGCCGGCATTACCCGGATCAGGTTCGACGGTCGGGGGCTGCAGCCCCCCTCTCAGCCCGGTGCACCGGGCTCCCGTGGGTCACTTGTGGCCTACCGTACGACGTCCGCCGCGGGCACGCCAAGGCCGGGTGGCACTTTTCCCACCCACCGCCGCCACGGGTGCCGCCAGCAGGCCGGAGCGGACAGCACGCTGCCCCGGTGCCGTGGGACGGCGCCGGGGCAGCGGAAAGCCGGGTCAGAGGATGGCGTCGAGGGCGGCCAGGTCCTCGTCGGTGGGCTGCCAGGCACCCGCCTCGGCGTTGGCGCGTACCTGCTCGGGCGTGGTGGCACCGGCGATCACCGAGGTCACCGCCGGGCGGGCGGCGAGTCCACCGATGGCCACCTGAAGCATCGAGATCCGACGCTTCGCCGCGTACGCCTCGATCGCCTCGATGGTGTCCCAGTCCGCCGCGGCCAGCCGCTCGGCGTACCGGCCGCCGCCGGAGAGCCGGCTGCCGGCGGGCGGCGCCTCGCCCCGGTGGTACTTGCCGGTGAGCAGGCCGTTGGCCAGCGGGAAGAACGGCAGCATGCCCAGGCCGAACCGCTCGCAGGCCGGGATGACCTCGGCCTCGACGCTCCGCTCCAGCAGACTGTAGTGGTTCTGCGCGGAGATGAAGCGGGTGCGGCCCTGCGACGACGCGGTCCAGTCGGCGTCGGCGATCTGCCAGCCGGCGAAGTTCGAGTTGCCGAGGTAGCGGACCTTGCCGGCACGGACCAGGTCGTCCAGGGCAGCAAGTGTCTCGTCGATCGGGGTGTCCGGGTCGGGTTCGTGCATCTGGTACAGGTCGATGTGGTCGGTGCCGAGCCGGCGCAGCGACGCCTCGACCGCGCGGGCGATGTAGCGGCGGGCACCCCGGGCACCGAAGTCCGGCCCGTTCAGGCCGTGCATGTCCATGCCGAACTTGGTGGCGACCACCACGTCGTCGCGGTGGCCCTTGAGCGCCTGCCCGAGCAGCTCCTCGGAGCTGCCCTGCGGCTCGCCGTAGATGTCGGCGGTGTCGAAGAAGTTGATCCCGGCGTCGAGGGCGGCCTCGACCACCGCCCGGGTGCCGTCGAGGTCGAGCTTGCGGCCGAAGTTGTTGCAGCCGATGCCGACCACGGACACCACGAGCCCGGAGTCGCCCAGCCGGCGGTACGTCATCTCACTCACGAGATCCACCCTATGCCCGGGCGGGGAACGCAACTGGTCGAGCCCCGAGGTCGGGGACGACCCGGTGAGTCGGTCACGACATCAGCTCCACAGCGGCGCTCACCCGGGTCCGCCGCGCCGAACTCGCGGCGGACCCGGGGCGAAGGCACGGCCCGGTCAGCCGACGTCCCAGACCGGCTCGGGGGTCTCCACCACCTCGCCGTCGCCGCGGAACAGCACGAACCGGTCGAAGGAGCGGGTGAACCACCGGTCGTGGGTCACCGCGATCACCGTCCCCTCGAACGCGGCCAACCCCGCTTCGAGCGCCTCGGCGGAGGCCAGGTCGAGGTTGTCGGTCGGCTCGTCGAGCAGCAGCAGGGTGGCCCCGGAGAGCTCCAGCAGCAGCACCAGGAAGCGGGCCTGCTGGCCACCGGAGAGGGTGCCGAAACGCTGGTCGCCCTGCCCGGCCAGCTCATACCGGGACAGCGCCGCCATCGCCGCGTGCCGGTCCATCCCGGCCCGGTGCTCGTCGCCCCGCCAGAGGATGTCGACCAGCGTCTTCTCCAGCAGCTCCGGCCGGTCGTGGGTCTGCGAGAAGTGCCCGGGCCGGACCCGGGCGCCGAGTCGTACCACCCCGCCGTGGGCGACGGGGGCGAGCGCGGCCGCGCCGTCGACCGGCGCGTTGGCCGGGTCCGGGTCGCTCCCGCCGCGGGCCAGCAGGCGGAGGAAATGCGACTTGCCCGTCCCGTTCGCGCCCAGCACGGCGACCCGGTCGCCGTACCAGAGCTCCAGGTCGAAGGGGTAGGTCAGGCCGTCGAGCTCGAGCTGCTCGCAGACCACGGCCCGCTTGCCGGTCCGCCCGCCGGTCAGCCGCATCCGGATGTCCTGGTCCTTCGGGGGTACGGGCGGCGGCCCGGCCTCCTCGAACTTGCGCAACCGGGTCTGCGCCGACTGGTAACGCGAGGCCATGTCGGAGTTGTACGCGGCCTTCTGCTTGTACATCAGCACCAGCTCGCGCAGCTTCTGGTGTTCCTCGTCCCAGCGCTTGCGCAGCTCGTCGAGGCGGGCGTGCCGGGCCACCCGCGCCTCGTGCCAGCTCGCGAAGCTGCCCGGGTGCACCCAGGCGCTGCCACCTTCGACGGCGACCACCCGGTCGGCGGTCTGCGCCAGCAGCTCCCGGTCGTGCGAGACGTAGAGCACCGACTTGCCGGACTCGCGCAGCCGTGCCTCCAGCCACCGCTTGCCCGGCACGTCGAGGAAGTTGTCCGGCTCGTCGAGGAGGAGCACCTCGTCGGTGCCCCGGAGCAGCAGTTCGAGGGCGAAGCGCTTCTGCTGGCCGCCGGAGAGGGTCCGCACCGGGCGGTCCCGGGCGGCATCCCACGGCAGGTCGAGGACGATGGTGGTGACGGTGTCGAAGAGCACCTCGGCGTCGTACCCGCCGACCTCACCCCAGGCCGCGAGCGCGTCCGCGTACGCGAGCTGGGCCTTGCCGGCGGCGGTGCTGTACTTGCCGCGGACCTCGGCCGCCCGCATGGCCGCCTCGGTCTCGGCGAGCCGGCGGCCGGCGTCGCGCAACGCCGGCGGGGCGAGCGCGAGGGCCAGGTCGGCGAGCGCCGAGTCGTCACCGATCATGCCGATGAACTGCCGCATCACGCCGAGACCGCCGGAGCGGGCGATCGCGCCGGTCTTCACCGGCAGGTCGCCGGCGACCATCCGGAGCAGGGTGGTCTTGCCGGCGCCGTTGGGCCCGACGAGGGCCACCTTGGCGCCCTCACCGACCCGGAACGACACCTCGGCGAAGAGCTCCCGGCCGTCCGGGAGGAAGTGCCCGACCCCTGCCACGTCCACGTATCCCACGCGGGCATCCTGCCCGAGGGGACGGCACGGGCGACACTCGATTATCGGGTGACCCGCAGCACCCGGTAGCCCTTCTGGCTGGCGTGCCGCTCGACCTGCCAGCCCTGCTCGACGAGCCAGCGGTGCAGCGAGTCGCCGCCGAGGTGCCGGGCGACCACCAGCCACGCCACCCCGTCCGGGGCGAGCCGGGGCAGCCAGCGCAGCAGCAGCCCGTGCAGCTCCGACTTGCCGATGTGGATCGGAGGGTTGGACCAGATCTGGGCGAAGGAGACGTCGGCTGGTACCCCGTCCGGCGCGGCGACCCGGACCCGATCGGCGGCCCCGACCCGGGCGGCGTTGGCGGCGGTGAGCTCACGCGCGCGCTGGTTGACGTCGACCGCCCAGACGGTGGCGGCCGGCGCGCTGGTGGCGAGTACGCAGGTGATCGGCCCGAACCCGCAGCCGACGTCGAGCAGCGGGCCGGTGGTGGCGGCGGTGGGCAGCTCCGCCTTGCGCAACAGGACGGCAGTGCCGGGGTCGAGCCGGTCGGCGGAGAAGACCCCGCCGGCCGAGGCGAGGGTGTAGTCGCGCCCGGCGACGGAGAACTGGACCTCGCGCGGCTGGGCGGCGCTCGTGGGTTCAGCGGTGAAGTAGTGGTCGCCGGTCACGTCCGGCATTGTCGCACCGGCCCCGGACGGCACCGCCGACGGTGTGGGCGAAGTAGATGCGACACCACTTCGCTTGATTTTCCCGATATTACCCCCGAAAGGGACAATGGGTCCTAGGGTAACGCACATGGTGTATCGGTACGAGTCCGATGAGGACGGCTTCCTGGAGTACCCGAGGCCCGGGTCGGAGCCGTCCGTACCCGCGGCACCTTCACCCGCGGGCCCCTCGCCGTCCCGCTTCCCCACTCCGTCGCTGCCCCCGCCGGTGCGGCGCACCCGACCGCCCGTCGACGTCACCCCGGCCCCGGCCCCGGCGGCGGCCCGGCAGGCGACCGCTCCGGTCGCCACCCGGGCCACCGGGCCGACGCCGCCGCCGACGTCCACCGCCGCACCGCATCGGGAGGCAGCGCCGCCGGTGTCCACCACCCCGGGCCGCCCATCCGCGCCGGCCGCGGAGCCCCCCGTCACCCACCCGGCCGACGAGCTGGACCTGGCCGAGCCCGCCAGGCCCATCCGCAGGCGCGGCGGCGGCCGGACCTGGCAGGTGCTGATCGGCGGCGCCGCCGTGCTGGTGCTGCTCGCGCTCTGCGGCCTGGCCGTCGCCGCCCTGCTGCAGGAGCGGACCGGCAACCCGCAGGCCGGCCAGCAGACCGGGCAGCCCGTGGTGGAGCAGTCGGCCGCGGCCGACGGGAAGGACCTGGACTCCCGGGACACCGACCAGTCGGCGCTCACCGCCAAGGAGGTCTTCCCGGGCCGGCAGCTCGTGGTAGCCAGCGGCCAGCCGGCCTACCAGGTGCTCAAGTCGCAGTCCAGCGGCAGCTGCGCGGTCGCGGCGACCGGTGAGATCGCCGACCTGCTCGTCCGCCTCGGCTGCAACCAGGTGGTCCGGGCGACCCTCCGCTCCCCTGACGGGGACTACCTGATCACCGCCGGCCTGTTCAACCTGACCGACGTGGCCAGCGCCCAGCGGGCCCGGGACCGGATGCGGCAGCTGCTCGACGAACGGCAGGGCCGGCTGCAGGGCATGTCGGTCGACAACAGCACCGAAGCCGTGGCGAAGGCCGCCGCCCGGGTGGGCTGGCAGGTACGCGGGCACTACCTCGCCTACTGCCTGGTCACCCGCGCGGACGGGCAGCGGATCAGCTCCACCGACGCCAACGCGCGCGACATCCTGTACGACCTGATCGAGGTCCACCTGAACCGCGGCGTGCTGGAGCGCCGGGCGAACGGCGGGGTGGCCAGCCAGCCCACCCAGCCGCAGACCGACGACAGCGCCGGCCAGAACGCGACCGACCAGCGGAGTCCCCGCAACAACTGACCGGCGGCCCGGCGCCGGAAGGACGTCAGCCCTCGGCGACCGGGACCCGGAGCCGGCGGGTGAGATCGGCGCGGCGGGCGTACTCGGCGGGGTCGTCCGGATAGCCGACGGCGACCAGGGTCAGCCCGTGCGCCGGGGCCACGGTCACCTCGCTGGACCGTTCTCGCCGGCTCAGCAGGCTGGCCGGCCACTCCACCGGCCGGCGACCGTCCCCGGCGACCAGCATGGCGCCGACCAGGCTACGCACCATCGCCTGGCAGAACGCGTCGGCCTGCACCGTGGCGACCAGGATCCCGTCCGGGTCGCGCCGCCAGTCCAGCCGGGTCACCTCGCGCAGCGTGGTGGCGTTCTCCTTGCGCCGGCAGTACGCGGCGAAGTCGTGCTCCCCCACCAGGCCGGCGGCGGCGGCGTTCAGCGCCGCCAGGTCCAGCGCCTTCGGCCAGGCGAGGGTGTCGGTGCGGCGCAACGGCTCGGCACCCCACGGAGCGTCGGTGACGCGGTACTCGTAGCGGCGGAAGGTGGCCGAGAAGCGGGCGTCGAAGTCGGCCGGAACCTCGGTCATGGCGCGTACCCGCACGTCGGGCGGGAGCAGCCGGGCCAGGCGGCGCAGCAGGCCCCCCTCGTGCTGCCGCCACCCGGCGGTCGGCAGGTCGAGGTGGCAGACCTGCCCGGTGGCGTGCACGCCGGCGTCGGTGCGGCCGGCCACGGTCAACCCGGTCGCGGTGCCCGCGCCGAGGATCAGGTCCAGCGTCTCGACCAGCACCCCGGCGACGGTGCGCCGGGTGGGCTGGGCGGCCCAGCCGGAGAAGCCGGTGCCGTCGTACGAGACGTCCAGCCGCAGCCGGGTCCGCTCGTCCACCTCGTACCTCCCGTTGACGGCGTCGGGCCCGGCACCCCACGAAGGGATGCCGGGCCCGACGATGCTGCCTCTGCTCAGGCCTTGTTCTCGTTGGCCTCGTCGCTGTCCTCGCGGGCGGCAGCGGTGTCACCGGAGACGTGCACCGGCGGCTCGGAGTCCTGGTCGGCCGGGGCCGACGCCGGGGTCTCCTCGGCCGGGGCCAGGGCCTCGACCTTGTCCTGCTGCGCGGCCTTGCGGGCGGCGGTCTTCTTGTTCGCCTTCGGCTCGGCGACCTGAAGCTCCTCCACCAGCTCGATGATCGCCATCGGAGCGGCGTCACCCTTGCGCGGGCCGGTCTTCACGATCCGGGTGTAGCCACCGTTGCGGTTGGCGTACCGGGGCGCGATCTGGTCGAACAGGGTGTAGACCACGTCCTTGTCCTTGACGACGGCCAGCACCCGCCGACGCGAGGCGAGGTCGCCCCGCTTGGCCTTGGTGATCAGCTGCTCGGCCAGCGGACGCAGCCGCCGGGCCTTCGTCTCGGTGGTCTGGATCTTGCCGTGCTGGAACAGCGAGGTGGCCAGGTTGGCCAGCATCAGCCGCTCGTGCGCGGGGCTGCCGCCGAGGCGGGGGCCCTTGGTGGGCGTGGGCATTGTTGGTGCTCCTCAGATGTGGCGGCAGCCGGACTTAGAGCTGCTCGGTCTCGCGGTAGTCGTCGGTGTCGTAGTCGGCTTCGCCGAAGGCGTCCACGACGTGCGCCGGGTCGAAGTTCGGGGCGGAGTCCTTCAGCCCCAGGCCCATCCCGGCGAGCTTCATCTTGACCTCGTCGATCGACTTCTGACCGAAGTTCCGGATGTCGAGGAGGTCCGCCTCGGTACGCCCGATCAGCTCACCAACGGAGTTGATGCCCTCGCGCTTGAGGCAGTTGTAGGAGCGGACGGTGAGGTCCAGCTCCTCGATCGGCAGAGCCAGGTCGGCCGCCAGCTGGGCGTCCTGCGGGGACGGCCCGATGTCGATGCCCTCAGCGGTCTCGTCCAGCTCCCGGGCCAGCCCGAACAGCTCCACCAGCGTCGAACCGGCCGAGGCCAGCGCGGTACGCGGGCCCATCGACGGCTTGGTCTCGACGTCGATGATCAGCCGGTCGAAGTCAGTCCGCTGCTCGACCCGGGTCGCCTCGACCCGGTAGGTCACCTTGAGCACCGGCGAGTAGATCGAGTCGACCGGGATCCGGCCGATCTCCGCGCCCGCCTGCTTGTTCTGCGCCGCCGTGACGTAGCCCCGGCCCCGCTCGACGGTCAGCTCCATGTCGAGCCGGCCCTTGCCGTTCAGGGTGGCGAGCTTCAGGTCCGGGTTGTGCACGGAGACACCGGCCGGGGGCTGGATGTCACCGGCGGTCACGTCGCCCGGGCCCTGCTTGCGCAGGTACATGCTGACCGGCTCGTCGTGCTCGGAGCTGACGCAGAGCTCCTTGATGTTCATGACGAGCTCGACCACGTCCTCCTTGACCCCGGGGATCGTGGTGAACTCGTGCAGCACGCCGTCGATCTTGATCGAGGTGACGGCCGCACCGGGGATGGACGACAGCAGCGTACGCCGCAGCGAGTTGCCCAGGGTGTAGCCGAAGCCCGGCTCCAGCGGCTCGATGGTGAACCGGGACCGGGTCTCGTTGATCGACTCCTCGGAGAGGGTCGGTCGCTGGCTGATGAGCATCTTTTCTCTTCTCTTCCGGGGCGCCCGCCATATGACGCCCACGACACAAACTGTTCCGGTGGCCCGCCCCCCGAGGGGGCGGGCCACCGCAACGAGCTCTTACTTCGAGTAGAGCTCGACGATCAGCTGCTCCTGGACCTGGGTGTCGATCACCTGGCGGGCCGGGAGCGAGTGCACGAGGATCTTCAGCTGGCTCGGGATGGCCTCCAGCCACGCCGGGACGGTCCGCGAGCCGGCCTCACCCTGCGCCACCAGGAACGGGGTGAGCTCCTTGCTCTTCGCACGCACCTCGATGATGTCGTGCTCCTTGACCCGGAACGACGGGATGTCGACCTTCTTGCCGTTCACCGTGAAGTGACCGTGCTTGACCAGCTGACGGGCCATGTCCCGGGACTTGGCGTAGCCGGCCCGGTAGACCACGTTGTCCAGCCGCGACTCGAGGATCTGCAGGAGGACCTCACCGGTCTTGGCCTGCTTGCCCACGGCCTCCTCGTAGTAGCCGCGGAACTGCTTCTCCAGCACGCCGTAGACCCGGCGGGCCTTCTGCTTCTCACGGAGCTGGAGCAGGTACTCCGTCTCCTTGGTGCGGCCGCGGCCGTGCTGCCCGGGCGGGAACGGCCGGGACTCGAACGGGCACTTCGGACCATCGCACTTGCTGCCCTTGAGGAACAGCTTCATCTTCTCCCGCCGGCAACGGCGGCAGTCAGCACCGGTGTAACGAGCCATCTCTCTCTAACCTCTCAGACCCGGCGACGCTTCGGCGGACGGCATCCGTTGTGCGGCTGCGGGGTGACGTCGGAGATCTGACCGACCTCGAGGCCCACGGCCTGCAGCGAGCGGATGGCGGTCTCCCGGCCGGAGCCGGGGCCCTTGACGAACACGTCGACCTTGCGCATGCCGTGCTCCATGGCCCGACGCGCGGCGGCCTCGGCGGCCAGCTGCGCGGCGAACGGGGTCGACTTGCGCGAGCCCTTGAAGCCGACCTGGCCCGCGGAAGCCCAGGAGATGACCGCACCGGTCGGGTCCGTGATGGACACGATGGTGTTGTTGAAGGTGCTCTTGATGTGCGCCTGCCCGTGGGCGACGTTCTTGCGTTCCTTGCGCCGGACCTTCTTGACGGCGGCTCCGGCACGAGCCTTCGGTGGCATAAGTCTGTGCGCTCCTAGTTACTTCTTGCCGGGCTTCTTCTTGCCGGCGACGGTCCGCTTCGGGCCCTTCCGGGTCCGCGCGTTGGTCTTGGTCCGCTGGCCACGCACGGGCAGGCCCCGGCGGTGCCGGATGCCCTCGTAGCAGCCGATCTCGACCTTGCGGCGGATGTCAGCGGCGACCTCGCGGCGCAGGTCACCTTCAACCTTGTAGTTGCCCTCGATGTGATTACGGAGCTGGACCAGCTCCTCATCCGTGAGGTCCCGAGCGCGCTTGTCCGGCGAGATGCCGGTGGCGGCGAGCGTCTCCAGGGCGCGGGTACGGCCGACCCCGAAGATGTAGGTGAGCGCGATCTCCATCCGCTTCTCGCGGGGGAGGTCCACGCCGACTAGACGTGCCATGTGCGGGCGTACTCCTCGTGATGTTGTGGCGGAGGTGTGGACCCGTCCCACCCCGCTACCGACCGTCCCTGTCCTTCCGGCGTCACGCGCCGGCGACCGGGATCGGTCGCTGCCCGAGCGGGCCCCGGCCTCCGACCGGGGGTCCACCACGAGGGGGTACGCGCTGCGTACCGCTCGCGGCTGGGACGAGCTGGTGATGTGTTTGTCGGGATCTGCCGCCCGGGCCTGTTCCGCCGCCGCTCGTCACGGTCGGCGGGAACGGCTCAGCCCTGGCGCTGCTTGTGGCGCGGGTCCTGGCAGATGACCATGACCCGGCCGTGCCGGCGGATCACCCGGCACTTGTTGCAGATCCTCTTGACGCTCGGCTTGACCTTCACGGTTGCCTTACTTCCCATCTGGCCCGGAGACGCGACGGTGCGCGACGCCGGACGTCGAAGACGGACACGGGGACTTCCCGGCCGTCGTCAGGCTTACTTGTAGCGGTAGACGATGCGCCCGCGGGTCAGGTCGTACGGCGAGAGTTCGACGACGACCCGGTCCTCCGGCAGGATGCGGATGTAGTGCTGCCGCATCTTGCCGCTGATGTGAGCCAGCACCTTGTGGCCGTTCGCGAGCTCCACGCGGAACATGGCGTTCGGCAGGGGCTCGATGACCCGACCCTCGATCTCGATGGCTCCGTCTTTTTTCGGCATGTCCTCCGCTGTCCTGACGTCGGTTGCTCCGGACGGCCCACAACGTCTTACACGGGTGAACTGACCAAGATCAGGAAACCCGCGCCAGCCGCGGCTCCAGCTCCCACCGAAGCGCTGGGTGGGCATGCCGGAGTGGACGCTGTGCGCCGATCAGAAAGTGTACGCCCGCCTGCGCGCCGTCGCCAAACCGGCCGCGCATCCGGCCACTCGACGGTGGAAATCCATCCGGCCTCGGCGACGTGCTGTGGCGCTGGCCACAGCACGTCGGTCACCGGCCCCGCCACCGTTCCCGCCGTGCCTGGCGGCGCTGGGTCGGGTGCGGCCCGCCGTCGGACACGCCCACCGTCCGCAACAGCAGGAGGGCGCCCCAAGGGCCGAGCACCCAGGCCGGCCAGTAGCCGGAGAAGTTGCCGGAGCCGATCGAGACGATCAGCCAGATCGGGATCAGCACGGCGGCCACCCGCAACCAGGGCGACCAGATCCCGAGCAGCCAGCCGGACGGGCGTGCCGCCGCGGCGGCCCCTCCCTCGCTCGCCGGCAGGGGGCCGGGCGGTGCGGGCGCCAGGGCGGATCGCTGCGCTGGCGCCGGACCCGGCAGGTCGGCCACGATCTCGGCCAGTTCGGCGTACGTCTTCGCGCCGTACGTCCGGCCCAACCGCTCGTCGTACTCGTGCAGGTCGAGCCGGCCCTCTTCCAGGGCCGTCCGGAGCCGTTCCGCCGTCGCCTGCCGGTCGGTGTCGGCCGCCCGCATCTCCCTCTCCCCGTCCATGAAGGCAAGCATGACAGCGCCGGGCCACTTCGCAGTAACGCCCCTGCCCGAACGATCGGCGCAGGCGGCCTGCGATCGACCGAGAACGCCCAATCGGCACGCTGGGAACCGGATGCCGCGAACGGATCGGACTCCCCGCCGGCCGGCGTCACCCCGCCTGGGCAACCGCCAGCAGCCCGAGGTGTCGCCGGCGCCACCGCCCGGCCGCCGACTCGTTCACACGTGCCTAGCGAAGGCAGGGTCGGCGCGGCCGACACCCGGAAACCGTCAGACCGCAGGCGAGTCGGCCGGCTGGCGGGCGGTGACCAGGTCGCCGAGCCGGGCCCGGCCGCCGTCCTCCGCGGTAAGCACCCACACACCGTCGTTCAGCAGGGCCATCGAGTGCTCGACGTGCGCCGCCACGGAGCCGTCCCGGGTGACCACCGTCCAGCCGTCGGCCTGCTCGACCGTACGCGGCGAGCCCATGGTGATCATCGGCTCGATCGCCAGCGCCATGCCGGGCACCAGCCGGGGGCCCTTGCCGGGGCGCCCGTGGTTGAGCACGTGCGGGTCCTGGTGCATCTCGGTGCCGATGCCGTGCCCGCCGTACCCGTCGACGATGCCGTAGCGGCCGGCCTTGCGGACCGCGTGCTCCACCGCGTGGGAGATGTCGGTGAGCCGGCCCTTCCCGCCGGCGGCACCCCGGGCGGCGGCGGCGATCCCGGCCCACATCGCGTCCTCGGCCACGGCCGCCATCTTCAGCAGGGCCGGGTCGGCCTCGCCGACGCCGACGGTGATCGCGGCGTCGCCGTGCCACCCGTTGAGCACCGCGCCGCAGTCGATCGAGATCAGGTCACCCTCGCGGAGCACCTGCTTGGACGACGGGATGGCGTGCACCACCTGCTCGTTGACCGAGGAACAGATCGACGCCGGGTAGCCGTGGTAGCCCTTGAACGACGGCACGGCACCGGCCTCCCGGATGGTGGCCTCGGCGATCGCGTCCAGGTCGGCCGTGCTCACACCGGGGGCAACCGCCTCCCGCATCCGACGCAGCGCGCGGGCCACCACCAGACCGGCAGCCCGCATCATCTCGATCTGGTCGGGGGTCTTCAGCTGGATGTCCAGCTGGGGACGACGCATGGAGGCGTTACCTTTCGTTGCGCGGAACAGCGGGGCACGTCGCACGTACCCCGCTGTTCGCACTCTATCCGCCAGAGGCCGGCGGGACGTCAGCCGCCGTAGGAACGGAGGGCGTCGATGGCGCGGACGGTGACGTCCTCCACCGGCCCGGTCGCGTCGATGCCGACGAGCTTGCCCTGGGCGCCGTAGTAGTCGACCAGCGGCGCGGTCTTCTCGGCGTACTCCCGGAGCCGGGCGGCGATGGTCTCCGGCTTGTCGTCGTCCCGCTGGAACAGCTCGGCGCCGCAGCGGTCGCAGATCCCCTCGCGGGTGGTGGCGTCGAACTCGACGTGCCAGATCTTGCCGCAGCCCCGGCAGGTACGCCGGCCGGACAGCCTCCGGATCACCTCGTCGTCGTCGACGACCAGCTCCAGCACCAGGTCCAGCGCGGTGCCGAGGTCGGCGAGGAGCTTGTCCAGCGCGGCGGCCTGCGGGGTGGTACGGGGGAAGCCGTCGAGCAGGAAGCCCTCACTGGCGTCCGGCTCGGCGAGCCGGTCCCGCACCATGTTGATGGTGACCTCGTCCGGGACCAGCTTGCCGGCGTCCATGTATCGCTTGGCCTCGACGCCGAGCGGGGTGCCCTGGGAGACGTTCGCCCGGAAGATGTCCCCGGTCGAGATCTTCGGCACCGACAGGTGAGCGGCGATGAACTCCGCCTGTGTGCCCTTGCCCGCGCCCGGCGGGCCAACCAGAACGAGTCGCATCTACCGCAGGAACCCTTCGTAGTTCCGCTGCATGAGTTGGCTCTCGATCTGCTTCACGGTCTCCAGACCGACGCCGACCATGATGAGCACAGCGGTGCCGCCGAACGGGAAGTTCTGGAACTGCTGGTTGTCGAGCCAGATGAAGAAGAAGTTCGGCAGGATCGCGATGATGCCCAGGTAGAGCGCACCCGGCAGGGTGATCCGGCTGAGGATGAAGTCGAGGTACTCGGCGGTCGGCTTGCCGGGGCGGATGCCCGGTACGAAGCCGCCGTACTTCTTCATGTTGTCCGCGACCTCGGTCGGGTTGAACGTGATCGACACGTAGAAGTACGTGAAGAAGATGATCAGCAGGAAGTAGATCGCGATGTGCTCCGGCGCGCTCGCCTTCACGATGTGGTTCTGGATCCAGGCCTGGGTCTTGCCCGGGTTGGTCTGGTCGAAGAACTGGAGCGCGAGCGTCGGCAGGTAGAGCAGCGACGAGGCGAAGATGACCGGGATGACGCCGGCCTGGTTCACCTTCAGCGGGATGTAGGTGGAGGTGCCGCCGTACATCCGCCGGCCGATCATGCGCTTGGCGTACTGCACCGGGATCCGGCGCTGGGCCTGCTCGATGAAGGTGACCGCGCAGATGACCACCAGCACCAGGGCGATGACGAGGAGGAACATCCCCCAGCCCTTGGTGGTCTTGATCTTCCAGCCCTCGCTGGGGAGCCGGGCGGCGATCGAGGTGAAGATCAGCACGGACATGCCGTTGCCGACGCCGCGGTCGGTGATCAGCTCGCCGAGCCACATCACCACACCGGTGCCGGCGGTCATGGTCATGACCAGGATGCCCAGGGTCAGCCAGTCCGGGATGCCGGTGTCTCGGGGGACGATCGGCCACTGGTCGCAGCGGTTCTGGAAGAGCTGCCCGGAGCGGGCCAGCGCCACGAACGCCGAGGACTGGAGGATGCCCAGACCCAGGGTCAGGTAGCGGGTGTACTGGGTGATCTTCGCCTGGCCGGCCTGGCCCTCCTTGCGGAGCTGCTCCAGCCGCGGGATGACCACGGTCAGCAGCTGCAGGATGATCGACGCGGTGATGTAGGGCATGATGCCCAGCGCGAAGACCGAGAGCTGCAGCAGCGCGCCACCGCTGAAGAGGTCCAGCAGGTTCAGCACGCCGGTGCCGCCGCCCTGGATGGCGTCGAGGCACTTCTGGACGTTGCCGTACGAGACGCCGGGGCTGGGCAGAGTGGCGCCGAGCCGGTAGACCGCGATGATGCCTACTGTGAACAGCAGCTTCTTGCGCAGGTCAGGCGTACGGAACGCACTGAGAAAGGCGGACAGCAACTTCTTCCTCCTGCGCGACGCGGGCCGCCGGTCTGATTCCTGGCGGATCCGGGGTGGGTGCCGGGCGAGTGCCCGATATCCATAGCTGGGATGGGACTCTAACAGCCCGATCCCGGTCGGGGCAGATGCGCCCGGCTACATAAAACGAATCCGATGTTACCCGGCGCACATTCGCCAGGTAGACCATGGCGCCCGCCCAGTCACGCGGACCTGAGCGGGCGCCATGTGTCGTGCCTTACAGCTCGGTGACCGAGCCACCGGCAGCGGTGATCTTCTCCTTGGCCGACGCGCTGAACGCGTGCGCCGACACCTGGAGGGCCACACCGCCGAGGTCGCCGGTGCCGAGCACCTTGACCGGCTGGCCCTTGCGGACCGCGCCGGCCTCGACCAGCTCGACCGGGCCGACCTGGCCGCCGTTCGGGAAGAGCTCGGCGAGCCGGTCCAGGTTGACCACCTGGAAGACGACCTTGAACTTGTTCTTGAAGCCCTTCATCTTCGGCAGGCGCATGTGGATGGGCATCTGCCCACCCTCGAACGCCGGCGAGATGTTCTTCCGGGCCTTCGAACCCTTGGTACCGCGGCCGGCGGTCTTGCCCTTGGAGCCCTCACCGCGACCCACCCGGGTCTTCTCGGTCTTGGCCCCCGGCGCCGGACGCAGGTGGTGGACCTTGATCGTCATTACTCGACCTCCTCGACCTTCACGAGGTGGTTGACCGCGAAGATCATGCCGCGGATCTCCGGCCGGTCCTCCTTGACCACCACGTCGTTGATCCGCTTGAGACCGAGCGAACGCAGCGAGTCACGCTGGTTCTTCTTGGTCCCGATCTCGGACCGGACCTGGGTGACCTTCAGGCGCGCCATCAGGAAGCCACCCCCGCCCGGGACGCCAGCATCGCGGCCGGCGCGACGTCCTCGACCGGCAGACCACGACGGGCCGCGACCGCCTCCGGCGACTCGAGCGCCTTCAGGGCCGCCACCGTGGCGTGCACGATGTTGATCGGGTTGGACGAGCCGAGGCTCTTGGAGAGCACGTCGTGGATGCCCGCGCACTCCAGCACGGCGCGCACCGGACCACCGGCGATGACGCCCGTACCGGCCGAGGCCGGCTTGAGCAGCACCACGCCGGCCGCGTCCTCGCCCTGCACCGGGTGCGGGATCGAGGCGCCGATCCGCGGCACCTTGAAGAAGTGCTTCTTGGCCTCCTCGACACCCTTGGCGATCGCCGCGGGCACCTCCTTGGCCTTTCCGTAGCCCACGCCGACGGTGCCGTCGCCGTCGCCCACGATCACCAGGGCGGTGAAGCTGAAGCGACGACCACCCTTCACGACCTTGGCGACGCGGTTGATCGCGACGACCCGCTCAAGGTGCGGGGTCTTCTCGACGGGCGCGTTTCCGCGGCCGCCCTCACGGCGGTTGTCGCGGCGACCACCCTCGTTGCCACCGGACCCGCCGCCACGGCGCTGTTGACCTGGCATCAGCAGCCTTCCTTCTCTCTCGTGACGGGGTTTCTAGAACTCGAGCCCGGCTTCGCGGGCGGCGTCGGCAAGCGCGGCGACCCGCCCCGCGTACCGGTTGCCACCGCGGTCGAAGACGACCTTCGAGATGCCGGCGGCCTTGGCCCGCTCGGCGAGCAGGGCGCCGACCTTGCCGGCCAGGGCGCTCTTGTCGCCCTCGGCGCCGCGCAGCGAGGCGTCCAGGGTCGAGGCCGACGCCAGGGTGTGACCCTTGGTGTCGTCCACGATCTGGGCGACGATGTGCCGCAGGGAGCGGGTGACGACCAGGCGGGGACGCTCGGCGGTGCCGCTGATGTTCTTGCGGACCCGGAAGTGCCGACGCGCACGCCCGACGGCACGCTTGGCGGCGACGCCGCGGCGGCGCTTGAGCAGCGTGGCGCTCACTTCTTACCTGCCTTTCCAGCCTTGCGGCGGATGACCTCGCCCTGGTACTTGACGCCCTTGCCCTTGTAGGGCTCCGGCGGGCGGATCTTCCGGATGTTGGCGGCGATCTCACCGACCTGCTGCTTGTCGATGCCGGCCACGTGGAACAGCGTCGGCTTCTCCACCGTGAAGGTGATGCCCTCCGGCGCCGGCACGAGCACCGGGTGCGAGAACCCGAGCGCGAACTCGAGGTCCTTGCCCTTGGCGGTGACGCGGTAACCGGTGCCGGCGATCTCGAGGCTCTTGCGGTAGCCCTCGGTCACGCCGACGATCATGTTGGCGACCAGCGTACGGCTCAGGCCGTGCAGCTCCTTGGCCTTGCGCTCGTCGTTCGGCCGGTTGACGTGCAGCGCGCCGTCCTCGCCCCGCTCCGCCGTGATCGGCTCGGCGAGGACGTGGGTCAGCTCGCCCTTCGGGCCCTTGACCTTGACGGTCTGGCCGTCGATCGTGATGTCGACGCCGGCTGGCACCGGGATCGACTTACGTCCAATACGCGACATTTCTACCTGTCTCCCGTTACCAGACGAAGGCGAGGACTTCCCCGCCAACGCTCCGCTTGCGGGCCTGCCGGTCGGTGAGCAGCCCCTGGGACGTCGAAATGATCGCCACGCCCAGCCCGCCGAGCACCCGCGGGAGCCCGTCCGACTTGGCGTAAACCCGCAGACCGGGCTTGGACACGCGCTTGATGCCGGCCAGGCTCCGCTCCCGGTTCTGGCCGTACTTCAGCTCGACGACCAGTCGCTTGCCGACGGCGCCCTCCTCGGGCTCCTCGACCGACCAGGTGGCGATGTAACCCTCGGCCTTGAGGACCTCGGCGATGTTCGCCTTGATCTTCGAGTAGGGCATCGTCACCCGGTCGTGGTACGCCTGGTTGGCGTTACGCAGACGCGTGAGCATGTCTGCGATCGGGTCGGTCATCGTCATGGAATTCGTCAGCCTTTCTCGCCGCGGTTCCCCGGGCACGCCCGGGGCCTACGGCGAAGAGCAATAGCTATTACCAGGAAGCCTTGGACACGCCGGGCAGCTCACCGCGGTGGGCCATCTCCCGGATGCACACCCGGCAGAGACCGAACTTGCGGTAGACCGCCTTCGGACGCCCGCACCGCTGGCAGCGGGTGTACGCGCGAACCGAGAACTTCGGCTTCGCGGCCGCCTTGAGGATCAGCGCCTTCTTGGCCATCTCAGTTCTCCTTGAACGGGAAGCCCAGGAGCTTGAGCAGCGCCCGGCCCTCGTCGTCGGTCGTGGCGGTCGTGACCACCGTGATGTCCATGCCCCGCTGGCGATCGATCTTGTCCTGGTCGATCTCGTGGAACACCGACTGCTCGGTCAGACCGAACGTGTAGTTGCCGTGCCCGTCGAGCTTGCGCCCGTCGAGGCCGCGGAAGTCGCGGATACGCGGCAGCGCGATGGACAGCAGCCGGTCCAGGAACTCCCACATCCGGTCGCCGCGCAGGGTCACCTTCGCGCCGATCGGCATGCCCTCACGGAGCTTGAACTGCGCGATGGACTTGGTCGCCCGCCGCACCTGCGGCTTCTGGCCGGTGATGGTGGCCAGGTCGCGAACCGCGCCGTCGATCAGCTTGGCGTCCCGAGCGGCCTCGCCGACACCCATGTTGACGACGATCTTGACCAACCGCGGCACCTGCATGGGGTTGCCGTAGTTGTGCTGCTTCTGCAGCTCGGCCACGATCTCGTTGCGGTACCGCTCCTTGAGGCGCGGCATGGTCTTGGTTTCGGTAGCCGTGGTCATCACAGGTCCTTACCGGTGCTACGCGCGATGCGGACCTTCTGGCCGTTCTCGTCGATCCGGTAACCGACGCGGGTCGGCTTGCCGTCGGAGTCCAGGACCTGCACGTTCGAGACGTGGATCGGGGCCTCCTGGGTGACGATGCCACCGGTCTTGGCGCCACGCTGGGTGGTGCTGATGCGGGTGTGCTTCTTGACCCGGTTCACGCCCTCGACCAGGACCTTGTCCTGCCGCGGGTAGGCCGCGATGACCTTGCCCTTGGCGCCCTTGTCCTTGCCGGCGATGACGACGACCGTGTCGCCCTTCTTGACCTTCACGGTCACAACACCTCCGGCGCGAGAGAGATGATCTTCATGAACCGCTTGTCCCGCAGCTCCCGGCCCACCGGGCCGAAGATACGGGTACCGCGCGGGTCCCCACCGTCCTTGATGATGACGGCGGCGTTCTCGTCGAAGCGGATGTACGAGCCGTCCGGCCGCCGCTTCTCCTTGGCGGTGCGAACGACGACGGCCTTGACGACGTCGCCCTTCTTCACACCGGCACCGGGGATCGCGTCCTTGACCGTGGCCACGATGACGTCGCCGATGCTCGCGTAGCGCCGACCGGAGCCACCGAGAACCCGGATGCACAGGATCTCCCGGGCACCCGTGTTGTCGGCGACGCGCAGTCGCGACTCCTGCTGAATCACGTCTATCTCCTATGTCTGCCGGTTCTCCGGCCGCCCAGAGGCGGCCGGAGCCTGGCGGAACCTGCGCCCGACCGATGCCGGCCGAGCTCGAGCCTTCGCTACTTGGCCTTCTCGAGGATCTCCACGAGCCGCCACCGCTTGGTGGCGGACAGCGGCCGGGTCTCCATGATCAGGACCCGGTCGCCGATCCCGGCGGAGTTCTGCTCGTCGTGGACCTTGAGCTTGCTGGTCCGGCGCATGATCTTGCCGTACAGCGCGTGCTTGACCCGGTCCTCGACCTCGACCACGACGGTCTTTTCCATCTTGTCGCTGACCACGAGGCCCTCACGCACCTTGCGGCGGGCCCGCGCGGCGGCGGTGGTGGTGTTCTCACTCATGATGCAGTCACCTCAGTCGGCGCGGCCGAGAGACCCAGCTCACGCTCACGCATGATCGTGTAGATCCGGGCGATCTCCCGACGGATGACCTGCAGCCGCCGGTTGTTGTCCAGCTGCCCGGTTGCGGCCTGCACGCGGAGGTTGAACAGCTCCGCCTTCGCCTCACGCAGCTTCGTGACCAGCTCCTCCTCGGAGAGCTCACGCAGCTCGGAGGCCTTGACGCCCGCTGCCATCAGGATTCACCCACTTCGCGCGTAACAATGCGGCACTTCATCGGGAGCTTGTGGATCGCGCGACGCATCGCCTCTCGCGCGATCTGCTCGTTGGGGAAGGACATCTCGAAGAGGACCCGCCCCGGCTTGACGTTGGCGACCCACCACTCGGGCGAACCCTTACCGGAACCCATCCGGGTTTCCGCCGGCTTCTTGGTGAGGGCCTGGTCCGGGAAGATCGTGATCCAGACCTTGCCACCACGCTTGATGTGCCGGGTCATCGCGATACGCGCCGACTCGATCTGGCGGTTGGTCACGTACGCCGGCTCGAGAGCCTGGATCCCGAACTCGCCGAACACCACCCGGTTACCACCCTTGGACGCGCCGTGGCGGTCCGGGTGGTGCGGCTTGCGGAAGCCCTTCGGGGGCTTGCGCGGCATCAGCATCTGTCAGCCCTCCTGCTGCGTTTCTGCCGGAGTCGACGCGGCCGCGGCGACAGCACCGCTGTCGATCGGCTCGCCGCTCGGCGTCTCGGCCTGCTGCGCGATGGTGGTCGCGGCAGCCCGGCCGGCCTCGGTGCCGCCGGCGGTCGTGCCGGACGAACCCGACCGGCCACGGCGCGGCCGCTCGGGACGCTCGCCGCGCTCACGGCGCGGGCGGGACGGACCGGCCTCGGCCGGAGCCTCCCGGCCCGGGACGGCGTCGCCCTTGTAGATCCAGACCTTCACGCCGATCCGGCCGAAGGTGGTACGGGCCTCGAAGAAGCCGTACTCGATGTTGGCCCGCAGCGTGTGCAGCGGAACCCGGCCCTCGCGGTAGAACTCGGTCCGGCTCATCTCGGCGCCGCCGAGACGGCCCGAGACCTGCACCCGGATGCCCTTGCAGACCGGGTTCTTCATCGCGGACTGCATCGCCTTGCGCATGGCCCGACGGAAGCTGACCCGGCTGGACAGCTGCTCGGCGACGCCCTGGGCGACCAGCTGCGCGTCCGACTCGGGGCTCTTCACCTCGATGATGTTCAGCTGAACCTGCTTGCCGGTGAGCTTCTCCAGCTCGCCCCGGATCCGGTCGGCCTCCGCACCCTTACGGCCGATGACGATGCCCGGCCGGGCGGTGTGGATGTCGACGCGGACCCGGTCCCGGGTGCGCTCGATGTCTACCTTGGAGATGCCGGCGCGCTCCAGCCCCTTGGACATCATCCGGCGGATCTTGACGTCCTCGCCGATGTAGTCCTTGTAGAGCTTGTCCGCGAACCAGCGGGACTTCCAGTCGGTCGAGATGCCGAGCCGGAATCCGGTCGGGTGAACCTTCTGACCCATTACTCGGCACCCTCCGTCGTGCTCTGCCCCTCGGCGGCCGCGGCCTGCTTGGCCGGAGCGGCCTTCTTCGCCGACTTCTTCGGCGCGGCCGGCGCCACCGCCTCGACCGCCACGGTGATGTGGCAGGTGCGCTTGCGGATCCGGTACGCCCGGCCCTGCGCCCGCGGCCGGAACCGCTTCATGGTCGGGCCCTCGTCGACGAACGCCTCGCTGACGAGCAGCGCGTCGGGGTCCAGCCGCTCGTTGTTCTCCGCGTTGGCGATCGCGCTCGCGAGCACCTTGTACACCTGCTCGCTCGCAGCCTGCGGCGCGAACTGCAGCACCGTGAGCGCCTCCTTCGCGGGCAGGCCGCGGACGAGGTTGACCACCCGGCGCGCCTTCATCGGCGAGATGCGCACGTGCCGCGCAACCGCCCGCGCGCCCGGAAGCACCGGAGCGTCGCCCTTTCCTGGCATCGCTGTAACCCCTTGTTCCTCTATCCGTATGCCCGCGGCGTCAGCGCCGGCGGCTCTTCCGGTCGTCCTTCTCGTGACCCTTGAACGTGCGGGTCAGCGCGAACTCGCCGAGCTTGTGCCCGACCATGGCCTCGGTCACGAACACCGGGACGTGCTTGCGTCCGTCGTGCACGGCGATCGTGTGCCCGAGCATCTCGGGGATGATCGTCGAGCGCCGCGACCAGGTCTTGATGACGTTCTTCGAGCCCTTGTCGTTCTGCGTCTCCACCTTCTTGAGCAGGTGGTCGTCGACGAACGGGCCCTTCTTCAGGCTGCGAGGCATCTGTCAGCTCTCCTGTTAGCCGCGCTTGCGGGTGGCGTAGCGGCGGCGGACGATCAGCCGGTCGCTCGGCTGGCCCTTACGACGGGTGCGGCCCTCGGGCTTACCCTGCGGGTTGACCGGGTGGCGACCACCGGAGGTCTTACCCTCACCACCACCGTGCGGGTGGTCGACCGGGTTCATCGCGACACCACGGACAGTCGGGCGCTTGCCCTTCCACCGCATCCGGCCGGCCTTACCCCAGTTGATGTTCGACTGGTCGGCGTTGCCGATCTCGCCGATGCTGGCCCGGCAGCGCACGTCGACCCGCCGGATCTCACCGGACGGCATGCGGAGGGTCGCGTACGCGCCCTCACGGCCGAGCAGCTGGATACCGACGCCGGCCGAGCGGGCCAGCTTGGCGCCACCGCCCGGACGCAGCTCCACGTTGTGGATCGTGGTACCGACCGGGATGTTGCGCAGCGGCAGGTTGTTGCCCGGCTTGATGTCGGCGCTCGGGCCCGACTCCACCGCGTCGCCCTGCTTCAGGTCCTTCGGCGCGATGATGTAACGCTTCTCGCCGTCGGCGTAGTGCAGCAGCGCGATCCGCGCGGTGCGGTTCGGGTCGTACTCGATGTGCGCGACCTTCGCCGGCACGCCGTCCTTGTCGACCCGCTTGAAGTCGATCAGACGGTACTGGCGCTTGTGGCCGCCACCGTGGTGCCGCGTGGTGATCCGGCCGTGGGCGTTGCGACCGCCCTTCTTCGGCAGCGGGGCCAGCAGCGACTTCTCGGGCGTCGACCGGGTGATCTCGGCGAAGTCGGCGACGCTCGAGCCACGCCGGCCCGGCGTCGTCGGCTTGTACTTACGGATAGCCATTGTCTACACCCCTCAGCTGACCGGGCCGCCGAAGGCCTCGATACGGTCACCGTCAGCCAGCTTCACGATCGCCCGCTTGGTGGCCTTGCGCTGACCGAAGCCGGTCTTGGTGCGCTTGCGCTTGCCCTCGCGGTTGAGCGTGTTGACCGTCAGGACGCGGACGTTGAAGATCTGCTGGATAGCGATCTTGATCTCGGTCTTGTTCGCGTCCGGGTGCACCAGGAAGGTGTACCAGTTGCGGTTCAGCTCGCTGTAGCTCTTCTCCGAGACGACCGGCGCGACGATGATGTCGCGCGGATCGGCGATCGTGCTCACTTGCCACCCTCCTCGGTGGTCTCGGCGGGAACGCCCAGGAACTCGTCCAGGGCCTCCTTGGTGAAGACCACGTCGTCGGCGACCAGCACGTCGTACGTGTTGAGCTGGCCGGCCTCGATCAGGTGCACCCGCGGCTCGTTGCGCAGCGACACCCAGTTCAGCTCGTCGGTGCTGCTCAGCACGACCAGGACGCGACGGGCGTCGGTCAGCTTCGCGAGCGTGGCCAGCGCGGCCTTGGTCGACGGCTTCTCGCCCGAGACGAACGCCTCGACGACGTGCACCTGGCCGGCGCGGGCCCGGTCGGAGAGGGCGCCACGCAGGGCGGCGGCCTTCATCTTCTTCGGGGTGCGCTGGCTGTAGTCGCGCGGCACCGGGCCGTGGACCACGCCACCGCCGGCGAACTGCGGCGCGCGGGTCGAGCCCTGGCGGGCACGACCGGTGCCCTTCTGCTTGTACGGCTTCTTGCCTCCACCGGAGACCTCGCCGCGGGTCTTGGCCTTGTGCGTGCCCTGCCGGGCCGCCGCGAGCTGAGCCACCACGACCTGGTGCATCAGCGCGATGTTGGCCTGGGCGTCGAAGATGTCGGCCGGCAGCTCGACGGAGCCGCTCTTGGTGCCTTCGACGCTGAGGACGTCAACGGTGGTCACTTGGCCGCACCGCCCTTCTTCGCCTTGCTCTTGGCCGCGGTACGGACCAGGACCAGCGCGCCCTTGGGGCCGGGGATGGCGCCACGGACGAGCAGGAGGTTGTTCTCGGTGTCGACCGCCTGGACGGTCAGGTTCTGGACGGTGTAGCGCACGCCACCCATCCGACCCGCCATCCGGGTGCCCTTGAAGACGCGACCCGGGGTCGCGCACGCGCCGATGGAGCCCGGCGAGCGGTGCTTGCGCTCGACACCGTGGCTGGCGCGCAGACCGTGGAAGCCGTGCCGCTTCATCGGGCCGGCGTAGCCCTTGCCCTTGGTCTTGCCGGTGACGTCGATGGTGACGCCGGCCGGGAACTCCTCGACCGTGACCTCCTGGCCCAGCGAGTAGTCCGCGGCGTCGACGGTGCGCAGCTCGACGATGTGCCGGCGCGGCGCGACGTCCGCCTTGGCGTAGTGCCCGGCGATCGGCTTCTTGACCTTGCGCGGGTCGATGGCCCCGTACGCCAGCTGGACCGCGGAGTAGCCGTCCTTGTCGGCGCTACGAACCTGGCTCACGACGCACGGGCCGGCCTGAACCACGGTCACCGGGACAACGCGGTTGTTGTCCCAGACCTGGGTCATGCCGAGCTTGGCGCCCAGGATCCCCTTGACTTGCCTGTCCATTTGTCCGGTCCCTACAGCTTGATCTCGATGTCGACGCCAGCCGGCAGGTCGAGGCGCATGAGCGAGTCGACCGTCTTCGGGGTCGGGTCGATGATGTCGATCAGCCGCTTGTGCGTGCGCATCTCGAAGTGCTCGCGCGAGTCCTTGTACTTGTGCGGCGAGCGGATAACGCAGAAACGGTTGATCTCCGTGGGCAGCGGCACCGGGCCAGCGACCTGCGCCCCGGTACGCGTCACCGTCTCGACGATCTTCCGAGCCGAGGAGTCGACGACCTCGTGGTCATAGGCCTTGAGCCGGATGCGGATCTTCTGTCCCGCCATGGTGGCTTCTGTTCCTTCTCTCGATGCCGCTGTGTTGCGGGCGCCTGTACCGGCTGGCACAGGCCCACTTCCGCCGACCCCCGCGGTCGGGCGTGTCGCGCCCGTGGGCCGGGCTCCGCCCCGGGACTCCGGAGCGGTTCTCCGACCACGCGGTGGGTCATGGCGCCGATCGCGTTACCGCGACCTGGACGCCGCGCGAGGGTGGTTGACCGCCAGGGGCGATCAACCACCCTACGCGAGACTGTCGGTCACCCGGAGGTCCAGCAGACACCGGACGCAGGCGACTGACCGTCGTTACGCAACCTGACTAGTATGCCGCACGACCGGCGGCGACGCTAATCGGGGTTACCCAGCTCACTTGATGATCTTGGTGACGCGACCCGCGCCGACCGTACGGCCACCCTCCCGGATCGCGAACTTGAGGTTCTCCTCCATCGCGATGGGCTGGATCAGCTTCACGGTCATCGTGGTGTTGTCGCCCGGCATGACCATCTCGGTACCCTCGGGCAGCGTGACGACGCCGGTGACGTCCGTGGTCCGGAAGTAGAACTGCGGACGGTAGTTCTGGAAGAACGGGGTGTGGCGGCCACCCTCCTCCTTGGAGAGGATGTAGACCGTCGCCTCGAACTCCGTGTGCGGGGTCGTGGTGCCCGGCTTGATGACGACCATGCCGCGCTCGACGTCCTCGCGCTTGATGCCGCGGAGCAGCAGACCGACGTTCTCGCCCGCGCGGGCCTCGTCGAGCAGCTTGCGGAACATCTCGATGCCGGTGCAGGTGGTCTTCATCGACTTCTCGCGGATGCCGACGATCTCCACCTCCTCGTTCGGCTTGAGGATGCCGCGCTCGGCGCGACCCGTGACCACGGTGCCGCGGCCGGTGATGGTGAAGACGTCCTCGATCGGCATGAGGAACGGCTTCTCGGTCTCGCGCTCCGGCTGCGGGATCGCGGTGTCGACGGCGTTCATCAGGTCCAGGAGCTTCCCGGTCCACTCCGGGTCGCCCTCGAGGGCCTTCAGCGCCGAGACCCGGACGACCGGCAGGTCGTCACCCGGGTACTCCTGCGAGGAGAGCAGCTCGCGGACCTCGAGCTCGACGAGCTCCAGGAGCTCCTCGTCGTCGACCATGTCGCTCTTGTTGAGCGCCACGACGATGTACGGCACGCCGACCTGACGGGCCAGCAGCACGTGCTCGCGGGTCTGCGGCATCGGGCCGTCGGTCGCCGCCACCACCAGGATCGCGCCGTCCATCTGGGCGGCACCGGTGATCATGTTCTTGATGTAGTCGGCGTGACCGGGGCAGTCGACGTGCGCGTAGTGACGCGCCTCGGTCTGGTACTCGACGTGCGCGATCGAGATCGTGATGCCGCGGGCCTTCTCCTCCGGCGCCTTGTCGATCTCGTCGAACGGCGTGTACGGGTTCAGGTCCGGGTACTGGTCGTGCAGGACCTTGGTGATGGCCGCCGTCAGCGTCGTCTTACCGTGGTCGATGTGACCAATGGTGCCGATGTTGACGTGCGGCTTAGTCCGCTCGAACTTCGCCTTCGCCACTGGTGTCCTCCTGTGGACTTTCTTGGTTCGTTCGCCCCGGTGCGCCGGGTCGGCGCTTAGGACTCTGTCGACAGCCTTTCCGACCTGACGGCCGGAGAGCCTTTGTGGGTTCTGCGGCGATGAAGCCTACAGGCCCGGATTCACACAACTCGCCCGAGGTGGCCGCGGGCGGGAGATCCCTCCCGCGACCAGCCCCGGCTCATCGGATCAGCTCAGGTGAGCGTCACTCACCAGTCGCCTTGGCGATGATCTCCTTCGCCACGCTCTGCGGAACCTCGGCGTAGGAGTCGAACTGCATGCTGTAGCTAGCCCGGCCCTGGGTCTTCGACCGCAGGTCGCCGACGTAGCCGAACATCTCCGACAACGGCACCAGGGCCCGGACGATGCGGGCGCCGTGACGCTCCTCCATCGCCTGGATGATGCCGCGCCGGGAGTTGAGGTCGCCGATGACGTCACCCATGTTCTCCTCCGGAGTGGTGACCTCAACAGCCATCATCGGCTCGAGCAGCGCGGGGTCGGCCTTGCGGGCCGCCTCCTTCATCACCATCGAACCGGCGATCTTGAATGCCATTTCCGACGAGTCGACCTCGTGGTACTGGCCGTCCAGCAGCGTCAGCTTGACACCCACCAGCGGGAAGCCGGCGAGAATGCCGTACTGCATCGCGTCCTGGGCACCCGCGTCCACCGAGGGGATGAACTCCCGCGGGATGCGGCCACCGGTGACGGCGTTGGCGAACTCGTAGGTCGGCGAGTCGTTGTCCAGCGGCAGCGGCTCGATGCTCACGATCACGCGGGCGTACTGGCCGGAACCACCGGTCTGCTTCTTGTGGGTGTACTCGACCTTCTCCACCGTGCGGCGGATGGTCTCGCGGTACGCCACCTGCGGCTTACCGATGTTCGCCTCGACGTTGAACTCGCGGCGCATCCGGTCGACCAGGATGTCCAGGTGCAGCTCACCCATGCCGGAGATGACCGTCTGGCCGGTCTCCTCATCCAGCTTGACGCGGAAGGTCGGGTCCTCCTCGGCCAGCCGCTGGATGGCGGTGCTGAGCTTCTCCTGGTCGGCCTTGGTCTTCGGCTCGATGGCGACCTCGATGACCGGCTCCGGGAAGGTCATCGACTCCAGGATGACCGGGTTCGCCGGGTCGCACAGCGTGTCACCGGTGGTGGTCTGCTTGAGACCCTGCACCGCGATGATGTCGCCAGCCTTGGCGGAGCTGCGCTCCTCCCGCTTGTTGGCGTGCATCTGGTAGATCTTGCCGATCCGCTCCTTGCGGTCCTTGGTGGAGTTGACCACCTGGGTCCCGGACTCGACCACGCCGGAGTAGACCCGGACGTAGGTGAGCTTGCCAAGGTGCTTGTCGGTCTGGATCTTGAAGGCCAGGCCCGAGAACGGCTCCGAGGTGGACGGCTTCCGCTGCATCGGGGTCTCGCCGTCGGTCGCGGTGCCCTCGATGGCCGGGATGTCCAGCGGCGACGGCAGGTACGCGACGACCGCGTCGAGCATGGGCTGGATGCCCTTGTTCTTGAAGGCGGTGCCGGTGAAGACGGGGTTGGCCTTGCCGGCGATGGTGGCCCGGCGGATGGCGGCCTTGATCTCCTCGACGGAGATCTCCTCGCCCTCCAGGTACTTCTCCATCACCGCGTCGTCGACGTCGGCGAGGGTCTCCATCAGCTTCTCGCGCCACTCCGCGGCGGAGTCGGCGAGGTCGGCCGGGATCTCCTCGATCGCGTAGTCCTCACCCTTCTGGGTCTCCCCGCGCCAGGTGAGGGCGCGCATCTCGATCAGGTCGACCACACCGATGAAGTCGGCCTCGGCGCCGATCGGGATCTGGAGGACCAGCGGGGTGGCGTTGAGCCGGTCGATCATCATCTGCACGCAGCGGAAGAAGTCGGCACCGGTCCGGTCCAGCTTGTTGACGAAGCACATCCGGGGGACGTTGTACTTGTCCGCCTGGCGCCAGACGTTCTCCGTCTGCGGCTCCACGCCGGCGACGCCGTCGTAGACCGCGACCGCACCGTCCAGGACCCGCAGCGACCGCTCCACCTCGACCGTGAAGTCGACGTGGCCGGGCGTGTCGATGATCTGGATCGTGTGGCCCTTCCACTCGCACTTCGTGGCGGCGGAAGTGATGGTGATACCGCGCTCCTGCTCCTGCTCCATCCAGTCCATGACGGCAGCGCCCTCGTGGACTTCACCGATCTTGTAGGTGATACCGGTGTAGAACAGGATCCGCTCGGTGGTAGTGGTCTTACCGGCATCGATGTGCGCCATGATGCCGATGTTGCGTACGTTGGCGAGCGCGTCTGCGGCGGCCACTTCAATCCCTACTTATCGTCGTCTCGACACAACTGGTGGCGGTTCCGGCGCCTCGTGGGCGCCGGAACCAAGGTGTTACCAGCGGTAGTGCGCGAAGGCCTTGTTGGACTCGGCCATCTTGTGCGTGTCCTCGCGCCGCTTGACGGCGGCACCAAGGCCGTTGCTCGCGTCCAGCAGCTCGTTCATCAGCCGCTCGACCATGGTCTTCTCGCGCCGGGCGCGGGAGTAGGTGACCAGCCAGCGCAGGCCCAGGGTGGTCGCCCGGGCGGGCCGGACCTCGACCGGGACCTGGTAGGTGGCGCCACCGACGCGGCGGCTGCGCACCTCGAGGGTCGGCTTGACGTTGTCCATCGCCCGCTTCAGGGTGACGACCGGGTCGGTGCCGGACTTCTCGCGGCAGCCCTCGAGGGCGGCGTACACGATGCTCTCGGCGAGCTGGCGCTTGCCGCGCAGCAGGATCTTGTTCACCAGCTGGGTGACCAGCGGCGAGTTGTACACCGGGTCAGCGACCAGCGGCTTCCGCGGAGCGGGTCCCTTACGCGGCATGTCAGCTCTTCTCCTTCTTCGCGCCGTAGCGGCTGCGCGCCTGCTTGCGGTTGCGGACACCCTGGGTGTCCAGCGAACCGCGAACGATCTTGTACCGCACGCCGGGGAGGTCCTTCACCCGGCCACCGCGGACGAGCACGATCGAGTGCTCCTGCAGGTTGTGGCCGACGCCCGGGATGTAGGCGGTCACCTCGATCTGGCTGCTGAGCTTGACACGAGCGACCTTGCGCAGCGCCGAGTTCGGCTTCTTCGGGGTGGTGGTGTACACGCGGGTGCACACGCCGCGCCGCTGGGGGGACCCCTTCAGCGCCGGGGTCTTGGTCTTGGTCGTCTTGGCCTGGCGGCCCTTTCGGACCAGCTGCTGGATGGTGGGCACCGGGTTTCTCCGCTCCCTTCGGCCGCTGCGAGGCGACCGCGCTGTCTGCTCGTTAGCCGACCTGATGGACGGCTCTCCTACATTCCAACCAGGGCCACCTGACGGGGGTCCCAGCACCCGCGGTCGGGCGTGTCGCCCGGGTCACGGCCCCGGTGCGCCGCTCGCGCGTCGTACCGGGTTTCTGTCACCGGCGCAGGAAATTCCAAACACCGGATCTTGGACTTGGTCGTGCCGCCGCACGATCACCGGAATCCCGGTGCCAGCGCACGCACGCATTGCCCGGGCATGCCCGGGCACAAGGGGAAAGGGTACCTACCACAGCCGCGCAGGTCAAAACGGAGCGGTCCGGTTCAACCGCCTCGCGGTCCGCCGGCCGATCGTCTCTTCCCTGCCCGCCCACGACGGGCACCACGGCGACAAGTGTACCGGCTTCGCCCCGCATCGACCCGGGGGCCCCGGTTCCGCCCGGCCGGCGGACCCCCCACCGCGGCGGTCTTCCCTCGTCGGCCGGCGGACCGGTCGCCGGACTCGGCGCCATCGTGTCCTGGCGGCGGCTGTTCGACCCGTCCGCCTACCGGATCACGTGAGCTGCACCACCAGCGCCACCCCGAGCCCGAGCAGGCTGAGCAGCAGCCCGACTCCCCCGCAGCTGAGACCGGCCACGGCCAGTCCCCGCCCGGTGAACCGGACCCCCGGCGGCGGTGCCGGGCGCCGGATCTGCCGGCGGGCCAGCAACCCGGTCACGATGGCGGCGCCGCCGGCGAGCGCGCCGAGCACCGTGAACGCCCCGGCCGCCCAGGCGCCGCCGAGGTTCGGCCCGGCGATGCCGAAGCAGAAGACCAGCAGCGAGACCAGGATCGAGGCGATCCCGGAGACCAACGAGCCGATGGCGAGCCCCGAGGTCACCGGGGGCACGTCCAGGTGGACCACGCCGAACGGGGTGCCGGGGACCGGGTCGACCCGCTTCGGCGGGCGCGGGGCCTCCTGCGGGGGCGGCGGCAGCACCCCCGGCCGCGGACCGGCTGCCTGCGGCGTCGGGGCCCAGGCGCCGCCGGGCGGCACGCTGCCCGGGCCCGCCCACCCGCGGGCGGGCACCGGCGGGGTTCCCGGGTACGCTCCGGGCCCCGTCCAGCTGGCGGGGGCGGGCGGCGGCCCGTGGTGCGGTCCGGGGCCGGTCGGAAGGGGGTGTCCGACATGGGGCGGAGCCGGCCGCTGGCCGGGCGAGGCACCCGGGGCCGACGCCCCGACCGGCGGGTACGGGCCGTCGGGCGGCCACGGCCCCGGCGGGGAGGACTGCGGGGCGGCCGGCGGCGGAGCGTACCCCGGGCTGGCGACCTCCGGCGACGCGCTCGGCCCCTCGTCCGGCCCGACCCTCGGCGCGGCCCACGGGCTGGTGGGGTCCGGGCCCGGCGTCGGCGCGGCGGCCGCTGGCCCGGCGACGGACCGGGTCGGGTCGTCTCCCGGCGGTGGGGCCGGCTCCGTCACGTGGTCCTCCTGTCGACATGGCTCACCCGCCGCGCGGCGGACACCGGCCAGGCTACCGTCGCGGGTCCCGCCGCCGGGCCCGGGCGCGGAGCCGCTCCCCCGCCCGGTCAGTCGACGTTCTGGGGGTAGTCGTGCCCGAAGGGACTGTCCGCGAGCCGGACCACTCCGATCACCACGGCCACCACCACCGCGACCGCACACAGCACCAGGCCCGTCCAGGCCAGCCGCTCCCCGCGCCGTAGCCAGTCCGCACCGGTGAGGAACCCGCCCGAGGCGTACGCCTCCCGCCGGGCCTGGCGGGCGAGCCACAGGGCGATGGTCGACGGCACCACCCCGCCGATGAACAGCCCGGTCAGCCCACCGATCAGCCCCAGGGCGAAGACGGCGCGGGCCTTCGTCGAGCGGACCGGCTCAGGATCGAGCGGATGGCGCGGCCCCTGCTGGGCGACGGGCACCTGCCCGGGCGCGGTCGTCATGCCGTCCATCATGCCCCGGCCCGCCGCACCCGACACTCAGGAGGAGCAGACCGTCAACCGGTCGCCGGCGGGTCGCGGGCACCGGCACCACGCCCGACGGGAGACCTGGCCGCGGACGCGACGAGGCCCCCGGCGGGTGCCGGGGGCCTCGTCGTTGCTGGTGCTTAGCGGTACGACCCGAAGTCGAAGTCGTCCAGCGGCACCGCCTGGCCGCTGGCCGGCCCGAAGCCGTAGTCGGTCTCCGGGTAGCCGGTCATCGAGTAGACCTTGGCCTTCGCCTCCTCGGTCGGCTCGACCCGGACGTTGCGGTACTTGCTGATGCCCGTACCGGCCGGGATGAGCTTACCGATGATCACGTTCTCCTTGAGGCCGATCAGCGAGTCGCTGCGGGCGTGGATCGCCGCGTCCGTCAGCACCCGGGTGGTCTCCTGGAAGGAGGCCGCCGACAGCCAGGAGTCCGTGGCCAGCGAGGCCTTGGTGATACCCATCAGCACCGGGCGACCCGCCGCGGGCTCGCCGCCCTCGGAGACGAGCCGGCGGTTCTCCGACTCGAAGAGCGCCCGGTCGACCAGCACACCCGGCAGGAACTCGGTCGAGCCGGAGTCGATGACCGTCACCCGCTTGAGCATCTGGCGGATGATGATCTCGATGTGCTTGTCGTGGATGAGCACACCCTGCGAGCGGTAGACCTCCTGAACCTCCTGGGTCAGGTGGACCTGGACCGCGCGCGGGCCGAGGATGCGCAGCAGCTCGTGCGGGTCGATGGTGCCCTCGGTGAGCTTCTCGCCGACCTCGACGTGGTCGCCGTCGTGGGCTCGCAGCCGGACCCGCTTGGAGATCTTGTCGTAGACGATCTCGTCGCTGCCGTCGTCCGGTACCACGATGATCTTCCGCGACCGCTCGCCGTCCTCGATCCGGATCCGACCCGGGGTGTCGGCGATGGGCGCCTTACCCTTCGGGACCCGGGCCTCGAAGATCTCCTGGACCCGGGGCAGACCCTGGGTGATGTCCTCACCCGCGACACCACCGGTGTGGAAGGTACGCATCGTCAGCTGCGTACCCGGCTCACCGATCGACTGGGCGGCGATGATGCCGACCGCCTCGCCGACGTCCACCGTCTTGCCGGTCGGCAGCGAGCGGCCGTAGCACGCACCGCAGACGCCCAGCTTCGACTCGCAGGTGAGCACGCTGCGCACCCGGACGCTCTCCACCCCGGCCGCGACGATCCGGTCGACCAGGATCGAGTTGATGTCCTGACCCCGCTCGGCCACCACGGTGCCGTCCGGCCCCTTGATGTCGTCGGCCAGGGTACGGGCGTGCACGCTGGTCTCGGCGTGCTCGTGCACGACCAGCTTGCCGTCGATCCGCTCGCCGATCTGCATCGGGATGGCGCGGTCGGTGCCGCAGTCCTCCTCGCGGATGATGACGTCCTGCGAGACGTCCACCAGACGCCGGGTCAGGTAACCCGAGTCGGCGGTACGCAGGGCGGTGTCCGCGAGACCCTTACGGGCACCGTGCGTGGAGATGAAGTACTCCAGCACGGACAGACCCTCCCGGTACGAGGCCTTGATGGGCCGCGGGATGATCTCGCCCTTCGGGTTGGCCACCAGACCACGGATCGCCGCGATCTGCCGGAGCTGGAGCAGGTTACCGCGGGCACCCGAGTTGATCATCTTCCACAGCGGGTTCTCCTGCGGCAGCGCGGTGTCCATCTCCTTGGCGACCTCGTTGGTCGCCTTGGTCCAGATCTCGATGAGCTCGCCGCGGCGCTCCTCGGCGGTCATCAGACCACGCTGGTACTGCTTGTCGATCCGGTCGGCTTCCTTCTCGTACCGCTCCAGGATCTCCCGCTTGCGCGGCGGAGCGATGACGTCCTCCATGCCGATGGTGACGCCGGACCAGGTGGCCCAGTGGAAACCGGCCTCCTTGAGTCCGTCGAGGGTGGCCGCGAGAGCCACCTTCGGGAAGCGCTCCGCGAGGTCGTTGACGATCGCGGAGAGCTGGCCCTTGCGGATCTCGTAGTTCACGAAGCGGTAGCCCGGCGGCAGCGTCTCGTTGAACAGGACCCGGCCCAGGGTGGTCTCCACCGTCACCGGCTCGCCCTCGACCCAGCCCTCGGGCGCGACCCACGGCTCGGCGCCGGCGCCGTTGTCGACCCCGACGACGTCCCGCAGCCGGATCTTGACCGGAGCCTGCAGGTGCAGCTCGCCGTTGTCGAACGCCATCCGCGCCTCGGCGTCCGAGCTGAACGCCCGGCCCTCACCCTGGCCACCCGGAGTCAGGTGGGTGAGGTGGTAGAGGCCGATGACCATGTCCTGGGTGGGCATGGTGACCGGCTTGCCGTCGGCCGGCTTGAGGATGTTGTTCGACGACAGCATCAGGATCCGCGCCTCGGCCTGGGCCTCGGCGGACAGCGGCACGTGCACCGCCATCTGGTCACCGTCGAAGTCGGCGTTGAACGCGGTGCAGACCAGCGGGTGGATCTGGATGGCCTTGCCCTCGACCAGCTGCGGCTCGAAGGCCTGGATGCCCAGCCGGTGCAGGGTCGGCGCCCGGTTCAGCAGGACCGGGTGCTCGCCGATGACCTCTTCCAGCACGTCCCACACGACCGGCCGCTGCCGCTCGACCATCCGCTTGGCGGACTTGATGTTCTGCGCGTGGTTGAGGTCGACCAGCCGCTTCATCACGAACGGCTTGAACAGCTCCAGCGCCATCTGCTTGGGCAGGCCGCACTGGTGCAGCTTGAGCTTCGGGCCGACCACGATGACCGAACGGCCGGAGTAGTCGACGCGCTTGCCCAGCAGGTTCTGGCGGAACCGGCCCTGCTTGCCCTTGAGCATGTCGGACAGCGACTTCAGCGGGCGGTTACCCGGACCGGTGACCGGCCGGCCGCGGCGGCCGTTGTCGAACAGCGCGTCGACGGCCTCCTGGAGCATCCGCTTCTCGTTGTTGACGATGATCTCGGGCGCGCCGAGGTCGATCAGCCGCTTGAGGCGATTGTTCCGGTTGATCACCCGGCGGTACAGGTCGTTCAGGTCGGAGGTCGCGAAGCGGCCACCGTCCAGCTGCACCATCGGACGCAGGTCCGGCGGGATGACCGGGACGCAGTCCAGCACCATGCCGAGCGGCGAGTTGCGGGTGTTCTGGAACGCCGCGACGACCTTCAGCCGCTTGAGCGCCCGGATCTTCCGCTGGCCCTTGCCGGTGCGGATGGTCTCGCGCAGGCTCTCGGCCTCGGCGTCGAGGTCCATGTTCTGGACCAGCGCCTTGATGGCCTCGGCGCCCATGGCACCGGTGAAGTACTCGCCGAAGCGGTCGCGCAGCTCGCGGTAGAGCAGCTCGTCGGTGACCAGCTGCTTGGGCTCGAGCTTGCGGAAGGTGTCGAGGACCTCGTCGAGGCGGTCGATCTCGCGCTGGGCCCGGTCGCGGATCTGGCGCATCTCGCGCTCGCCGCCCTCCTTGACCTTGCGCCGGACGTCCGCCTTCGCGCCCTCGGCCTCCAGCTCGGCCAGGTCGGCCTCGAGCTTGGCGGCCCGCTTCTCGATCTCCGAGTCGCGGCTGTTCTCGGCCTGCCGCTTCTCGGCCAGGATCTCGTTCTCGATCGTCGAGAGGTCACGGTGACGCGCCTCGGCGTCCACGCTCGTCACGACGTACGAGGCGAAGTAGATGATCTTCTCGAGGTCCTTCGGGGCGAGGTCCAGCAGGTAGCCCAGCCGGCTCGGCACGCCCTTGAAGTACCAGATGTGGGTCACCGGAGCGGCCAGCTCGATGTGACCCATCCGCTCCCGGCGAACCTTGGAGCGGGTCACCTCGACGCCGCAGCGCTCGCAGATGATGCCCTTGAAGCGGACCCGCTTGTACTTACCGCAGTAGCACTCCCAGTCCCGCTGCGGACCGAAGATCTTCTCGCAGAAGAGCCCGTCCTTCTCCGGCTTCAGGGTGCGGTAGTTGATGGTCTCGGGCTTCTTGACCTCGCCGTGGGACCACTGACGGATGTCGTCGGCGGTGGCGAGGCCGATGCGCAGCTCGTCGAAGAAGTTGACGTCGAGCACTATGTCCCCTATGTCGTCGTCTGTACTGCCTAGCTAACGGGCGGGTTCGGGGGCCGGCGAACCGGCCCCCGAACCATCACCTCAGACCTCTTCGACCGAGCTCGGCTCGCGCCGGGACAGGTCGATGCCCAGCTCCTCCGCGGCCCGGAACACCTCGTCGTCGGTCTCGCGCATCTCCAGGGCCACGCCGTCGCTGGACAGCACCTCGACGTTGAGGCACAGCGACTGCAGCTCCTTGAGCAGCACCTTGAACGACTCGGGGATGCCCGGCTCGGGGATGTTCTCGCCCTTGACGATCGCCTCGTAGACCTTCACCCGGCCGAGGACGTCGTCGGACTTGATCGTCAACAGCTCCTGCAGGGCGTACGCGGCGCCGTACGCCTGCATCGCCCAGCACTCCATCTCACCGAAGCGCTGGCCACCGAACTGCGCCTTACCACCCAGCGGCTGCTGCGTGATCATCGAGTACGGGCCGGTCGACCGGGCGTGGATCTTGTCGTCGACCAGGTGGTTGAGCTTCAGGATGTAGATGTAGCCGACCGCGATCGGGTCCGGCAGCGGCTCGCCGGAGCGACCGTCGAACAGCCGCGCCTTGCCCGTACGCCCGATCAGCTGGTCGCCGTCCCGGTTGGGCAGGGTCGACGCGAGCAGGCCGGCGATCTCCTCCTCGCGGGCACCGTCGAAGACCGGAGTGGCCACGTTGGTGTCCGGCTCGGACTCGTGCGCGTCGATCGAACGGAGCTGGCGCTTCCACTCCTCGTCGTCGCCCTGGACGCTCCAGCCGGTCTTGGCCACCCACCCGAGGTGGGTCTCCAGGACCTGGCCGATGTTCATCCGGGACGGCACGCCGAGCGGGTTCAGCACGATGTCGACCGGGGTGCCGTCCTCCAGGAACGGCATGTCCTCGATCGGCAGGATCTTGGAGATGACGCCCTTGTTGCCGTGGCGGCCCGCGAGCTTGTCACCGTCCTGGATCTTGCGCTTCTGGGCCACGTAGACCCGGACCAGCTCGTTGACGCCCGGGGGCAGCTCGTCGCCGTCCTCCCGCGAGAAGGTACGCACGCCGATGACCGTGCCGGTCTCACCGTGCGGCACCTTCAGCGAGGTGTCCCGGACCTCACGCGCCTTCTCGCCGAAGATCGCGCGGAGCAGCCGCTCCTCCGGGGTCAGCTCGGTCTCACCCTTCGGGGTGACCTTGCCGACCAGGATGTCGCCGGGGACGACCTCGGCACCGATCCGGATGATGCCGCGCTCGTCGAGGTCGGCGAGCATCTCCTCGCTGACGTTCGGGATGTCGCGGGTGATCTCCTCCGGACCCAGCTTGGTGTCCCGGGCGTCGACCTCGTGCTCCTCGATGTGGATCGAGGTGAGCACGTCCTGCTGCACGAGGCGCTGCGACAGGATGATCGCGTCCTCGTAGTTGTGGCCCTCCCAGGTCATGAACGCCACGAGCAGGTTGCGCCCGAGCGCCATCTCGCCCTCGTCGGTGCACGGACCGTCGGCGATGACCTGACCGGCCTCGACGCGGTCGCCCTCGAAGACGACCGGCTTCTGGTTGACGCAGGAGCCGGCGTTGGAGCGGCGGAACTTGTGCAGCAGGTACGTCCGGCGGTGGCCGTCGTCCTGGTGGACGGTGATGTAGTCGGCGCAGAGGTCCTCGATCACACCGCCGACCTCGGCGACGACGACGTCACCGGCGTCCACGGCCGCGCGGTACTCCATGCCCGTACCGACCAGCGGCGACTCGGCCTTGACCAGCGGCACCGCCTGGCGCTGCATGTTCGCGCCCATGAGCGCGCGGTTGGCGTCGTCGTGCTCGAGGAACGGGATCATCGCGGTGGCGACCGAGGTCATCTGCCGCGGCGACACGTCCATGTAGTCCACGGCCTCCGGCGGCACGTCCTCGGTCTCGCCGCCCTTACGGCGGACCAGGACGCGGTCCTCGGCGAACGACCCGTCGGACTTCAGCGGGGCGTTGGCCTGCGCCTTGACGAACCGGTCCTCCTCGTCCGCGGTCAGGTAGTCGATCTGGTCGGTGACCCGACCATTGACGACCTTCCGGTACGGCGTCTCGATGAAGCCGAACGGGTTGACCCGGGCGAAGGTGGACAGGGCGCCGATCAGACCGATGTTCGGGCCTTCCGGCGTCTCGATCGGGCACATCCGGCCGTAGTGGGACGGGTGCACGTCGCGGACCTCGAAGCCGGCCCGCTCCCGGGACAGACCACCCGGGCCGAGCGCGCTCAGCCGGCGCCGGTGGGTCAGGCCCGCCAGCGGGTTGGTCTGGTCCATGAACTGGGACAGCTGCGACGTACCGAAGAACTCCTTGATCGCCGCCACCACCGGGCGGATGTTGATCAGGGTCTGCGGCGTGATCGCCTCGACGTCCTGGGTGGTCATCCGCTCACGGACGACGCGTTCCATCCGGGACAGGCCGACCCGGACCTGGTTCTGGATCAGCTCGCCCACAGTACGCAGGCGACGGTTGCCGAAGTGGTCGATGTCGTCGGCCTCGTAGCCCTCCTCACCGGCGTGCAGCCGGCAGAGGTATTCCACGGTGGCGACGATGTCGTCCTCGGTCAGCGTGCCGGTGGTGATCGGCACGTCCACTTCGAGCTTCTTGTTGAACTTGTAACGACCGACCTTGGCGACGTCGTACCGCTTCGGATTGAAGAAGAGGTTGTCGAGCAGGGTCTGGGCGTTCTCGCGGGTCGGCGGCTCGCCCGGGCGGAGCTTCCGGTAGATGTCCAGCAGCGCCTCGTCCTGGCCGCCGATGTGGTCCTTCTCGAGCGTGGTCATCATCAGCTCGGACCAGCCGAACTTCTCGCGGATCTGCTCCGCCGACCACCCGATGGCCTTGAGCAGGACGGTGACGGCCTGCCGGCGCTTGCGGTCGATGCGGACGCCGACCGTGTCGCGCTTGTCGATGTCGAACTCCAGCCAGGCACCCCGGCTCGGGATGACCTTGACGCTGGAGAGGTCGCGGTCGGAGGTCTTGTCCGGCTGCTTGTCGAAGTAGACGCCCGGCGAGCGGACGAGCTGGCTGACCACGACGCGCTCGGTGCCGTTGATGATGAAGGTGCCCTTCGGCGTCATCATCGGGAAGTCACCCATGAACACCGTCTGGCTCTTGATCTCGCCGGTGGTGTTGTTGGTGAACTCCGCGGTCACGAACAGCGGGGCGCAGTAGGTCAGGTCCTTCTCCTTGCACTCCTCGATCGAGGCCTTGACCTCGTCGAAGCGCGGAGCCGAGAAGGAAAGCGACATGGTGCCGGAGAAGTCCTCAATGGGACTGATCTCGTCGAGGATCTCCGCGAGACCCGAGCGTGCGTGCGGGTCGTCCGCCGACCGGCCCTGCCAAGCCTCGTTGCCGACGAGCCAGTCGAAGGACTCGTTCTGGATGGCGAGGAGGTTGGGGACCTCGAGGTGTTCGGTGATCCTGCCGAAAGAAACTCGGCGGGGCGCAAAAGCGCTCGACGTACGACTGGTCTTCGCAGGGCGGGAAGCTGCCAAGATGCGTCCTTCCGAGGACCGGTGCTGCAGAACGGCTGGTACGCGTGCACTCCAATGACCCCACCAGAAATATCCGCAAACGGACATTTCCGAGCAGGGGTCAAGTCGGAAGGCAGCGCAAACTAGCAGTGTAGCCGAGAGGCTAACCGCTGTCCAGCCCACCCCGCAGGATCGTCGCGGAACTTGCCTCGGGACCTCGAAAACCAGGTCTACCGGGCCGCTCGGAACGCGACGCTCCTGCCGGGCCGCTCGGGTGTCACGGCGATGGTGCTGCCGCTGCCATACCCGAGAGGTGGCCGTTGCAAGCGCGGAAGGTCTTGCTGGTGTCAGCGTGCCTGGCAGCCCGGTGCCGCGTCAAGGGCCGGTTACCGTTCGGGGTGTCTTTCCCACCGACGGGCTACCGGCAGGCGCCGCTGTGAACCCGGTGCGAACGACCTGGACGCCCTGCTCACGCCGCTCCCACCGGATGCCACCAACCACAGCGGGCGGCGATCCGTTCCCGGATCACCGCCCGCCGCGACGCGGTGTGCCCCGGCTCACGTGAGCCGGACGCGCGTCAGGTCAACGCAAGGTCACTTGAGGGTGACCTTGGCGCCCTCGCCCTCGAGCTTGGCCTTGGCCTTCTCGGCGGTCTCCTTGTTGACCTTCTCCAGGACCG
Source organism: Micromonospora sp. NPDC047738 (assembly GCF_040642675.1). Taxonomy (NCBI): domain Bacteria; kingdom Bacillati; phylum Actinomycetota; class Actinomycetes; order Micromonosporales; family Micromonosporaceae; genus Micromonospora; species Micromonospora sp. NPDC047738. Next base: position 158,577 of record NZ_JBEYSO010000008.1, read on the forward strand.
CCTTCGGCGCGGCCTCGACCAGGTCCTTGGCCTCCTTCAGGCCCAGGCCGGTCAGCTCACGCACGACCTTGATGACCTGGATCTTCTTGCCACCGTCGGCGTCGAGGATGACGTCGAACTCGTCCTTCTCCTCCTCGGCCGGGGCGGCCGGGCCACCGGCGGCCGGGCCCGCGGCCACGGCGACCGGAGCGGCGGCGGTGACCTCGAAGGTCTCCTCGAACTGCTTCACGAACTCGGAGAGCTCGATCAGCGTCATCTCCTTGAACGCGTCGAGCAGCTCGTCGGTGCTGAGCTTCGCCATGTCTGGCGTCCTTTCCTGAATGGTTTAACTAAGAACGTGGGTGCGCCGCGGGGCCTCAGGCCGCCTCGGCGCCCTCCTTCTCGCGCTTGTCCTGCAGGGCGGCCGCCAGACGCGCGGTCTTGGCGAGCGGAGCCTGGAACAGGGCCGCGGCCTTGCTCAGGTTGCCCTTCATGGCGCCGGCCAGCTTCGCCAGCAGCACCTCGCGGGACTCCAGGTCGGCGAGCTTCGTGACCTCGGCCGCGGAAATGGCCTTGCCCTCGAAGACACCGCCCTTGATGACGAGCTTCGGGTTGGCCTTCGCGAAGTCGCGAAGCCCCTTCGCCGCCTCGACGACGTCGCCCGAAACGAAAGTCAGCGCGGTAGGACCGGAGAACAGCTCGTCGAGGCCGGAGATGCCCGCCTCGGTCGCCGCACGCTTGGCCAGCGTGTTCTTCGCGACCGTGTAGCTGGTCTCCTTGCCGAGCGAGCGCCGCAGCTGGGTGAGCTGCGAAACCGTGAGTCCGCGGTACTCGGTCAGCACGGTCGCCCCCGCGTTGCGGAAGCTCTCGGTCAGCTCGGCGACGGCCGTGGCCTTGTCGGCCCGGATCGGCTTGTCCGCCATGTCCCTCCTCTCTCGTTACTCGGAGCTGGTACGCCGGCGACGAGCGGACGCTCGCGACGGCGGCGGAGGCATCACGACAACGAGAAAAGCCCCGGCGCAGGGCGCACGGGGCGAGGGCCGGAGCAACGCGCATGGTCGGCGGACCACGCACAGCGCCGATTTTCGCTTGCCGCCCTACGCGGGTCGCCCGTCATCGCGGGACCTTCGACCGTGCCAGGGCACGGTGACCAGCGGTCTCTGGGTGGAACTACGGGACAAGGTTACGCGACGTGTCCCGCTACTTCCAAATCGCCCCCGGAGTGCCCCCGGTCACCCTCACCCCGGGTTGATGACCCACCCCGGGGTACGGCCCGTTGCGCCATCGCCCGGGCGGGACAGGCCGGTGTGCGGCACACCGAGTGATCAGGGCGAGCATGCCCGCTCGGGGCTCGGACCGGCGGGCGGGTCAGGCGCGGGTACGGCGGCCCCAGGCGTAGCCGGCCAGGGCCACCACCGCCCAGACCAGCGCCCAGGCGCTCAGGAGCAGCGCCGCCGAGGCGGTCAGGTCGCCGGTCAGCGCCCGGGCGGTCGGCATCACCGGCGGCGCCAGCCACGGCAGCACCGAGTCGCTCAGCCCCAGCACCAGGGCACCCACCGCGCCGACCGAGAGCACCGCCACGCCGTACCCGGCGCTGCGGGTGATCGCCCGGCTGGCCAGGGCGCCCAGCGCCACGGCCGCCGGCAGGGCGAGCAGGTGGGCCCAGAGGCCGAGGGCCACTCCGGCGGCCACTGACCGGTCCCCCGGCCCGGTCTCGCCGGTCACCCCGCCGACCAACCAGGGGAAGACCAGCGCGACGGCCACCGTGCCGAGCCCGGCCACGGCCGCCGCCAGCAGGCCGGCGGCCCGCTCCCGGACCGGGCCCATCACCACCCGGGCCAGCCGGCGCTGCACGTCCGGCTCGACGTCCAGCAGGATCTTGGTCTGCCAGGCCAGCACCGGGAACAGCACCACCGCCGAGACGCCGTACGCCTCCGCCGGCCGGGCCCGGCCGCCGCCGTAGAGGACGCCGAGGGCCAGCAGGCCGGCCAGCACCGGTGCCAGCGCCCGTCCGGTACGCAGGAAGCCGGCCAGCCGCAGTCGGACCAGCGCGGTCACCGGGCCACCTCCGGGGCGGGACCGGCATCGTCAGTCCCGCCGCCGGGCGTCGCCATGGCGTCGACCGGCGCACCGGGGCCGGCGACCCGGTCGGGTCGTGCACCCGCGCCGTCGCACGCTGGTTCGGCCGGGGCGGATGGGGAGTCGTGACCGGGCCGCGCGGCGGGAGGCGGGGCGGCGTGGTCGCGTACCCGGAGAACGTGGTGGCCGGCGGCGCGCAACCGGGCGACGGCGTCCGCCACCCCCGCGGCCGGTACCGCCAGCTCGACCACCACCATGGCCGCACCCTCGGTCGGCGCCTGCGCGGTGACGGCGCCGTCGGCGACCGTCCAGCGCGCTGCGCCGGGCAGCCGCACCGTCTCGCCGCGGTGGTCACTGACCAGCACCGCGCCGCCGCCGGCCAGCACCTCGCCGATCAGCTCCGGCACCAGCTCGCGGGCGGCGGCATCCAGCCCCTCCCAGGGCTCGTCGAGGACGAGCAGGCCGGGCGGGCGCAGCATCGCCTGGGCCAGCCCGACCTTCTGGGCGGTGCCCTTCGACAGCTCGGGCAGCCTGACCCCGTGGAACCGGGCCAGGCCGAGCCGGTCGACCCAGTGCCGCACCGCCCGGTCGGCCGCCGGACCGGAGAGACCGGCCAGCCGCCCCATCCCGGTGAGGTACCCACCCACGGTGAACGGCTGGTCGGCGGGGAACCGCTCCGGGACCCAGCCGACGGCCGCAGGACGGTCGACCACCCGACCCCGGGTCGGCCGGAGCACGCCTGCGGCGAGCTGGAGCAGGGTGGACTTGCCGACGCCGTTGCGCCCGAGCACCACCGCCACCTCGCCCGGGCCGATCCGCATCTCCGCGCCGCGCAGCACCCACGGACCGCGCCGGTGGTAGCGCAACCAGACGTCCTCCAGCCGCATGCGGCGAGCCTGCCATACGGGAATGACGAACGGGGCCCCGCCAGGTGAGTGGCGGGGCCCCGTCAGGGCTGTCGTGCTCAGGCCTCGGCCGGAGCCTCGGTCAGGTTCTTCACCGCGTTCGGGTCGACCGGGACGCCCGGGCCCATGGTGGTGGTGAGGGTGACCTTCTTCAGGTACTTGCCCTTGGCCGCGGACGGCTTCGACCGCAGCACCTCGTCCAGCACCGCCGCGTAGTTGTCGATCAGCTGAGACTCGGTGAACGAGGCCTTGCCGATGATCAGGTGCAGGTTGGAGTGCTTGTCCACCCGGAAGGTGATCTTACCGCCCTTGATGTCCGAGACGGCCTTGGCGACGTCCATGGTCACCGTGCCGGTCTTCGGGTTCGGCATCAGGCCGCGCGGGCCCAGGATCCGCGCGATCCGGCCGATCTTGGCCATCTGGTCCGGGGTGGCGATCGCCGCGTCGAAGTCCAGCCAACCGCCCTGGATACGGGCGACCAGCTCGTCGGTGCCCACCTCGTCCGCGCCCGCGGCGGCGGCCTCCTCGGCCTTCGCGCCGGCGGCGAAGACGATCACGCGGGCGGTCTTACCGGTGCCGTGGGGCAGGTTGACCGTGCCGCGGACCATCTGGTCCGCCTTGCGGGGGTCGACGCCGAGGCGCATCGCGACCTCGACCGTGGCGTCGAACTTGACGGAGGTGGACTCCTTGGCCAGCTTGACGGCCTCGGCGGGAGAGTAGAGCTTCGACCGGTCGATGACCTCGGCGGCCTTGCGGTAGCTCTTGCTGCGCTGCATTTCTCGTAACTCCTGTGGTCTATGGCGGGCCGCGGCGTCCGCAGGCCCTCCCACGAACTGATCGGGTGGGGCGGTGACCGAGGTCAGTCGGTGACGTTCAGGCCCATCGACCGGGCGGTGCCGGCGATGATCTTCTCAGCCTGGTCGAGGTCGTTGGCGTTGAGGTCCGCCATCTTCTTCTCCGCGATCTCCCGCACCTGGGCGCGGGTCACGCTGCCGACCTTCTCCTTGTGCGGGACGCCCGAGCCCTTGGGCACGCCGGCAGCCTTGATCAGCAGCCGGGCGGCGGGCGGGGTCTTCAGCACGAAGGTGAAGGTCCGGTCCTCGTAGACGCTGATCTCGGCGGGGACGATGTCGCCCCGCTGCGACTCGGTCTGCGCGTTGTAGGACTTGCAGAACTCCATGATGTTCACGCCGTGCTGGCCGAGCGCGGGGCCGACCGGCGGCGCCGGGGTGGCCTGGCCCGCCGGCAGCTGAAGCGTGAACGTCTTGACGAGCTTCTTCTTCGGAGGCATGTCTCTTCCTGGGGCTTGGAACTGGGATTCTCGCCGGCCGCGGGCGCGCACGGTCAGCACGGTGCGACAACGGCGACGTTCTAGGGTAGCGCAGACGTCCGTCGCCCCTCCGCCGAGGTGCGGCGGGGCGGCGAAACGACGCACCGGCGGCAGGCCCAGGGGCCCCCGCCGGTGCCGACGTACGTCAGATCTTGGCGACCTGGTTGAAGTTGAGCTCGACCGGAGTCTCCCGGCCGAAGATCGACACCAGCACCTTGAGCTTCTGCTGGTCGGCGTTGATCTCGCTGATCGTCGCCGGCAGCGAAGCGAAGGCGCCGTCGGTGACGGTGACCGAGTCACCGACCTCGAAGTCGAGGACCTTGACCTCGGGCTTGGCCTTCTTCTGCTCGGTCTCGACCGCCGGGGCCAGCCACTTCAGCACCTCGTCGAGGCTCAGCGGCGCCGGCCGGTCGGCCCGGTCGGTCGCGCCGACGAAGCCGGTCACACCCGGAGTGTTCCGGACGCAGGAGTAGGACTCCGCGGTCAGCTCCATCCGGACCAGGATGTAGCCCGGGAAGACCTTCGCCTGGACCTGGGACCGCTTGCCGTTCTTGACCTCGACCTCTTCCCGGGTCGGCACCTCGACCTGGTAGATGTAGTCCTCCATGTCGAGGGACGTGATCCGGGTCTCGAGGTTGGTCTTGACCTTGTTCTCGTAGCCGGCGTACGAGTGCACCACGTACCAGTCGCCGGGGGCGTAGCGCAGCTTCTGGCGCAGCTCGGCGACCGGGTCGAACTCCTGCTCCGGCTCGGTGGTCGGGAATTCCGGCGCGCTGGCGGCCTCGACCGACTCATCGTTGGCCGCCGTCGCCACCGGAGACTGCTCGTCCCGGGTCTCGGCGGTCTCGTCGTACTCAGGCACGCTCGCTCACTTCCGTCTGTCTCGCTGGTAGCCGGTCAGCTGGGGTTGCCGAAGACCCACAGCACCGCCTTCGCGAAGCCGTAGTCCAGGCCGGCCACGATCGCCAGCATCACCGCGACGAAGGTGACCACCACAGCCGTGTAGGTCAGCAGCTCCTTGCGGGTCGGCCAGATGACCTTACGCAGCTCGGCCACGACCTCGCGGAAGAACCGCGCGATGCGGGCGAAGAGCCCGATCCGCTCGGTGTCCTTCCGGGTCTTCCGGCCCTCGGTCGACTCGGCGCGGGCCCGCTTGCGGGTGGCGGTGCCGCCCCTGGAGACCGGCTCGTCCGCGTCGGTGGCGTCGTCCTCGGCCTCGCCGTCGGCCTCGTCGACGACCGCGTCGTCACGCAGACGCTCGTCGTCGGCGTCCTCGCCGCGCCGCTTGTTCTCGGCCACTTCGCCCTCCGTGCGGGATGTCGGGTCGCACGCCGATGGGCGTGCGCGGCGTGTGGTCACGCCGGCCGGACCAACCGTCCCGCGACGGGCCGCGGCCGGCGGACCGACCGGGAGGGCCCCGAATGCCTCGGAACCAACCCCGCCGATGCCACCACCACGGGCCGGACGCCGCCCTGCGGACGGCGCGACCCACGGGAACGGTCAGGCCTGAGGCGCAGGGGTGACAGGACTTGAACCTGCAGCCTGCGGTTTTGGAGACCGCTGCTCTGCCAATTGAGCTACACCCCTGTGCGGCAACTCACCCCACCCGGACACGCAGTGCCGGGCAGGGGTCACTGCCCCACGGCGGACCAGTGTACGGGTAGTCGTGCGACTTTCCCAACCGGTCTGCCCCTCGCGCGTCGACAGACCCCTCAGCGGGGCGTCCGGACGGTCGCCCGAGCCTGCGACAGGACCTTCTCCCCCAGGCACGTCGCGGTGACTTCGAGCCTGGTCAGGCCGTCCTCGGTGACCTCCTTGACGACCGCGCTGACCTCGATCTCGGTGCCCTCGTCGGTGTCCGGCACGACCACCGGCCGGGTGAACCGGACGCCGAAGTCGACCACCGCGTCCGGCGCGCCGGCCCAGGTGGTGACCGCCCGGCCGACCAGCGCCATGGTGAACATGCCGTGGGCGATCACGCCGGGCAGGCCCACCTTGGTGGCGGTCCGGTCGCTCCAGTGGATCGGGTTGAAGTCGCCCGAGGCGCCCGCGTAGCGGACCAGGTCCGCACGGGTCACCCGGAACGTCTGGGTGGGCAGCTCCACGGTTCAGGCCTCCCCGCGTACGACGATCTTGGACCAGGCGGCGACCACCGGCTCGCCGTCGGCGGTGCTCACGTCGGTACGGGTGGTCAGGAAGCCGTGCCCGCCCCGGTTGGTGATCTCCTCGATGGTGTTCACGCAGACCAGCTCGTCGCCGGCCACCACCGGCCGGGTGTACGCGAACCGCTGGTCCCCGTGCACGACCCGGCTGTAGTCGACGCCCAGCGCCGGGTCCTCGATGATCTGCCGGCTGGCGGCCATGGTCACGAGCACCGGGAAGGTCGGCGGCGCCACCACGTCGGGGTGGCCGAGCGCCCGGGCGGCCTCGGGGTCGTGGTACGCCGGGTCGGTGGCACCGATGGCGGTGGCGAACTCGCGGATCTTTTCTCGGCCCACCTGATAGGGGGCGGTCGGCGGGTAGGTCCGGCCGACGAAGGACGGGTCCAGAGACATGTCGCGAACCTACACGGAAAGCACGAACGCCGATCCGCGCGGGCTGGCGGCTCGGGGCCGCCGTCCGTCCGTGCGGATCGGCGTTTCGGAGATGCTGCGGGACCGGGCCGGCGGAGCCGGCCGTGGGTCAGCGGGTCTCGCGGTGGACCGTGTGCTTGCCGTCCCGGGGGCAGAACTTCTTCAGCTCGATGCGGTCCGGGTCGTTACGACGGTTCTTGCGCGTGATGTAGTTGCGCTCCTTGCACTCCACACACGCCAAAGTGATCTTCGGCCGGACATCGGTCGCCTTCGCCACGGCGGAGTGCCTTCCTCGCTAACGGGTAACAACTACGGCGCATGAGCCTACGCGTTGACGGCGCAGACATGCAAAGTGGGCGCCTGTGGCGCCCATCCCACCGACCACCGGGTGACCCGGAGGACGAGAGTAGCGGTGGCCGGACTTGAACCGGCGACACAGCGATTATGAGCCGCTTGCTCTGCCATCTGAGCTACACCGCCGTGGCGGGTCCAGCCGGACCCTTTGAGCCCCCTTACGGAATCGAACCGTAGACCTTCTCCTTACCATGGAGACGCTCTGCCGACTGAGCTAAGGGGGCCTACCCGAGCACCCCGTGGGGTGCCGCGCAGGGGAAACAGTACACGACCTCGCCCGCGAGGTGAAATCGGATCCCCCGTTGCCGCGTTTCCACAGCTCAGGGCACCGCTCGCAGGCGCGGCAGGTCACCGACGGAGATCGTCTCGGGCTCGACCTGGGCACCGAACCAGGCCTCCAGCCGCTCGTACGGCAGGGGCCGGCTGAACAGGAAGCCCTGGCCGATCTCGCAGCCGATGTCCTGGAGCAGCTCCAGGGTCAGCTCGCTCTCCACCCCCTCGGCCACCACGGCCAGGCCGAACTGCTGGGAGAGCGTCACCACGGCGTTCACGATCGCCAGGTCACCCGGATCGGTCGCCATCCCCTGCACGAAGGAACGGTCGACCTTCACCTCGTGCACCGGCAGCCGGCGCAGTTGGGCCAGGGACGAGTTGCCGGTGCCGAAGTCGTCCACCGAGAGCCGGACGCCGAGATCACGTAGCCGCCGCAGGGTGGGTATCGGACGTTCCGTGCCGTCCAGCACCCCGGCCTCGGTGATCTCCAGGGTGAGTCGCTGCGGCGGCACGCCGTACTCGTCCAGCAGCTCGCGTACCAGGGTGGGGAAATGCTGGTCGGTGAGGGTACGGGCGGCGAGGTTGACCGACACGGCGAGCGCCCGCTCGCCGTGGCTCCAGTCCCGGCTGCGGCGCAGGCTCTCCCGGAGCACGAACTCGGTGAGCCGGCCCAGCTGGCCGGTGTGCTCGGCCACCGCCACGAAGTCGTCCGGCGCCACCGTGCCGTGCGCCGGGTGCTCCCAGCGGGCCAGGCACTCCACCCCGACCAGGCGCCGGTCCCGCAGCGTCACCTTGGGCTGGAAATAGACCTCCAGCGCACCGGCGTCCAGTGCGCGACGCAGGTCGCTGGCGAGACCGAGCCGGCGCAACGACCGGGACTCCAGCGCCGGGCTGTAGAGCTGCACGCTGCCTGGCACGGACTTCGCCGCCGTCGCCGCCAGGTCCACCCGCTGGAGCAGGGTCACCGCGTCGCTGCCGTGGTCCGGGTGCACGGCCACCCCGACCGCGGTGTCCACGTCCAGGGTGAGCGCGTCGAAGACCATCTCGTCGCGGATCTGCTCCCGCAACTGCCCGGCCAGCTCCAACGCCGCCTCGGCGCTCTCCAGCCGCAGGGTCACCAGGAACTCGTCGCCGCCGGCGCGACCGACCAGGGCCGACGAGGGCGCGCAGGCGCGCAGCCGCTCGGCGACCTCGACGAGGACCTTGTCGCCGGCCGCGTGGCCGAGCGACTCGTTGACCTGGCGCAGCCGGTCGACGTCGAACAGCAGCAGCGCCACCACCTCGCCCGGTGCGGCGATCTTGACCGCCTCGGCCACCGCCGCGGTGACCCGGCGCCGGTTGGCGAGCTTGGTCAGCGCGTCGTGGTTGGCGTCGTGCCGCAGCCGGTCGACCAGGCGGGAGTTTTCCAGGGCGACCGCGGCGTGCGCGGCGACCGTCTCGAAGACCGGTATGTCGCTCTGGGTGAAGTGGCCCACGTCGCTCAGCCGGTTGACGACCTCAAGCGTGCCGATGACCGCCTGACCAGAACGCAGTGGCACCACGATGACGTCCTTGACGTTGGCGTCACTTGCCGCCCGGCGGGCCTCTTGCTCCGCACCGAAGGCACGGCCGACCGCCACCGTGCGGCCTTCCGTCGCGGCCCGCTCCCGCAGCACCGCGGGCGTGTAGACCACGTCGAGCAGACCCTGGTCGTCGACCCGGGCGGTGAGCAGCAACTCGGGATGCCGACCCTGCGCGGGCAACCAGAGCGTGGCGTACTCGGCCTGCATCAGTGCTCGCACCCGGCCGAGGAGGGCGTCCGCAAGCGTGCCGTCCTGACCGCGCTCGGCGGTGGCCCGGGTCAGGTCGTACATCTGGGCGAGGGTGCGGTGCTGCCGGAAGAACCGCGCGTAGGACCGGTATACCAGGACCAGCGCCGCCGCCAGCGCCGCCTGCAACAGCACCGACCACCACGTGGTTCTGACCGCGATCAGGATCATCAGACCCATCGAGGTGTTGATCGCGGCGGTGAGCAACGGGGCCGGGGCGCTGCGGAGCGCGTCTCGCCCGGCCTGCCACCCCTGGAGAAGGGTGTGCACACCGGCGACGGCGGCGAAGCTGACGACGATGACCGAGGCGACGGCGGTGAACAGGATCATCCACGTGCCAGGCCCCACCCCCCGCATGGGCGGTAGGGCCTGGAGGACGAGCACGGCCAGGGAGGTGCCGGCGGCCGCCTTGGCCACGTTGAACCAGAACTTTGCCGGCGGCAGGCGATGCCGCGTCTGGGTGACCATCGACGCGACGGTGTAGATCACCACAACCGTCAGGGGCGGCAGCAGGAAGAGCGCCACGACGAGTGGGATCTCGGTCAGCGTCATGCCGAACGACTGGCGCCGGACCACGAAGTTGAGCACCGGAATGCCAACTGCGATCATGATCGCCAGCAATGCGGCAGCCAGCCCCCACTCGCCGGAAGGCTCGTCTGAAACCAACCCGGTGATCGTGGCGCAGACGACGGCGAACAGAGCCAGCGGTCCGGTGATGAGCCAGGCGTGATCGATGGATCTCCGTCGCGACCGTTCACGGCCAGCCATGGCGCTCCCTACGGGCTTCGGGCTGCTCAGGCTCCTTGCCCGTCAGATGTTTCCCGTGTCAGTCAGTAACCACCGTCGGTGGGGGCGACGGTCCAGATGATGTCCGCATTCGCGCGGTCGCCAGCGGTGTCGCTGTAGTGCCCGAAGCTGAACCCGATGGCCGCGGCGGCGGCGATCGCGAGGACCGAGCCAAGCAGTCGGCCCAACCGTTGACCAGACATGATTACTCCTGTCGGGGGGGCGTCACAGGGGTTAGGGTTCCACGATCGTGCCACAGGGCTCGCACATAGGAAAGCGCCGGCAGCCGGGCGGGCCCGTGCGGTGGACTCCTTCCACCGTTCGGCCCACGCCCTGCGGCACACCCGGCCAGATCAGGGCGGCCCCGGACCGGTGAAACGCTTCGCTCACTGTGGATTCCGACCTAAACCGCAAATCGATCATCGGCCCCCGGGGTCATCGTCCGTAGCCTCCCCCGGCAGGTCGGCAGCCCCTTCCCCCTGGCGCCACCCCGGACCGCCGGCCATAGGTCACCATACATGCGTGGAGTCGAAATCCAGACCCCTGACGTCATCTTTCCGTCACCCCGCTCGACCCGGCGAGAGTTGCGCCGGCAGGCCACGATGATCGGGTGATCGCGCAACGCCCCTCGTCGGTGTGGCCGGCCCTCGGCGCCGTCCTGCTGGTCGTGGCCGGCGGCGCGCTGCTCTGGCTGCCGTTCCACACCCAGCACGCGCTCGACGACTGGGAGAAGGAACTGCGGGGCAGCGGCACACCGGCAAACGCAAAGGTCTACGACCGGGTCACCAAGTCCGGCGGCAACCGGACGAGCGCATCAACCACCATGTACTTCCGATACGAGCTGGCCGGCCGGACGTACGAACAGGAGGTCGGCTGCGTCGAGGTGTGCTGGTCGCCCGGCGACGAGGTGAGGATCTGGGTGAATCCCGATGATCCGGGAGACTTCGTCACCGACTTCGACCAACTCAGCGGACACCGGGGCCGCATTCAGGGCGGGCTGGGCGTGGTCGGGTTCGGGATCCTGGTCGTGGCGGTGCCGCTGCTGCTCTCCCGCCTCCCGTTCGACCACTGGTTCCCGCGGCGTACGCCGCCACGCCGGTCCAGTGCCCGGATCGGGGGCAGTGGCAGGTTCACCAGCCGTTCCAAGCACAAGCGGAGCAGCCGACGCTGACCGGCCCCGGCACGGGTGGCGCCACGGCCTCGGCAGGTCACCGACCCGACGAAGGCCCTTGACCTGCGTTTCCGCAGGAGTGCTTCCGGCCCGGATGCCCGTCCCGTCTGCCAACCTCAGGCGCGGCGGAACTCCGCGCGCCAACGGATCCCACCGTCGGGGGCGACGATCTCCTCGACCCGGGCCGGGGTCAGCGGGCCGGCCGCGAAGGCGTCGACCTCGGCCCGGGCCAGCGGCCAGGGCGGGCCCTCGACGACCTCGTCGTTCCGCCGGCCGGCCGCGATCACCAGCAGCGTCCCGCCCGGCGCGACCAGCCGGCCGACCGCCGGGATCGCCCGCTTCCGCAGCTCGACCGGCAGTGCCTGCACGTTCATGCTCTCCAGCACGAAATCGAACCCGCCCAGCCAGTCGTGCGGCGGGTCGAGCAGGTCGGCGGTCTCGTACCGGACCGGGGAGTCCGGGTGGCGGCGGCGGGCTTCCCGTACCGCCGTGGGAGAGATGTCGAAGGCGACGGTGGCGAAGCCGAGGCGGGCCAGATGTTCGGCGTCGCGGCCGAAGCCGCACCCGACGACCACGGCGCGCCGACCAGATCCGTCCGGCCGGGTCCGGTCGGTCCACTCGCTGAGCAGGGAATGCGCCCGGTCGAGGTCCCACGGGACGACCGCCTCGCCCCGCTCGGCGTCGGCGTAGAGCCGCTCGAACCAGCCGGCCGGATCGCCCTCGGTGGTGGCCGCAGAAGACAACCGGTCGGTCAGCTCGTTGTCGTGCACGGACGCCTCCTCGCCTCCGGGAAGACCTGGACCCGTGGCTCCGAGTCGGCGCGAAGGGCCTGTTGGTCGCCCCACCCCAGCCTCCGTACGTGCCCGACGGATGACCAAGGGCGACAACGATCATCACGGGTAGGAGACGACGAAGGCCCCCAACCGACGTTTCCGTAGGTTGAGGGCCTTGCCGATCCCTGGTGGCGGGTAGAGGATTCGAACCTCTGTAGCTTTCGCGACGGATTTACAGTCCGCTCCCATTGGCCGCTCGGGCAACCCGCCAGGGCGTTACCACCACGCTATCGCGCGGCAGCGGTAGCAAGGATAGCGGTTGCCCCCCGGGCCGCCGCAACCGGGTACCGTCAGGGGGTCCCACCGCTGGTCAGCGGGGGACGGAACAGGACAGACCGCCGGACAGCAGGAGCATGAGCATGGCAGCGAACCCGTCCTTCGACATCGTGAGCAAGGTCGACCGGCAGGAGGTCGACAACGCCCTCCGCCAGGCGGAGAAGGAGCTCGCGACGCGGTTCGACTTCCGCGGCACCGGCGCGGAGGTCTCCTGGTCGGGGGAGGAGGCGATCAGCCTCCAGGCGGAGACCGAGGAGCGGGTCCGGGCCGCCCTGGACGTCTTCAAGGAGAAGCTGGTCAAGCGGAACATCTCGCTCAAGTCGCTGGACGCCGGCGATCCGCGTTCCTCAGGCAAGGTCTTCAAGATCGACGCCAAGGTGATCCAGGGCATCGACTCGGACAAGGCCAAGGCGATCAGCAAGAAGATCCGGGAGGACGGCCCGAAGGGCGTCCAGGCGCAGATCCAGGGCGACCAACTGCGGGTCACCGGCAAGAAGAAGGACGACCTCCAGGCCGTCATCGCGCTGCTCAAGGGCGAGGACTTCGGGGTCGCCCTTCAGTTCACCAACTACCGCTGAGCATCCCGGCCGGCCCCGCTCCGGGGCCGGCCGGCCCGCCGTACACCGCCGCGCCCGAATCGGCGGCCGCCAGCGGCACCAGATCCCGGATGTCGCGCCGTCCGACCCGCCGGAATGCCGCAACCTGTCCAATATCAGGCGAGCAATAGCGGAGCGGATCCGCTCAGCGGGTGAAGATCAGCAGCAGGATCACCGTCACGATCGCGCTGATCAGGATCGAGCCGACGCAGCCGATCCGGTTCGAGAAGAAGACGAACATGCCAGCGCTGTACCCGCCTGGCGCCGCTTCGATCCCCGCGAGGGTCGACCGCTCAGGCGGCGACCGCCGCGTGCTCGGCGCGTACGGCCGTGGCCTCGGCGCGGGCGATGGGGCCGGCGGGCAGTGCGGCGACGGCGGCCCCGACGGCGACGGCTGCCCCGGCGAACAGGAAGGCCCAGGGCACGCCGCCGGCGTGGTCGACGATCAGCCCGGCCACCGATCCCCCGGCCGCGCTCGCCGCCACCGACATGGTGACCACCCAGGTGTACGCCTCGTTCAGCATGCCGGCCGGGGCGATCCGGCCGACCAGGGTGTTCTCCAGGGTCAGCGCCGGGGCGATGGTGGCCCCGCCGAGCACCAGCGCGATGCCGAGCGCCAGCGGGGCCGGCATCACCGCGTACACGGCGAAGCTGGCCGCCACCGCGCCGAGCAGCCAGGCGAACTGGCGGGTCATGTTGACTGCCGGTCGGCGTACCCCGAACCAGAAACCCCCGACCGCGCTGCCGATGCCCCAGACGGCGAGCAGCACCCCGGCCAGGCTCTCCGGGTCGTCGGCGGTGGCCTGCCCGGCGAAGGCCGGGACGATCACGCCGGCGGCGCCGAAGGCGATGCCCAGGCTGGCGACGCAGAGCAGCAGGGCCGGGAAGCCACCGACCCGCAGCGGGCCGAGGCCCTTCGCCTGGTGCTCCTGCGGGTGCGGACGCCAGCCGCGCATCACCCGGCCGAGTGCGACGGCGGTGGTGCCGACCAGGGTGACCACGGCGGACCCGACCAGCGCGGCGGCGGCGTCGGCGGCCAGCACGAAGCCGGCCACCAGCAGCGGGCCGAGCACGAAGACGATCTCGAAGAGTGAGGTCTCCGCGGCGAGCGCGGTGTTGCGCAGGTGGGCCCGGCCGGTGGCGGGGGCGGTGAGGTCGTTCCAGGCGCCCCGGATGGCAGCGGTCAGCGGCGGGTAGGTGGCCCCCGCAGTGCCGGCGGCCAGGTAGATCAGGGCGAGGTTGCCTGCCCCGGACCGGCTGGCCGCGAGCAGGCCGAAGAGGGCGAGCGGGTGGGCGACCGCGGTGGCCAGCAGCACCGGCGTGGGGCCGACCCGGTCGGCGATCCGCCCGGCGATCGGGCTGAGCGCGGCGCCGGCGAGCGCGTAGATGCCGCCGGCGACCGCGGCGAGGGAGTAACGGTGGGTCACCGCCTCGACCACGAGCAGCAGCGCGAGCGGGGTCATGCCGATCCCGAGGCGGCCGATGATGCCGAGGATCAGCAGCATCGGTGCACCGGGGACCCGCCAGACGCCCAGGTACTGGCGCAGTGCGGCCAAGGAGGCACCTCCGGGGGGAGACAGGTAATGAGCGGAAGCCCCTTTGACCCTAACGCCGCGACTCGCGGTGGGGATGGTCGGTTCGCTCACATCGCCCGGCAGGGCGGGGCCGAAGACGGCTCCGCCCGCGTCCCGGCGGGGACGCGGGCGGAGACGAGCGCGGTCAGCGCTGGAACTGCACCGGCCCGGCGCTGCGGGCCATCTGCTCCAGGCGGGCCACCCGCTGCTCCATCGGCGGGTGGGTGGCGAACATGGCGGCGATGCCGCCACCCCGCTTGAACGGGTTGTCGATCATCAGGTGGGCGGTGCTGGTGAGCTGGCCCTGCGGCGGCAGCGGGCGCATCTGCGTACCCATGTGGATCTTGCGCAGGGCGCTGGCCAGGGCCAGCGGGTCCCGGCTCAGCTCCGCGCCGGACTGGTCGGCCTGGTACTCGCGGCTCCGGCTGATCGCCAACTGGATCAGGGTGGCCGCGATCGGGCCGAGGATCAGGGTGAGCAGCAGCACCGCCGGGTTCGGGCCGTCCTCGTCGTCGGAGGAGCCCAGCGGGATGAACCAGGCGATGTTGGCCAGCATGGTGATGATGCCGGCCAGACCGGCCGCCACGCTGGAGATCAGGATGTCCCGGTTGTAGACGTGGGACAGCTCGTGCCCGATCACGCCGCGCAGCTCGCGGTAATCGAGGATCTCGACGATCCCCTGGGTCACGCAGACCGCCGCGTTCTGCGGGTTACGCCCGGTCGCGAAGGCGTTGGGCTGGGCGGTGGGGCTGACGTACAGGCGGGGCATCGGCTGGCCCGCCTGGGTGGACAGCTCACGGACCATCCGGTACAGCTCGGGGAACTGTGCCTCGCTGACCGGTTGCGCCCCCATCGAGCGCAGTGCGAGCTTGTCCGAGTAGAAGTAGGTCACGCCGTTCATCAGCAACGAGACGACGACGGCGATGACGAGGCCACCGCTCCCGCCGAACCAATAGCCGACCGCGAGGATCAGCGAGGTCAACAGGCCGAGCAGTGCTGCGGTCTTGAGACGGTTGTGATGCACGATCGCTCCTTCGGTGCGCGGATCCACGCGGGGCCCGCTGACCGGTTCAACACCACCGGTACCCGTCAACCATCCCGCCCATTACTGAAAGTTGGCTGAGGATTCCTGTGCGACGGCTGTGCCGGCTGGGCACCGAGGGACAAACCGCCGCTCAGCGGGCGGCCAGGTCCAGCACGAGCTGCGGCGCGAAGCCCACCATCACGGCGAGGGCGGTGGCCACCCCGAGGGCCGCGACCACCGTCCGGGCCGGCCGGGCGGTGGCCGCGCCGGGTGCCGCGTAGAGGGTGGCCACCAGGCGCAGGTAGTAGGCCAGGCCGAGCACCGCGTTCACCGCCACCACCAGAGCCAGCCAACCGGCGTGCCCGGCCAGCAGGGCCCGGACCACGGTCACCTTGGCGAACAGGCCGGCCAGCCCCGGCGGCAGCCCGGCCAGCCCGACCAGCGCGAGCGCGAACGCCCCGCCCACCCACGGGTGGCGGCGAGCCAACCCGCGCAGGTCGGCGAGGGTGCCGCCGTCGCCGTCCGCCGGCCGCAGCGCGACCACCGCCGCGAAGGCGGCCAGCTCCAGCAGCACGAAGAAGACGAGATAGGCGACGGCCGCCGCGTACGCCGCGGTGCGGGCGTCGGCGGTGCGGCCGGCGGCCAGCGCCAACGCGCCCAGCGGGGCGAGGACGTAGCCGGCCTGGGCCACCGAGGACCAGGCGAGCAGCCGGACCGTGCGCCGCTGGCGCAGCGCCACCAGGTTGCCCACGGTCATGGTGAGCACGGCGAGCAGGGCGAGCACCGGCCCGGTGACGGTGGCCGGCAGGGCGCGCTGCACCACCGCGAGCAGGGCCACCACCCCGCCCAGCTTCGACGCCGTCGACAGGTACGCGGCGACCGGCAGCGGCGCGCCGTCGTAGGTGGCCGGGGCCCAGGCGTGGAACGGCACCGCGGCGACCTTGAACGCCAACCCGACCACCACCAGCGCCACGGCCACCGTGGTGAGCGGCAGATCGCGGACCTCGGCGCTGGCGGTGAGGGTGGCGCCGAGCCGGTCCAGGTGCAGGCTGCCGGTCACCGCGTAGAGCAGCGCCGCGCCGAGCAGGGTCAGGGCGGTCGCCACCACGCTGACCACGAAGAAGGTGACCGCCGCCTCGGCACCGGCCAAGCTGCCCCGGCGCAGCCCGACCAGGACGTAGAGCGGCAGAGTGAGCGTCTCCAGCGCCACCACCAGGGTGATCAGGTCGCCGGCCGCGCCGAGCAGCACGCCGCCGGTCATCGCGCAGGCGAGCAGGAAGCAGTATTCCCCCACCGGAATCCGGCCGGCCCGCAGCAGCGGACCCGACAACGCCAGCACGCCGAGGGTGAGCAGGGCGACGACCGCCGCGACCAGGGCCGCCCGCCCGCCGAACACGTACGAGCAGTCAGGGCCGACGCAGAAGGTGCGCCGCTCGTCCCCCGTACCGACCAGGGCCGCGCCGAGCGCGGTGGCCGCCGCGCCGGTGGCGGCGACGGCCACGGTGACGGCGGCCCGCGCCACCAGCAGGTCGGCCAGGAGCACGAGTACGGCGGTGCCGGCGGCCAGGTACGCCGGCAGCAGCGCCACGTGATCCACGCTCTGCACCAGACTCATCCGGGCTCACCTTCGTTCGCGACTGCGGGGCTCCGCTCCGCCGCACTCCCCGCGCTCAATCGAAGACCGCCAGCAGGGCGTTGACCGGGCCGGTGGCGTAGGACAGCACGAGGGCCGGGGCCAGGCCGACGGCGAGGGCGAGCAGCACCAGCGGTGCCCAGGCGGTCAGCTCCGCCCCGGCCAGCCCCGGCGCGAGCCGCCCCACCGCCGGACTGGGCCGCCCGTGGCTGACCCGGCGCAGCAGCCGCAGGAAGTACGCGGCGGTCAGCGCCCCGCCGAGCGCGGCCAGCACCGCGAGCGTGGTCCAGAGCCCGCCACCGCGCCGGACCGCGGCGATCACGGCGAACGCCTCGCCCCAGAATCCGGCCAGTCCGGGCAGCCCCAGCGAGGCGACCGCCGCGAAGCCGAGCAGCCCGGCCAGCCGGGGCGCCGTCTCGCGCAGCCCGGACAGGTCCGCGAGCGACCCGGTGTGGGTACGGTCCTTGATCGCCCCGGCCAGGAAGAAGAGCAGCCCGGTGATCACGCCGTGCGCGATGTTGCCGATCAGCGCGGCCTGCAGGCCGGTGGCGGTGAGCGTGGCCACCCCGAGCAGCACGAAGCCCATGTGCCCCACGCTGGAGTACGCGATCAGCCGCTTCAACTCGTCCTGCGCGAGGCAGACCAGGGACCCGACGAGGATCGCCGCCACGGCGAGCACCCCGAGCACCGGGGCGGCCCAACGGGCGCCCTCCGGGGCCACCCCGACCGCCACCCGGATCAGGCCGTACGTGCCCATCTTGAGCAGCACCCCGGCGAGGATCACGCTGCCGACGGTGGGCGCCTGGGTGTGCGCATCGGGCAGCCAGGAGTGCAGCGGCCAGAGCGGGCTCTTCACCGCGAACGCCAGTGCCAGCAGAGTGAACGCGGCGAGCTGGGTGCCCCGGGAGAGCCCGGACCCGCCGGTCAGCGCCACCAGGTCGGCGGTGCCCGCGGCGGCGACCACCACGTAGACGCCGACCAGCAGCAGCACCGAACCGAAGAGGGTGTAGAGGACGAACTTGCGGGCCGCCCGCCGCCGGTCCTCGCCACCCCAACCGGCGATGATCGCGTACATCGGGAGGAGGACGACCTCGAAGAAGAGGAAGAAGAGCACCAGGTCGAGGGCGAGGAAGGTGCCCAGGATGCCCACCTCGACCACCAGCAGCAGCGCGACCAGGGCCCGGCCGCTGCCACCGCCCTCGGGCACCCGCCACAGCGTGTAGCCGCAGCAGAGCAGGGTGAGCAGCGCGGTCAGCACCACCAGCGGCCAGGAGATCCCGTCCACCCCGAGGTGGAAGCGCAGGTCCAGGCCGGGCACCCAGGGCAGGTCGAGCTGATGCCAGGGCTGCACCGCGGGCGACGGCCCGTAGCCGAACCAGCCGTGGTCCCCACCGAGGAGCGGCAGCGCGGCGAGCAGGGTCAGCGCCGCGGCGGCGGTGCCGACCAGGCGCCCGGCCCGGTCGCCGGGGGTGGCGGCCGCCGCGACCGCGCCCAGCGCGGGCAGCGCGAGGACCGCGACCAGCAGGAACTCTCCGAAACTCATGCCGGCGGCCTCTCCGCTCGCGACTGCGGGGCTCGCAAACCCGGCTCACTCCTCGCGCTCACCGACGCCCCCTCAGTTCGCGACTGCGGGGCTCGCAAACCCGGCTCACTCCTCGCGCTCACGGCAACACCCCGATCAGTGCCACGGCGAGGCCGATGAGCAGGGCGCCGGCCAGCACGCCGGCCGCCGCGCGCGGCAGCGCCGCCCGGTGCAGGGCGGCCAGCCCGCCGCCCAACTCGACGGCGGCCCGGCCGCTCCCCTCCACCAGGCCGTCCACCCCGACCTCGTCACCGGTACGCACAGCCCGGGCGAGCGCGGTCGTCGGGCGTACCACGAGGGCGTGCTGGACGTCGTCGAGCCGGAACGCCCGGGCGAAGGCCGGCCGCAGCGGACCCAGGAAGCGGGCCGGGTCGGCGGCCGGGTCGCGACGCCAGCCGGCCCAGGCGACGCCCGCCCCGACCAGCAGCAACACCAGCGGCAGCAGCAGGTTCGGCGCGAGGTGGACCAGCTCGACGGCCTCCCCGGTGCGGTCGGCCGGCTCGCGGAGGCGGTCGGCGAACCACGGCGCGAAGGCGGCCAGCCCGAGCAGTGCGGCGGGAACCGCGAGCAGCAGCACCGGCCAGCGCAGCACCGCCGGCGGGTCGTGCGGATGGGCCAGCGGGAGTCGGGACGTACCGAGGAAGGCGCGCAGCAGCAGGCGGGTGGCGTACCAGGCGGTGACGGCGACGCCGAGCAGCCCGGCCAGCCAGACGAGCCAGCCGACCCAGGCGTAGCTCGGGCCGCCGCCCTCCAGCGCGGCGGCTTCGGCGGCGGCGAGCACGCCGTCCTTGCTCCAGAAGCCGGACAGCGGCGGCAGCCCGGCGAGCGCGCCGAGGCCGATCACCGTGCACCAGAAGGTCACCGGCATGGCCGTCCGGAGGCCGCCCATCCGGGACATCAGGGTGGTGCCGACGGCGTGGATCACCGCGCCGGCCGCGAGGAAGAGCAGCGCCTTGAACGCGGCGTGGGTGAGCAGGTGGAACAGCGCCGCCGCGGGCGCGCCGACGGCGAGCGCCCCGGTCATGTAGCCGATCTGGGAGACCGTCGACCAGGCCAGCACCCGCTTGATGTCGTCCTGGGCGGTGGCCGCGAACGCGCCGAGCAGCAGCGTGATCGCCGCCATCACCCCGAGCACGGCCAGCGCGATCGGGGCCCGCTCGAACAGCGGGAAGAGCCGGGCGACCGCGTACACGCCGGCGGCGACCATGGTGGCGGCGTGGATCAGCGCGGAGATCGGGGTGGGACCGGCCATCGCATCCGGCAGCCAGGTGTGCAGCGGGAACTGGGCGCTCTTGCCCGCCACCCCGGCGAGCAGCAGCAGGCACGCGGCGGTGAGCGTCGCGGTGGAGTAGTCGTGGGCCAGCACGTCCGCGATCCGGAAGCTGCCCGCGCCGACGCCCAGCAGCGCGATGCCGAGCAGGAAGCCGACGTCCCCCACCCGGGTGACCAGGAACGCCTTCACCGCGGCGGCCGGCGCCTCGGGCAGCCGCCGGTCGTGGGCGATGAGCAGGTAGGAGCAGAGGCCCATCACCTCCCAGCCGACCAGCAGCAGGATCAGGTCCCCGGAGACCACCACGGTCAGCATCGCGGCGGTGAACAGGCTGATCTGCGCCGCGTACGGCGGGTAGCGGTGGTCCACCTCGACGTCGTCGTGCGGCCCGCGCTTCAGGTAGCCGATCGAGTAGACCTGCACGGCCAGGGCCACCGCGGCCACCGCCGTGGCGACCAGCACCGCCACCCCGTCCAGCCGGTAGCCGAGGGTGACCGTCAGTCCGCCGAGGTCGATCCAGGTGGTGGCGCCCTCGACCGGGCGGTCCACCCGGACCAGCAGGGCCACCGCCGCCAGCAGCGCCAGCGCCGCGCCGGTCACGCCGAGCGCGATCGCCACCCGCCGGGCCCGGTCCTCTCCGGTCGCCGCGCCCCTGGGCGACGGCGGCAGCAGCAACCCGACCAGACCCACCAGCAGGGGTACGCCCGGCAGCGCCGCCGCGAGCAGTCCGGTCACTTCTCCCCCTCCGGGGCGTCGGTGGCCGGCCCGCCCGACGGCGGGCCCGCCGGGCCGGTGGGCCGCTCGACCGTCGCGCCGGCAGGCACGGGCACCGACACCTCGGTCAACGGCACGTCGTCGACGGTCACGCTGGCCCGCAGCCGGTAGAGCTGAAGCACGATGGCCAGCCCCACGCCGATCTCGGCGGCGGCGAGCACGATCACGAAGAGCGCGAAGACCTGGCCGGAGTGCGGCAGCTGGGCCCGGACCGTGGTGTCGGCGGTGACCAGGATCAGGTTCACCGCGTTCAGCATCAGCTCGACGGCCATCAGCACGAGGACGGCGTTGCGGCGGCGCAGCACGCCGTAGACGCCGAGGCCGAACAGCAGCGCGGCGGTGACGTACGGGATGACCGGCCTCACGCGCGCCCGCCCTCGTCAGCCACCACACCGGCCGGCTCGGGCCGGGCCGGCGGGCCGTCCGCCGGTCGGCGTTGGGCGCCGGGCGCGCCGGGCCGGCCGATGTCGGTGCGGGACAGCACGATCGCGCCCACCAGGGCGGCGAGCAGCAGCACCGAGAGCAGCTCGAAGGGCAGCACCCACGAGCGGAAGACCTGCTCGCCCAGGCGGTCGGCGGTGCCCGCGGCGGGCAGGTCGACCCGGGACCAGCGGAACGCGTGGACCAGCAGCACGGCCAGCCCCAACCCGCTGCCGCCGCCGATCAGCGCGGCCGGCCAGCCCGGCCGGTCCAGGTCGTCGGAGGCGCCGATCGGGGCCCTGGTCAGCATCACCGCGAAGAGCAGCAGCACCACCACCGCGCCGACGTAGATCAGCACCTGCACCCAGGCCACCAGCTCGGCGGTGAGCACCAGGTAGTCGCCGGCCAGCGCGCCCAGGCAGACCACCAGCCAGAGGCCGGCCCGGACCAGGTGCCGGGTGCCCACCACCAGCGCGCCGGCGCCGACCGCCACCGCGCCGAGGGCCACCAGCAGCACGTCCGCACCGGTCATGACGCGGCGCCTCCGCCCTGCTCGGTGCCGGGCTCCGGGCGTACCCGGGACGGGGCCGGACGCGGGGCGGGGCCGGCGGCCTTGCGGGCGGCGGTGGTCTCCTCCTTCGAGGGTTCGCCGCGCGGGTCGTGGGCCGGCGGGGGCGGGACGGTGCCCATCCACTCGCCGAGGTGGTCCTTGTCGTGCAGCAGGTCCTTGATGTCGTACTCGGCGTACTCGAACTCGGGCGACCAGTAGAGCGCGTCGAACGGGCAGACCTCGACGCAGATGCCGCAGTACATGCAGAGCGAGAAGTCGATGTCGAACCGGTCGAGCACGTTGCGCTGGCGGGGACGGGCGGCGCCGGGGACCGCCACCTCCTCCTTGTGCGAGTCGATGTAGATGCACCAGTCCGGGCACTCCCGGGCGCAGAGCATGCAGACCGTGCAGTTCTCCTCGAGCAGCGCGATCACCCCGCGCGAGCGGGGTGGCAGCTCGGGGGCGACGTCCGGGTACTGCTGGGTGGTCGAGCGGCGGGTCATCGTCCGCAGGGTGACCGCCAACCCCTTCGCCAGCCCCTCGCCGGGAACACCGGTCCGCTCGCTCATGCCGCCCATCCTGCCCTGTGCCCACGCCCCGCGCGACCAC
Source organism: Micromonospora sp. NPDC047738 (assembly GCF_040642675.1). NCBI lineage: Bacteria > Bacillati > Actinomycetota > Actinomycetes > Micromonosporales > Micromonosporaceae > Micromonospora > Micromonospora sp. NPDC047738. Next base: position 180,976 of record NZ_JBEYSO010000008.1, read on the forward strand.
CACCCGGCTCTTGGCTGCGCCGGGGGTGACCGGCGCGGCGTCGACCGGTCGGGTGACGTGCCGCTCCCGCCGATCAGGTGGACCTGTCCGCCAATCGGCTCGACCGCCCGCACGGCAGCTCAACGGGAACATCGAGGACTTTGTTGATCATCTATGCTGCTCCGGCGGACCAGCATTGGGGGACCACGGGGAATGAAACTGAGCAAGAGGTGGACGCGGGCCCTGGCCGCGACCGCCGTCGTCGCCGCCGTTCTGGCAGGCGCGCCGGCCGCGCAGGCCGTGCCGACCTACACCGTCACCGGTACGGTGACCGACCGGGCCACGGGAACACCACTGCCCGGCGCCTGCCTCGACCTGTACCAGACGCCCGACCGGTTGCTCGCCACCCGCTGCGCCGACGAGCAGGGGCGCTACACGTTCTCCGGCCTGACTCGCACAATCCAGCCGCGCCTGCGAGGGCAGGCGGCGGGGCACGCGGAGCTGTGGTGGCCCGCTGAGCCTGATTACTACAACGCGGATCAGCTGCGCTACCCGACCGACGGCAGCACCACCATCAAGGCGGACCTGGCGCTGACGGTGGCGGTCGGTGGCTTCGCCGGTCGGATCACCCAGCCGGACGGCAGCCCGGCATACGCCTCCGAAGTCACCGCCATCGCGGTCGGGACTGCCTACTGGGCGGCGAAGGCGCCGACCGACAGCGACGGCCGCTACCGGCTCGACAATCTCCCGGTCGGGTCATACCGGCTCGCCATCGGTCCGCGGGGCTGGGCGTCGACCCAGTGGCTGCCCGGCACTGGTAACCCGCCCGTCGCCACTGTCTTCGACGTCACCCCGGGCGCCACGACCACGGTGGACGGGCGGTACCTGACGGCGAACACCGCGTACGAGGGCGGCACGCTGACCGGCGTGGTGACCAGGGCCGCGACCGGCGCGCCGGTCGCGGCCGCCTGCGTGACCGCGGTCTCGGTCTACAGCGGCCAGGACGCCGCGACGGCGTGCACCGACGCCACCGGCCGCTATCGGCTCGCCAGTCTGTCCACCAACCTCGGCTACAAGCTGCGGGTACGCGCCGACGGCTTCCCCGCGCACTGGGCGCCGAACGCCGTGGACAGCCGCAACGGCTCCACGTACTTCCCGCAGTGGAACACCGACAAGATCGTCGACATCGCCCTACGGGCGGGCGGCGGCACGGTACGCGGCCAGCTCACCGACTACCCGGGCGCGACCCCCGCGCTGACCAACTCGGTCCGGGTGTTCGCCGTCGACAACTCCTGGTCCGCCTGGACCGAGGCCGTCGACGGGCGGTACCAGTTCGACCACGTGCCGCCGGGCGACTACCGGATCGCGGTCAAGCCGCTGGAACGTACCCTCCAGTACCACCCGGGCAAGGCGACCGCGGCCGAGGGCAAGATCGTGCACGTCGCCGACGGCGCGGTCACCACGGTCGACGAGCAGCTCGTGCCCCCCGGTGCCGTCGAGCTCAGGCTGGTGGACGCGGTCACCGGATCGCCGGTCAAGGCCTGCGCCCGGCTGGTCACCGCGCAGGAGGTGGCCTGTGGTGACGCCGGTACGGTCATCTTCCCGAAGGTGTGGGCCACCGGCGACACCCCCGACCGGATCCTTGTCGATCCCAAGCCGACCCACTGGAGCAAGGACGTCAACCCGGTCGCGGTGGTCAGCGGTGAGACGACCCGGCTGACCGTGTCGCTGGAGCCGGGCGCCGCCCTGGAGACCAGCGTCGTGGACGCCAAGGACGGCTCCGTGCCCCCGAAGACCTGTGTCCGCCCGGTCAGCACCTCGAAGCTGCTGGTCAGCCCCACCCAGCAGGAGCCAACGTCCGGCGGCGGCTACTGCTCCGACAGCAGCGGCAAGATCCGAATCGGGCCGCTGCCGTCCGGTCCGGTGCAGCTGCTGGTCATCCCGCCCGCCCCGTACGGCGCCCAGTGGTACACCGAGCAGGGGGGCACCGGTGACCAGCGGGCCGCGAAGGCGTACCCGCTGCGGGTCGGGCAGACGATGACCGCGCCGCCGATCCGACTCGACCGGGGCGGTGCGCTGACGGGCCGGATCACCGACCGGTCCGGCAAGGCCGTCAGCAGCTGCCTCCAGCCGTTCGGCCGGAGCGCGGATCTCAACTATCCCCCGCTGCGGACCTGCGCCGGCAGCTCCGGCAGCTACACCCTGGAGCGTCTCGGCCCGTACCGCTGGCCGTTGAACGTGGACCGGCAGGCTCTCAGCGAGACGAACATCCTCGCCCCGGCCTGGTCGGGCAACGCCACCAACCGCTTCGACGCGACCCTCGTGCAGGTGACCGCCGGCACCACCACGGCCGTCCCGGCCATCGTGCTGCCACCCGCCGCCCGGATTCGAAGCATGGACGTCGGCACCACCGCCAAGCAGATCGGCCAGGTGGAGGTGTACCAGCCGACCACCGGTGACCGGATCGACTATGGTGCCGTCCTCGGTGCCGGCAGCACGCTCACCGGCCTCCCGGCCGGACCGATCGTGCTACGCGCGGTCCTCACCAACGGCACCCCGTGCTGGTACGTCGGGCCACCCATCGGGCCGCGGACGCACGGGGGCCTGGGACCGACCCCGATCGTCCTCACCGCCGGGCAGGTGGTCGAAACCCTCCGCCTGGTGCCCGGGGAGACCTGCAAGCCGGTCCGGACCGACATCCGTACCGGTCCGGCCGTGGTGGCGGGCACCCGCTGACCGGCCCCGGCGGGCCGGACCGACACCACCGGCCCGCCGGGCACCAAGCTTCTCTTGATCATCAATTCTGCTCCGGCCGACGAGCCCAGGAGGACCACGGCCCAATGAGACTCACCAAGAGGTGGACGCGGGCCCTGGCCGCGACCGCCGTCGTCGCTGCCGTCCTGGCGGGCGCACCGGCCGCGCAGGCCGTGCCGACCTACACCGTCACCGGTACGGTGACCGACCGGGCCACGGGAGCACCGCTGCCCGGTGCCTGCCTCGACCTGTACCAGACGCCCGACCGGCTGCTCGCCACCCGCTGCGCGGACGAGAGCGGCCGGTACGCCTTCGCCGGCCTGACCAGCGGCGTGAGCCCCCGGCTGCGGGCGCGGGCGACGGGCCACGCGGAGCTGTGGTGGCGGTCCGCGCCCGACTACTACAACGCCACCTTCATCTTCGCCTCCCAGGCCACGAACGGCGTCTTCATGGCGGACCTCGCGCTGCCCGTCGCGGCGGGCGGCTTCAGTGGCCGGATCACCCAGCCCGACGGCAGCCCGGCGTACGCCACCGAGGTGACCGCCAGCACAGCGGACGGCAGCTGGACGGCCAAGGCCCCGACGGACAGCGACGGCCGCTACCGGCTCGGGAATCTGCCGGTCGGCACCTACCGGCTCGGGATCGCCCCTCGGGGTTACCCTCCGAAGCAGTGGGTGCCCGGCAAGACCGACCCCGCCGCTGCCACGGTCTTCGAGGTGACCGCCGGCTCGACGACCACCGTCGACGAGCGCTACCTGGTGGGGAACAGCACGTTCCAGGGTGGCGTGCTGACCGGGAAGGTGACCGCGGCGGCGACCGGTGCGCCGGTCGCCGGGGCCTGCGTCACCGCCTTCTCCGGCCTCAAGGGGAATGAGGCCGGGCAGGCGTGCGCCGACGCCACCGGCCGCTACCGGCTCACGGTCGCCACCAACGATCCGTACAAGCTGCGGATCCGCGCAGACGGCTTCCCGGAGCAGTGGGCGCCGAACGCGGTGGACAGCCGCAACGCCCAAGCGTATGCCGCGCAGTTCGGCAAGGAGGTGGTGGTCGACGTCGCCCTGCGGACGGGCGGCGGCACGGTACGCGGCCAGCTCACCGACTACCCGGGCGCGACCCCCGCGCTGACCAACTCGGTCCGGGTGGTCGCCGTCGACAACTCCTGGTCCGCCTGGACCGAGGCCGTCGACGGGCGGTACCAGTTCGACCGGGTGCCGCCCGGCGACTACCGGGTGGCAGTCAAGCCGCTCGACCGCAACATCCAGTACCACCCGGGGAAGACGGTCCTGGACGAAGGCGCCATCGTGCACGTCGCCGACGGCGAGGTCACCACGGTCGACGAGCAGCTCCTCGCGCCGGGGGCGATCGAGGTCACCCTGATGGACGCGGTGACCGGCGCGCCGGTGTCCGGCTGCGCCCGGCTCTCGCTGGCTGCGGAGCGGGCGTGCGCCGACAGCTCTGGCCGGATCACCTTCCCGAAGGTGTGGGCCACCGGCACGAGCCTGGAGGGAGTCACCGCCCAGCCCGGCCCCACCCACTGGCAGAAGGGGGTCGGATCGGTGCGGGTGGTCAGCGGCGAGACGACGCGGCTCACCATCCCGCTGGAGCCGGCCGCCGTGCTGGAGACCACGGTGGTGGACGCGACCAGCGGCTCGACGGTGCCGCAGGCCTGCGTCCGGCCGGTCCAGTCGGCCAAGCTGGTCACCTCCGCGCTGCGGCAGGAGGTCAGCCAGTCCACCGGCTACTGCTCCGACGCGAGCGGCCAGGTGCGGATCGGGCCGCTCCCGGACGGACCGGTGCAGCTGCTGGTCCTGCCGCCGTCACCGTACGGGGCGCAGTGGTACACCGAGACCGGCGGCACCGGCGACCGGCGTCTGGCGAAGGCGTACGCACTGCGGGCCGGGCGGATCCTGACCGCGCCGCCGATCAAGCTCGACCGGGCCGGCTCGATCACCGGCAGCATGCGGGACGAGTCCGGCGACGGGGTGAACACCTGCGTGCAGGTCTTCGGCAACCACCCGGACCTGACCTACGACAATCCGCTGCAGCGCTGCAGCTACGACGACTCCGACCAGACACCCGGCCGGTACGTAATCAAGGGCCTGGGGCCATACCGGTGGCCGGTCCACGTCGCCGGCGCGAGCTCGGTCTCCGGCCCGGCCCTCGCTCCGGCCTGGTCGGGGAACACCACGGACCGGTTCGCGGCGACCCTCGTCCAGGTGACGGCCGGTGCCACGACGACCGCGCCGGGCATCGTGCTGGTGAAGGGTGCCCGGATCCGGACCCTGTACCTGGGCCCCTCTGGAGGGCAGGGCACGGTGGAGGCGTACCACCCGATGACCGGGGACCGGGTGGCCTTCCTAAGCACGACGGACCCGTCCCGGATCGGGCTCCCGGCCGGACCGGTGCTGCTGCTCTACCGGCTCATCAACGGTACGGAGTGCTGGTACGTCGGGCCGCCCATCGGCGCCCGGTTGCACCGCACGCTGGGACCGACGCCGGTCAACCTCACCGCGGGACAGGTGGTCGAAACCGTCAGCCTGGTGACCGGGGAGACCTGCAAGCCGGTCCGGACCGACATCCGTACCGGTCCGGCCGTGGTGGCGGGCACCCGCTGACCGGGCCCGGGCGGGCCGGACCGGCACCACCGGTCCGGCCCGCCCGACCGTTTCGGGGCCGAGGCGCGCTCACACCGGCGGGAGCACCTCGACGCCGAGCTGCTGGAGGACCTGGAACAGCTCGTTGACGCTCCACACGTCCACGATCCGGCCGCTGTCGTCGAAGCGCAGGAAGGTCGCCCCCGAGTAGCTGACCACCCGGCCGGTCGGCGGCACCGGGCCGAACTGCCCGGCCTGGGTGCCGGCGGCGCGCCAGTGCACGGCCACCCGCGCACCGGAGGCCACCACCTCGACGATCTTGTAGCGCAGGTCGGGGAACGACGCCCGGCGGTCCCGGTGCCAGGCCAGGGCGGCCGCCGGCCCGGTCCCGCCCAGCCCCGGGCAGTCCTCAGCGACCAGCTCGTACGCGGTCTCCTCGCGGGTCGCGTTCCACACGTCGGCGATGAAGCGCCGGGCCACGGCCTCCACATCGGTCACCGCGGCAGCGTAGCCCCCACTCCCCGCGCCGAGCCTGCCGGACCGGCCCGGAACGACCATGATGGGACAGGGCCGACAGCGACAGAAAACGGAGGTAGCGGCGTGAGCGCGAGGAGTGAGCCGGGGTTGCGAGCCCCGCAGTCGCGAGCCGAGGTGGCACGGTGACGGAGAGCAACGAGGAGATCCTGAACCGGACCGGCGGGAAGTACGTCGAGCCGGGCGGCGAGTTCACCCGGGACCAGCGTTACATCGCCACCCGGATCACGGCGGACGGGCGGGACGGCTGGCCGGTGGAGTCCGGCCGTTACCGGCTCGCGGTGAGCCGCGCCTGCCCGTGGGCGAACCGCCTGATCATCGTCCGCCGGCTGCTCGGGCTGGAGGACGCGATCTCGATGGCGGTGGCCGGGCCGACCCACGACGCCCGGAGCTGGACCTTCGACCTGGACCCGGGCGGGGTGGACCCGGTGCTCGGCATTCCGCGGCTGGCCGAGGCGTACTTCAAGCGCTTCCCCGGGTACGAGCGGGGCATCACCGTGCCGGCGATCGTGGACGTGCCGACCGGGCAGGTGGTCACCAACGACTACGCACAGATGAGCCTGGACCTGTCCACCGAGTGGACCGCCTACCACCGCGAGGGCGCGCCGGAGCTGTACCCGGAGCGGCTACGGGACGAGATCGACGAGGTCAACGCGGTGGTGTTCAAGGACGTGAACAACGGCGTCTACCGGTGCGGCTTCGCCGGCAGCCAGGAGGCGTACGAGAGCGCGTACCGCCGGCTCTTCGACCGGCTCGACTGGCTGAGCGAGCGGCTGAGCGGGCAGCGCTACCTCGTCGGCGACACCATCACCGAGGCGGACGTGCGGCTGTTCACCACCCTGGTCCGCTTCGACCCGGTCTACCACGGCCACTTCAAGTGCAACCGGCAGAAGCTGACCGAGATGCCGGCGCTCTGGGCGTACACCCGGGACCTGTTCCAGACCCCCGGCTTCGGCGACACCGTCGACTTCGACCACATCAAGCGGCACTACTACGAGGTGCACCGGGACATCAACCCGACCGGTATCGTGCCGCTCGGCCCGGACCTGTCGGGCTGGCTCACCCCGCACGGGCGGGAGGCCCTGGGCGGTCGCCCCTTCGGCGACGGCACCCCGCCCCCGCCGCCGGCCGAGCCGGTCGACCCCGCCCACACCCCGCTGCGGATCGACTGACGTCGAAAGGCCCTCCGTCACGCGGGGGCCCTTCCTCACATGACCAGCCGGACGGCCGCGGTCAGGACGAGCTGGGCGAGGGCCAGCGGGACGAGCACCAGCCAGCAGAGCCGCTGGAGCTGGTCCTCGCGCAGCCGCGGGTACGACACCCGGAGCCAGATGATCACGAACGCCACGGCGAAGACCTTGAGCAGGGTCCACAGCCAGCCCAACTGGGCGTCCGCGAACGGGCCCTGCCAGCCGCCGAGGAAGAGCACGGTGGTCAGCGCGGCGATCACCACGATGCCGACGTACTCGGCGAGCAGGAAGAACGCGAAGCGCAGGCCGGTGTATTCGGTCATGTAGCCGAAGACCAGCTCGGAGTCGGCCACCGGCATGTCGAACGGCGGCCGTCGGATCTCCGCCAGCCCGGCGACGAAGAAGATCACCATCGCCGGCGCCTGCCAGAGCAGCCACCACGGCCGCCACGCCTCGACGATCCCGGGCAGGCTGAGCGTCCCCGCCGCCATCGCCACCGACGCGGCGGCCAGCACCAGCGGCAGCTCGTAGCCGAGCAGTTGGGCGGCGCCGCGCAGCCCGCCGAGCAGGCTGTACTTGTTGGCCGAGGCCCAGGCCGACATCAGCACCGCGAGCACGCCGATGCCGACCACGGCCAGCACGAAGAACAGGCCGATGTCCAGCGGCTGCCCGACCAGGTCACCCGGGCCGAGCGGGATCACCAGCAGGGCGAGCAGGTACGGCACCAGGGCCACCGCCGGGGCCAGCCGGAACACCGGCCGGTCCGCGTCGCGCGGGGTGACGTCCTCCTTCTGCACGAACTTGATGCCGTCGGCGACGAGCTGCGCCCAGCCGTGGAAGCCGCCCGCGTACATCGGGCCGAGCCGGCCCTGCATGTGCGCCATGACCTTGTGCTCGGCCTGCCCGACGATCAGCGGCAGGGTGAGGAACGCGACCAGCACGCCGGCCACCCGGATGACCAGCTCCAGCCAGGCGGGCATCAGGCGTCCCCCTCCTCGGGCGTGGGCTCGGCGGCCGGCTCCTGCCGGGGCGGGCCCGTCGGCCGCTCCCCGGGCGTCGGCCGGCCGGGCGGCCCGGACTCGGCCGCTGGCAGGTCTGCCGGCTCCTGCCGGGCCGGGCCGGTCGGCCGCTCGCCTGGTGTCGGCCGGGCCGGACCCGCCGGTCGCTCCGCGGTGGTGGGCCGGGCCGGGCGCTCGCCCGGGGCGGGGCGCGGCGGGCGTTCCCGGGCCGGGCGGGCGGGCGTACCCCCGCGCGGGCCCTCGCCCATCCCGGCCGCGCCGGCGGGCGTGGGCGTCGTCCCCCACTCGCCCGGCGCCGGTACGCCCGGCGGGCGAATCGGCCGGCGACCGCCGCCCGCCTCCGACTCCCCCGGTTCCTTGGCGCCCGGCCAGGGCTTGGCGACCCGGGAGGCGAGCACGAACTCCTTGCGCAGCGGATGCCCCTCGAACTCCGGCGGCAGCAGCAGCGGCTTGAGGTCCGGATGCCCGTCGAACCGGATGCCGAACATCTCGTGCGTCTCCCGCTCGTGCCAGGAGGCGCCGGGGAAGATGCCCACGACCGAGGCGAGCCGCGGCTCCTGTCGCGGCACCCGCGTCCGCAGCAGCACGCCGTGCCGGCGGCTCGTCGACCACAGGTGGGCGACCACGTCGAAGCCGTCGGCCAGCTCGTCCACAGCCGAGAGCCAGTCGAAGTAGTCACAGGCCAACTCGGCGTCGTCGCGGACGGCCCGCACCGCGTCCTGCCAGGCGTCCGGCGGTACGTCGACCGTCGCACGGGCGTGCGCCTCGCCACCCGAGCGCCCGACGGTCACCGCGTCCTCGGCCAATCCGGCCGCCCGCAGGAGCACGCTGCGCGCCCGGTCACCGACCTCTTCCGGCGTCATGCCCGCGATCCTACGGGCCACCGGCGTGGACGGACCGCCTCAGGCTGGGCAGCTGACCCGCTGCACTGCCGCTCCCCGCCGCCCGATCCCGGCGTGGCCGGGTCCCCGCCCGCCACCAACCACGCGCCCGAGCACCCGGCGGCTCGTCCGGCCGCACCGGGCCGGCTTGGCGGTTTCGACACCGAGACCACGCCCGCAGGAAAGAATTGAGCGGTGCGTGCTGTGACTGTGACTCCCGGCGTCCCGAACTCGCTGCAGCTGACCGAGGACTGGCCCGAGGCCGCCCCCGAGGAGGGCGCGATCCTGGTCGAGGCGCTGGCCGTGGGCATCTGCGGCACCGACCACGAGATCATCTCCGGCGCGTACGGGGAGGCGCCGCCCGGACAGGAGCGGCTGGTGCTCGGTCACGAGGCGCTGGGCCGGGTGGTGGAGGACCCGACCGGCACCCTCCAGCCCGGCGACCTGGTGGCCGGCATCGTCCGGCGCCCCGACCCGGTGCCCTGCCCGAACTGTGCGGTGGACGAGTGGGACATGTGCCGCAACGGGCAGTACACCGAGCACGGCATCAAGGGACTCTCCGGGTACGCCCGGGACCGGTGGCGGGTGCAGCCGAAGTTCGCCGTCGGCCTGGACCCCTGCCTCGCCTCAGTGGGGATGCTGCTGGAACCGACCAGCGTGGTGGCGAAGGCCTGGGACCACATCGAACGGATCGGCCGCCGCGCCGAGTGGAAGCCGCAGACCGTGCTGGTGACCGGGGCCGGGCCGATCGGTCTGCTGGCCGCGCTGCTCGCCACCCAGCGCGAGCTGTCGGTGCACGTGCTGGACCGGGCCACCACCGGGCCGAAGCCGGACCTGGTCCGCTCGCTCGGCGCGACCTACCACACCTCCAAGGTGACCGAGCTGGACTTCGAGCCGGACGTGGTGGTGGAGTGCACCGGCGCGCCGGTGGTGGTGCTGGACGCGATGTTCCAGGCCGGGCCGACCGGCATCGTCTGCCTGACCGGGGTGTCCAGCGGCGGCCGGACCATCGACCTCGACGCGGGAGCCCTCAACCGCGACCTGGTGCTGGAGAACAACGTGGTCTTCGGCTCGGTGAACGCCAACCGGCGGCACTGGGAACTGGCCGCCGAGGCCCTCTCCCGGGCCGACCAGGGCTGGCTGAACTCGCTGATCAGTCGCCGGGTGCCGGTGGAGGCGTACGCCGACGCGTACACCTCCGGACCGGACGACATCAAGGTGGTGCTGGACTTCACGGCCTGAGCCGGCGACCGGCCCGCAGGGTCAGCTGCCGGGCAGCCGGCCGTTGCGGAACAGGTCCACGAAGAGCTGGTGGTCCTCGCGGGCTCGGACCCCGTACGCGTGCGCGAAGTCGACCAGGTATTGGACGAAGCCCGGCGCGTCGGCGTCGACCGCGGCGACGATCGCCTCCTCGGTGGAGTAGTCGACCAGATCGTGGCTGGACTCGTCGTCGGCGACCGAGTGCATCCGGGCCACCGCCCGGCCGAGGTCGGTGAGCACCCCGGCGAGTTCCTCAGGCTCGTTGACGTCGGCCCAGTCCAGGTCGGCCGCGTACGGGGAGACCTCGGCGACGAGCTGGCCGACCCCGTCCAGCTCGGTGAACCCCACCCAGGGGTCGGCGTACGCCTGGAGCGCCCGCTGCGACTCGGCGGTCCGGTGCCCCTGGTGCCGGAAGTAGGACCGGACCCGCTCGTCGTCGATGTGCCGCGCCACCGCCGGCACCTGGGCCTGCTTCAGATAGATGACGACGTCGTTCTCCAGCGCCTGGGTGTGCCCCTCGAGCAGCAGGTTGTAGGAGGGCAGCCCGGCCGAGCCGATGCCGACGCCCTTGCGCAGCACCACGTCCTTGATGTTGGCGGCGACCGGGCGGGGCCGGGCGGTCGCCGCCGGCAGGGTGGCCAGGTAGTCGTGGAACGCGGCGCAGACCTTCTCCCGGGTCGCGGCGTCGACCTGGAAGACGCCGTCGCCGAGGGAGAACCGGCGGTCGTAGTTGTCGATGGTGGTCTGCTCGGCGAGCAGGTCCACCCGGGTGTTCAGGCGGGCCTGCTGGAGCACCCGGCGCAGCACGCCGTCGGCGTTCTCCAGGGTGATCGAGCCGATCGCGTCGTCCCCGCCGGCCGCGATGGCCCGCAGCTCGGTCAGGTACGACCGGGCAAAGCCGGTGACCAGGTCGCCGATCACCCGATCGGAGAGCGCCTTCGCATAGCCGAGCAGGGCCACACTGGCCGCGAAGCGCTTCAGGTCCCAGGAGAACGGCCCGACGTACGCCTCGTCGAAGTCGTTGACGTTGAACACCAGCTGCCCGGAGGCGTTCATGTAGGTGCCGAAGTTCTCGGCGTGCAGGTCGCCGTGGATCCACACCCGGCTGGTCCGGTCGTCGAGGTATCGGTCGCTGGCGAAGTCGCCGCGCTGGTCGGCGTAGAAGAGTGACGCACTGCCCCGGTAGAAGGCGAACGGGGAGGCGGCCATCTTGCGGAACTTGCGGCGGAACGCCGCCGGGTCGAGCGCTATCGACGCGCCGAACTCCTCGGTCAGCACGTCGACGATAACGGCGGAGCGCTGGTCCGCGGACTGGGTCATGGCCCGCAGGCTAGACCGGCCCCGCCACCTCAGCCGGTTGGCGGGCGGACCGGCGGCGCGGTGAGGGATTCCACCGGGCGCGGCGTGCTCTCCGCGGGCCGCGGGTCGACCGGTGGGGCGAGCCGGTCGGGGCGGGCCACCCCGCCGACGCCGGACTCCTCGGCGGCGATCTTCTCCTGCAGCCGGAGGATGCCGTGCAGCAGCGCCTCCGGGCGCGGCGGGCAGCCGGGCACGTAGACGTCGACCGGAATGAGCTGGTCGACTCCCTTGGTCACCGAGTAGGAGTCCCAGTACGGGCCGCCGCAGTTGGAGCAGGCGCCGAACGAGATCACGTACTTCGGCTCGGGCATCTGGTCGTAGAGCCGCTTGATCGCCGGGGCCATCTTGTCGGTGACCGTGCCGGAGACCACCATGAGGTCGGCCTGCCGGGGGCCGTGGGCGAACGGGATCACCCCGAGCCGGATGAAGTCGTGGCGGCCCATGCTGGTGGCGATGAACTCGATGGCACAGCAGGCCAGCCCGAAGTTGAACACCCAGAGCGAGTAGCGCCGGCCCCAGTTCAGCACGAACCGGATCGGCTCGCCGAGCACCGCCGGAACCTGCACCTCGGGCCTCCCTCACCTGTCCCCGATGTGACAGTCAACCACAGCGCCGGAGGTGGCAACCCGCGCAACCGTCGCCGGCGTCGATGCGTGTGACGGATGTCGATCGCGTCGGCGGCGACGCGCACGGGGAGGACCAGATGACGGTGACCAGGGAACCGCGGCTCGGTGAGCCGCCACCTGAGCGGACCGCGGAGCGCCCGGAGCGGGCCGAGGCGATCGACTTCGACGGGCTCTACCATGCGCACTTCCGGTCCCTGACGCTCCAGCTCGCCGCGTACTGCGGGGACCTGTCGCAGGCCCAGGACCTGGTCCAGGAGGCGTTCTGCCGGGCGTTCGCCCGCTGGTCCCGGGTGTCCCGCTACGACGACCCGGTGGCCTGGGTACGCCGGGTCGCCTGGAACCTCGCCACCAGCCGCTGGCGACGGCTGCGGACTGCCCAGGCCTGGCTGCGCCGGCAGCGGGAGGAGCACGTGCCCGGGCCGGACCCGGACCGGGTGGCCCTGACCGCCGCCCTGGCCCAGCTGCCGCCCGCCCAGCGGCGCGCGGTGGTGCTGCACTACCTGGCCGACCTCTCCGTCACCCAGATCGCCCAGCAGGAGGGGGTGCCGGAGGGCACGGTCAAGTCCTGGCTGCACCGGGGCCGGGCGGCGCTGGCCGCGCAACTGGCCGGCACGAACGAGGTGGACGACGATGAGTGAGTTCGAGGACATCCTGGTCAGCAGCGAGTTCGCCGCGTTCCGCGCGGCGTACGCCCAAGCGGTGCAGCCGGCCGGCCCGGACATCGTGCGCCGGACCGTACGCCGCCGGCGGCGCCGGACCGCCGTGGCCACCGCGGCGGCCGTGGTGCTCGCCGTGGCGATCCCGGTCGCGGCGAACGCGGGCCTGGACCGGCGCTCCGGTCCGCCGCCCGTACCGGCCGAGACCCGGTCATCGACCCCGTCGGCGACCACCCCGTCACCGGCCCCGTCGCCGAGCGCGGCGGCGACGCCGAGCACGGCCGGCCCCACCGCGGCGGCACCGGACGGCCGGATCAGCAGAGCACAGCTCCTCGCCGCCCGGGTCGACCTGCCCGCCTGGCTGCCCGGTCCGGTGTGCAAGGCGGGGCCGACCCGGATCGCGGCCAGGTACCGGACCGAGGGCGACGTCCTGCTGGAGGACCTCGCCTACGGCGACGTGGACGGCGACGGTGCGGTCGAGACCGTCGCGCTGCTCCGGTGCTCCGTCTTCCAGCGGGGCCCGTCGCAGGTGGTGGCGTTCGACCGGGACACCGCCGGGGGGATCGTGACCCTCGGCCAGGTCACCCGTTCCGACCGACCGACGCCGGAGTGGCTGCTGACGACGCAGGTCACCAGCCGCGGGACGGTCCGGGTGGAGATGGCGGACATCAGCCCCGGAGGCGGCTGGTCGCTGGACTGGTCACAGCGCCAGTGGCGCGGATACCGGTGGACGGGCAAACGGTTCACCCAGGTCGAGGGGCCCACCTCGTTCGGCCCGAACCCGCATCTGGCGGACCTGTCGGTAACCGCGAGCGACCTGGCCTGGGGGCCGAAGGAAGCCGACGGCACCCGCACCGGCACGATCAAGGTCACCGTCCGGAACCTCAGCCGGGTCCCGGCCGGCCTGGTCGAGGTGCATCTGCGGATGCAGCCGGGCGCGACGGCCGACGGCGGCGACTGGTCCACCTGCCAGGACCGCCCGCCACCACCCGACGATGCCCTCAGCTGCCGATTCGGGCCCCTCGGCCCGGGCGCGTTGCGCACCTTCCGGTTCGGTCTCCGGGATTCGAGCGTCATGTCCGGCACCGGCGTCGCCGAGGTGGCCCCGATCGGCACCGACGCTGACCCGCTGATGGACTCGTCCTGGGAGAACAACGAGGACCGCTACCGCTACCGCTGACCCGACCTGCTCGTACGGCCCGCTCGGTGACCACCCGGCGGGCCGTACGCGGTTCTCCGGGTTTGTCGACGGCGGGGCACCGGTGCTCCTCGACCGTCGCGTTGCTGACAAATGTGATCGCAACCCAGGCCGGGTCCGGAACGTGCTACCAGCGACACCGCGGCGGACGACCCGTCGCGGCAACGGGGATCACGGGAGGACTTTGACATGACCACACGTACCAGGCGCCGGCTCGCCGCCGTCCTGATCGGCCCGACCGCGGCGCTGCTGGCGTTCGCCGCACCGGCCACAGCCGCACCGGCCGGCGGCCGGCTCGACGCCGACGTCTCGGTGGGCCGGCTGGTGCTCGACCCGACCGAGCGCGGCTACCGGGGCAGTCTGCCGGTCACGGTGACCAACCGCGGGTCAGCCGAGACGTACTTCAACGTCACGATCGTCGAGCCGGTCGCCGGTTCCATCGGCAACCTGTCCCCGGACAGCCCGTGCGGCTACGGGAGTCCGCAGGACAACCGGCGGGTGATCAGCTGCTCGGTGCCCGGTCCCAACCTGAAGCCGGGCGAGCGGCGGTCGTTCTCGGTCGCCTTCGCGGCCCTCACCACGCCGCGGAACGTGGCGATGAGCGCGGACGGGGGCCGGATCTCGGTCAACGTCGGCGACGGCAACCCGGCGATCGCCGACCGGGAGAGCTTCGGGGCACTCTTCCGCTCCACCTCGGGTTCCCTGCGCAACCCGGTGCCCTACGTCCAGGACAGCCAGGCGCGGGCGTCGATCAGCGCGGCGGGTGCCGCGACGCTGGTGCGGCAGCCGGACGGCAGCTACCACGGCCGACTGCCGGTGACCGTCCGGTGGGCCGGTGACGCCGCGCATGAGTTCCTCTTTGTCGATGCGCCCACCCTGCCGGCGGACGTGCAGATCTGGGGCACCGACCCGCAGGACCTGCCGGGCTCCCTCACCAGCTTCATCGTGCCGGGCGGGCGCTTCATGGCCGGCGAGGAGCGCAGCTTCGACGTGCTGCTCCGCGCCGACCCGGGCACCGTCCCGGGTGACCTCGGCGAGGTCACCTTCCAGCTCGACACGCGGTGGGGCATGGATCTGGTGCCGGACGCCGACCCGGCGGACAACCTCGCCTCGTTCACTCTGACGGCGGCCGACGCGAGTTGACCATCCACGAGGGCCCGGGACCGCACCGCACGGGTTCCGGGCCCTCGTCATGGATGCGGGTCGCCGGGCCCGTTTCGTCCACCGGGGACACCCGCAGTCGATCTCGCTCGTTATCGTGCTGGTCGATGTCCGCCCACAGCGGCGTGACACCGACCACGGGGAGGAACTTCATGGCAGTCACCATGCCCATCGGCCGCCGGATCGCGGCCGGCCTGCTCGGCTCCGCGCTTGCGCTGCTCGCGGCCGGGGCGCCGGCCGCCGCAGCGCCGAACCAGTCCAGTGACACGCTGTCCGTCACCGCGCAGCAGCTGGTGCTGGAGCCGACCGACCGGGGCTACGTCGGCACGCTGCAGGTGACCGTGACCAACGGCAGCCCCACCGCGCAGTCCTTCGGCCTCACCTTCACCGAGCCGGCGGTCGGCTCGCTGACGACCACCGACCCGCTCGCCGGCTGTGTCTACCTCGAGAAGGTGAACGGCCTGCGCCAGATCCACTGCGGGGGCGGCGCGGTCATCGAGCCCGGCGCGAGCCAGCTGGTCCGCATCGGATTCCACGTGCTCACCCGGACGCGGGACTACCCGATGATCGTCGACGGCGGCCAGATCATGGTGCTGCCGGAGACGGGCGGCATCGCCGCCGACACCACCACCTACGCCACGCTCTTCCGGTCCACCAAGGGCAAGCTTCGCAACCCGGTGCCCTACGTCCAGGACACGCTCAGCAACGCCAGCATCACCGCCCATGACGTGACGCTGTATCGAACCTTCCCCGGTGCGGAATACCACGGCGAGATGCGGGTCACCGTCACCTGGAACGGCGACGCGGGCCACGATTTCCTGCAGGTCGAGGCGAACCTTCCCGCCGGGGCCCTGGTCACCGGAACGGACCCGTGGCTCGAGCCGAACGGCTTCCCCGGCACCTGGTTCGAGGTCCCCGGCCACAGGTTCATGGCGGGCGAGTCGCGGACCCTGACCGTGTACTTCAGCGCTCCGGCGGACACCCTGCCCGGTGCCCTCGGCACCGGCTCGTTCAACCTCCGGGCCCAGTTGTTCATCGACGAACTCGCCGACGTCTCCCCGGCCGACAACACGCCGTCGTTCGCGCTGACGGCCATCGACCAGACCTGATCGCGCTCCAGGGCCGGGGCCGGCACCACGTCGGTTCCCGGCCCCGGACGGGCTCACCAGGTCGGGCGTTGCAGCAGCCCGACGAACTCCACGAGCAGCCGCTCGCGCAGCCGCACCGGGGCGGCGTCAAGCAGGGTGTGCACCGCCGCCATCCGGTCCGGCGCCGGCCCGGCTCCGAGCCCCAGGCCGGCCGCCAGTCCGGCGATCAGCTCCGGGGTGAGCGCCGCCGGGGTCAGCGACGCCGCGAGCGCGCGCAGCTCCGGCGGCAGCGCGACCGGACCGGCCGCCCGCGCGGCCACCGCCGCGTCGGCCAGCGCCGGGCCGAACTCGGCCACCCGCGGGGCCACCACCGCGGTCACCGTGAGGTGCACGCTGGCCGGCAGGCCGGCGTACCCGAGCTGGGGCTGGGTGTGCCAGCCGCGGGCGGTCAACTCGTCGACCAGCACGAACAGGTCGAGTCCCGGGTCGTCGCTGGTGAAGCAGACCACGGTGGACTCCGGCTCGGCCAGCAGCCGGAGCCCGTCGACCGCGCGTACCGCGTCGGCCAGCCCGGACACCGCCGCTCGGGTCAGCGCCGCCAGCCGCAGGTAGCCGGTCTCGCCCAGATGGCGCAGGGTGGCGTAGGCGGCGGCGATCGGGCCGCCCGACCGGGTCGAGGCGATCACCGGGTTGACCATCGTGTACCCGGGCCAGTCCGCGTACCCGAAGTACTGCGGCGCTCGCAGCCCCGGATCCCGGTGCAGCAGCACCGACACCCCCTTCGGGGCGTACGCGTACTTGTGCAGGTCGACGGAGATCGAGGTGACCCCGTCGACGGCGAAGTCGAACGCCGGCACCGGCTCGCCGAGCCGGCGCAGCCAGGGCAGCGTCCAGCCGCCGAAGCAGGCGTCCACGTGGCAGCGCACCCCGGCGGCCGCCGCCACCGCCGCGATCTCCGCGACCGGGTCGACCACGCCGTGCGCGTACGCGGGGGCGGAGCAGGCGACCAGCACGGTCTCCGGCCGGATCGCGGCGGCCACGTCGGCCACCGCCGGACGCAGCGTGACCGGGTTCACGGGCACGGTGTCGAGGGCCACCCGCAGGTAGTGGGCCGCCTTGGCGAACGCGGCGTGCCCGCTGGCCGGCACCACGAGCCGCGGCTCGGCGAGATCCGGCCGGGCGTCCCGGGCCGCCTTGACGGCCAGGATCAGTGACTCGGTACCGCCGCCGGTGACGCTGCCGACCACGTCCGGGGCGCTCGTGCCCGGCCCGCCGCCGAGCAGCCGGGCGGCCGCCCCGACCAGGGCGTTCTCCATCGCCAGCAGGGACGGGAAGGCGGTCGGGTCGAGTCCGTTGACGTGGACGCTCTCCGCGTACGCGGCCCGGGCCAGCTCGTCCAGCCCGGCCACCCCGGGGTCGTAGACGTACGCGAACAGCCGCCCGCCGTGGGTCGGCCGGTCGGCCGCGCGCAGGGCCCGGATCTCCGCCAGCACCCGCTCCGCGGGCACCCCCTCGACGGGCAGCGCGCCCGTCCCTTCCTCGGTCATCGATGGCGCCCTTCCTCGGAAGCGGTTTGGCGGCTCATGCGCCCGCGGTCGCGGCAGCCGACTGCGGCGGGCCGGCGGCGAGTTGGGCGGGGGTCAGCGTGTAGGCGCGCAGCAGCAGCACCGGGGCGGCGACCAGCAGGGCCGGCAGGATGGTGAAACCGAGCAGCACGCCGAGGCGGGCGCCGGCGGGCTGGTCGGCGGCGACCCCGGTCGACGACGACACGTACCCGGAGAGCTGGAGGACCAGGCCGTAGATACCGGGGCCGAGGGCCAGACCGAACGTCTCCCCGGCCGTCCACAGCCCGGTGAACACGCCGGCCTGCCGCCGCCCGGTGCGCGCGGTGTCGTACGCGATGCAGTCCGGCAGCATGGCGAGGGCGAAGACCTGCTGGCCCGCGTACCCGACGCCAATCAGCGCGACCACGGCGTAGACCCCGGTGGCCGGCAGCGCGGGCGCGGCGACGAGGGCCAGCGCGCCGGCCGCGAAGAGCAGCGACGCGACAACCAGCGCGGCCCGCTTGCCGACCCGCGCGCCCACCCGGCTCCAGAGCGGCATGACCAGCAGCGCCGGCCCGACGAAGCAGGCGAAGAGCAGGGTCGGCCCGGTCTCCGGGGCGCGGAGCACCTGGCCGGCGAAGTAGCTCACCCCGGCCAGCACGGTCGCCACCCCGGCGGACTGCACCACGAAGCAGACCAGCAGGGCCCGGAACGGCCGGTTCCGGCCGGCGACCGCGAGCTGGGCGCGCAGGCTCGGTTCGCTCTCCCCCATCGTGCCGGCAGGCGCGGACCGGGTGCCGAGGAACGCGCCGACCGCGCCGGCCACGATCAGCGCGGCGACGAACAGGCCCATCCAGCGGTGTCCCGGCACCCCGTCGCCGCCGGCGGTCACCACGGCCGGGGCCACCGCGCCGGAGACCAGGATGGCCAGCGCCAGCACGGCGATCCGCCAGCTCATCAGCCGGGTACGCTCCGCCGGGTCGCCGGTCAGCTCGGCCGGCATCGCCACGTACGGCACCTGGAAGAAGGCGAACGCGGTCGCGGTGGCCAGGAACGCCACCGCCACGTACGCCCCGGCGGCCGGGCCGGCCCCGAACGGCGCGGCGAAGATCGCGGCGAAGAGCACGGCCAGCGCCAGCCCGCCGCCGAGCAGGTACGGCCGGCGGGCACCCCAGCGGGACCGGGTGCGGTCGGAGATCCGCCCGGCCACCGGATTGACCAGCACGTCCCACGCCTTGGGCAGGAGCACCAGCAGGGCGGCCGCCCCGGCCGCGACGCCCAGCGTGTCGGTGAGGTAGGGCAGCAGGAGCAGCCCGGGCACGGTCCCGAACGCCCCGGTGACCAGCGAGCCCAGCGCGTACCCGAGGTGCACCCGGCGGGGCAGCCGGCCGCCCGGCTGCGACCCCGTCCCGTCCATGAGCCCGAATGCTACTCACGTTATGGCGTGGATCACATCCCCTCCTCCGGCGACCAGGCAGCCGCCATGTCCACCCCCGACGGGCGCAGCGGACAGCCCTCGGCCCGCAGCCGGGCCCGCGCCTCCACCTCGTGCCCGGGTGGCAGCCGTCCGGCCGAGTTCACCACCCGGTGCCAGGGCACTCCGCCCCCGTGCCGGGCCATGATCGAGCCGACCAGCCGGGCCGAGGCCCGCCCCGAGCGCTCGGCGAGCGCGTCGGCCACCGCCCCGTACGACATCACCCGGCCCGGCGGGATCCGCTCGACCAGGTCGAGCACCGCCTCGACGTACTCCTCAGGCGTCATGACCGGCCACGATATGGGAACGCGTCCGGGCCCGGGGGACCCGGACGCGCAGAATGGTCGGGTGCGCGAAGCAGTCACCTCGGCCCGCCGGATCGTCGTCAAGATCGGATCGTCCTCGCTGACCACGGCGGCGGGCGGCCTGGACGACACCCGGGTCGACGCCCTGGTCGACACCCTCGGCGCACTGGCCGGCGCCGGCCGCGAGGTGGTGCTGGTCTCCTCCGGCGCGATCGCCGCCGGTCTCGCCCCGCTCGGCCTGCCCCGACGCCCGCGCGACCTGGCCACCCAGCAGGCCGCCGCCAGCGTCGGGCAGGGCCTGCTCATCGGCCGGTACGCGGCCAGCTTCGCGCGGCACGGGCGCACCGTCGGCCAGGTGCTGCTCACCGTGGACGACGTGACCCGGCGGGCGCACTACCGCAACGCGTACCGGACCCTGCGCAAGCTGCTCGACCTGCGGGCGGTGCCGATTGTCAATGAGAACGACACGGTGGCCACCGAGGAGATCCGGTTCGGCGACAACGACCGGCTGGCCGCCCTGGTCGCCGCCCTGGTCGACGCCGACCTGCTGGTGCTGCTCTCGGACGTGGACGCGCTGTGGACCGGCGACCCGACCCGACCCGGCAGCACCCGGATCACCGAGGTGCACGGCGAGGGCGACCTGGCCGGTGTCGACATCGGCGGCGCCGGCCGGGCCGGCGTGGGCACGGGGGGCATGGTGACCAAGGTCGAGGCGGCCCGGATCGCCACCGGCTTCGGCATCCCGGTGGTGCTCACCGCCGCGCCGCTGGCCACCGCGGCGCTCGCCGGCGAGCCGGTCGGCACGTTCTTCCACCCGAGCAGCCGCCGCCCGGCCGCCCGGCTGTTCTGGCTCGCGCACGCCACCGCGCCCCGGGGCCGGCTGCACCTCGACCCGGGCGCGGTGCAGGCGGTGGTCGGCCGGCGCAAGTCCCTCCTGCCGGCCGGGATCACCGCCGTGGACGGTGCGTTCACCGCCGGCGACCCGGTCGACCTGGTGGACGCCGCGGGCGCGCCGGTGGCCCGGGGGCTGGTCAACTACGACGCGGTGGAGCTGCCCGGGCTGCTGGGCCGCTCGACCTCGGAACTCGCCGCGGCCCTGGGCCCGGCGTACGAACGGGAGGTCGTCCACCGTGACGACCTGGTGCTGCTGTGAATCCGGGACGGGTGGCCGTCCCACTGACGCCTGAGGAGTGCAGGATGAGCGTCGTCGAGCAGGCCCGGCGGGCCCGGGACGCGGCGGAGGCCCTCGCGGTCGCCCCGCGTACGGTCAAGGACGCCGCGCTTCACGCGATGGCCGACGCGCTGGTGGCGCGTACCCCGGAGCTCCTGGCCGCGAACGCGACGGACCTGGCGGCCGGGCGCGAGGCCGGGCTGACCGCGGCGGTGCTGGACCGGCTGGCGCTCGACGCGGACCGGGTGGCCGGCATCGCCGACGCGCTGCGCCAGATGGCCGCGCTGCCCGACCCGGTCGGCGAGGTGGTCCGCGGCTCGACCCTGCCGAACGGGCTGGAGCTGCGACAGGTCCGGGTGCCGTTCGGGGTGGTCGGCATCATCTACGAGGCCCGGCCGAACGTGACCGTGGACGCGGCCGGGATCTGCCTGAAGTCCGGCAACGCGGCGCTGCTGCGCGGCTCCTCCTCGGCGGCCCACTCCAACGCCGCGCTGGTCGCCGTGCTCCGGGACGCGATCGCCGCGGCCGGCCTGCCGGCGGACGCGGTGCAGCTCCTCGACGCCACCTCGCGGGACTCGGTGAAGGAGCTGATGCGCGCGCGGGGCCTGGTCGACGTGCTGATCCCGCGCGGCGGGGCCTCGCTGATCCGGACCGTGGTCGAGGAGTCGACCGTGCCGGTGATCGAGACCGGGGTGGGCAACTGCCACGTCTACGTGGACGCCGCCGCCGACGTCGCCAAGGCCGTGGCGGTCACCCTCAACGCCAAGACCCAGCGCCTCTCCACCTGCAACACCGCCGAGTCGCTGCTGGTCCACGCGAACGTCGCGGACGCCTTCCTGCCGGCGATGCTGGCCGCCTTCGCCGACGCCGGGGTCACCGTGCACGGCGACGCCCGAGTCGCCGCCCACTCGGCCGCGGTGGTCCCGGCCACCGAGGAGGACTTCGCCACCGAGTACCTCTCCGCCGACATCTCGGTCGCCGTCGTCGACTCGCTCGACGCGGCGGTCCGGCACATCCGGCGGTACGGCACTGGCCACACCGAGGCGATCGTCACCGACTCCCAGTCCGCGGCCCGGGAGTTCGTGGCCCGGGTGGACGCGGCGGCGGTGATGGTGAACGCGTCCACCCGGTTCACCGACGGCGGCGAGTTCGGTTTCGGCGCCGAGATCGGCATCTCCACACAGAAGCTGCATGCCCGGGGCCCGATGGGGCTGCCCGAGCTGACCAGCACCAAGTACGTGGTCACCGGGGACGGCCACCTGCGCTGACCCGCCTGGGCGCCGCCCTGCTCAGACAGCCGGTGCGGCCGGCTCGGGCGGCGCGGGCGGCGCGGGCGGCGCGGGCGGCCCCGCCGGCTCCGGCCCGGACAGCGGCACGACGGGCGGCAGCACCACGGGCGGCGGCACCGGCGCGCCGGCGTCCGGCGACGGGTCGGCGGACCACGGCGGCGTGCCGGGCGGCGGCACGAACGGCCGGGCCAGCGGGGCGGACGGCGCCACGACGTCCGAGGGCAGCTCGATGGCCGGCGCGACCGGCGGCGGCACGGCGTCCGCGGGGGGCGCCGGGCGCGGTGCCGGCACCGCGGGCGGGCTCGGCAGCGCGGCCGGCTGCGGCGGCACGAACCGGCTGCCGGACAACCGGGCCTCGGGGGCGCTCGGCCGGCAGGCCCGGATCGCGCGCAGCGTGGTGTGCACGTCGAACTGGTGGCCATCGTCGCTGTCCCAGCCGCCGTCACTGCGCTGGGTCTCGGCGAGCCGCTGGCGCGCCGCCACCATCAGCCACTGCTCCTCGCCCACCTCGACCCGGCGCAGCGTGGCGGCCAGCCAGGCCACGTCGGCCGGGGACAGCTGCGGGATCCGCTCGGCCAGCACCGCCTGGATCCGCGCCGACTCGTAGTACATCTGCTGGCGGTGCAGCACGGCCGCGGCCAGCCAGCCGGTGGAAAGGAAGGACGGCCAGCTCCCGTCGGGGGCGAGCTGCGCGGCGAGCGCCTGCGCCGCCGCCTGCACCACCCCGGCGTACGCCCCACCGACCCGGTGGTCGAGCGGGCCGGCGGCGCGGGCGTCCAGCCCGGCGACGGTCAGCCAGAACCCGGCGTTGGCGGTCAGGTACAGCTGCGCCTCCGGGTCACCCGGGGTGGCCCACTCGGGGGCGAACCCGGCCAGTGACGGGTCCTCGTCCCAGCCGCCGTCCGGCAGCTGCCGGGCGGCCAGCCAGTCCAGGGCGTGCCGGGCGGCGGGGCGGCTCAGCCCCCCGAGGTCGTCCAGCTCGGACAGCCGGAAGCAGGTCGCGTCGACCGAGGCGACCTCGCCGTCGAGCAGGGCGGGCCAACCACCGCCGGGTGCCTGCCCGGCCTCGGCCGCGTCTAGCAGTTCGGCCGGCACCGGGGCACCGGTGCGCAGCCGGGAGAGGCGGGCGCGGTCCACCGCGTCCCCATGCGCCACGACGAAGCCGATGGCGGCGTCCAGATCGACCACGACGGAGACGCTACCTGCGGGAACGTGCTCCCGCCTCGGTATCTCGGCTGAGGAGGGCCCGGCTCACCGGCGGGTACGAGCGGGCCCTACCGGCATCGCGGAAGGGCCCGCTCGGTCCGACTCAGTAGGCGGGCAGCGACGGGTCGATCTGCTTGATCCAAGAGAGCACGCCACCCTGGACGTGCACCGCGTCCTTGAAGCCGGCGGCCTTCAGCGCGGCGAGCGCCTCGGCGGAGCGGACGCCGGACTTGCAGTGCAGCACGATCTGCCGGTCCTGCGGGAGCTTGGCGAGCGCCTCACCGGAGATGATCTCGCCCTTGGGGATGAGGGTCGCGCCGGGGATCCGGACGATCTCGTACTCGGCGGGCTCCCGGACGTCGACCAGGAAGACGTCCTTGCCGGCGTCCTGCCACTCCTTCAGCTCCAGCGCGGTGATGGTCGAGTCGACCACCGCCTCCTGCGCCTCGACGGAGACCGCGCCGCAGAAGTCCTCGTAGTCCTCCAGCAGGTCGGTGACCGTCGGGTTCTCGCCGCAGAGCACGCAGTTGGGGTCCTTGCGGACCTTGATCTTGCGGTAGCTCATCTCCAGGGCGTCGTAGACCATCAGCCGGCCGACCAGCGGCTCGCCGATGCCGGTGAGGAGCTTGATCGCCTCGTTGACCTGGATCGAGCCGATGGACGCGCAGAGCACGCCCAGCACGCCACCCTCGGCGCAGGACGGGACCATGCCGGGCGGCGGCGGCTCCGGGTAGAGGCAGCGATAGCAGGGGCCGTGCTCGGCCCAGAACACCGACGCCTGGCCGTCGAACCGGTAGATCGAACCCCAGACGTACGGCTTGCCGAGCAGCACCGCCGCGTCGTTGACCATGTAGCGGGTGGCGAAGTTGTCGGTGCCGTCGACGATCAGGTCGTACTGGGAGAAGATCTCCTTGACGTTGTCCCGGTCCAGCGCGGTGTTGTGGATCTCCACGGTGACCAGCGGGTTGATCTCGCGGATCGACGCGGCGGCGGACTCGGCCTTCGACCGGCCGACGTCGGAGACGCCGTGGATGACCTGCCGCTGGAGGTTCGACTCGTCGACGGTGTCGAAGTCGATGATGCCGAGGGTGCCGACGCCGGCGGCGGCGAGGTACAGCAGGGCCGGCGAGCCGAGACCGCCGGCACCGACGCAGAGCACCCGGGCGTTCTTCAGCCGCTTCTGCCCCTCCACCCCGACGTCCGGGATGATCAGGTGGCGCGAGTAGCGACGGATCTCGTCTACGGTCAGCTCGGCGGCGGGTTCGACGAGCGGGGGCAGCGACACGGTGGACTCCCCGGGATCGGCGGCGGGACCCGGTAATTGTCACTCGCCGCGGTAGGGATCGGCCATGATGAGCGACACGTAGCCCGACATGCGGGAGCGGGAATAGCTCAGACCCCTTCGGTCAACGCCCCCTCGTAGCGGACCCCGTCGACGTACGGCCAGGCGTTGGGCAGGCAGCCGTCCAGTCCGTACGTCTGCTGCTGCATCACCGGGGCCGGCTCGCCCGGCCTCGGGCAGGCCTGGTGCAGCTCGCCGAACTCGTGCCCGACCTCATGGTTGATCACGTACGTCCGGTAGACCTCGAGCGGCGCACCGTAGTCCGGCACCGCCTCCATCCAGCGCGCCAGGTTGATGACGACCCGGCCGGGCAACCGGCAGGAGGTGTACCGCTGGGTGCTCAGGCCTCCGTCGGCGCACATCCGCTCCGAGGTGGCCGGGGTGGCCAGGTAGATGGTGAAGTCGGCGGCGGACGCCTCGGCCACCCGCTGCACCCGCAGTTCCCGGGAGGCGATCCAGCTCCGGGGGTCGCCGAGCACCGCGTCCACCGTGGCGGCGAACTCGTCCGCGTCCTGGCCGGTGTCCTGCTCCACCTCGACGCGGTAGCGGCGCAGCGGCCCCTCGTACCCCCGGACCGGTGAGCGGCCGTCGGCCGCGGCGAAGCTGCCGGGGCCGACGGTCGGGTAGCCGCTCGGCGCCACCCGGGGTTCGTCGCGCCCGCCGTCCGCCGACCGCTGGTTCGAGGTGGCCACCGGGGGCCGGTCGGCGGACCGGTGGACCAGGACCGGCAGACCTGCCACGCTGCCACCCGCCGCCAGCACGGCGATCAGGAGCAGGGCGGTACGACGGCGCCGCCACCGCAGCCGGCGCGGCCCGGGCGGGACCGGGGCGGTGGTCCCCGGATGGGCCGGCGGGCGGTCGAAGTCGAGCCGGGCCGGACCGTCGGGCGGCGGCTGACCGGGCTCGGCATTCGGGCCGGAAGGGGACGGGGAGGTCATATCGCCAGCGTGTCACGCGATTGGGGTGAGCGGCCGCCTTTGCTGCAAGATAACGCGAATGGTTCTCATCATGCCGTCGGGGCACGTCAGAGCGCCGGACCGGTGTACCGCTTGCCGTTCAGGTAGGGCCACGGGTTCGGCCGGCAGCCGTTGAGGAAGAGGGTCTGCTGCTGCATCACCGGTGCCGCCTTCCCCGCCCCCGGGCACCCCTCGTGATGGTGCCCCAACTGGTGGCCGACCTCGTGGTTGATCACGTAGAGCCGGTACGTGTCCAGCGGCACCTTCGCCGCGACCAGATGCGGCGCCGAGGTACGCCAGCGGTCCAGGTTGATGACCACCTTGCCGGGCACCCGGCAGGACGTGTAGGGCCGCCCGCCCACCCGGATGTCGATTCCGCCGGCGAGACACAGCCGGCCGGCGGTGTCCCGGGTGGCCAGGTAGACGGTGAAGTCGTACCGCTCGCCGGGGGCCACCCGCTGCAGCCGGAGCCGGCCGCTGTCCACCCAGCTCCCGGGCCCGGCCAGGGCTCGCTGCACGGCGTCGCCGAAGGCCGGCACCTCCTCGCCGGAGCCGTCCTCCACCGCCACCCGGAAGCGCCGCAGCACCCCTGCCCGGCCCAGCACCTCGCCCGACCGGTCGTCGTACGCGAAGCTGCCCCGCCCGTGCGCGGGCACCGGACCGGGCAGGCTCAGCACCGCCTCCGGGCTGACCGGGCTCGGCGTCGACGACGGGCTCACCGGTGCGGACGGCGTCGGCGCCGGAGTCGTCGGGGCGGACGGCGTCGACCCGGTGCTCGACGGTGCCGGCGGCTGGATCAGCCCCTCGTCGCCGACCAGCACCTCGGCCCAGGCCGACGGCCGTTGCACCGCGGCGGCCACGGCGATCCCGGCGGCGCTCAGGAACGCGAGCAGTACGATCGCGGATCGCCAGCGGACTGTCGGGCGACGGGCGGCAACCGGCGCGGCGGCGCGACGCGGACGGGGGGCGGAGGACATCGCGCTCAGCCTGCCATGTCCCGGCGGAGGGCGCTGTCCTCCGTTCCGGCGAGCAGACCGTCCCGGGGGTCGGCGGGCACCGCGCCACCCCGGGCCTCGGCGGACCCTCCGCCGACCCACGGCTCGGCGGGCACCGCTCCGGCCCGCGACCCGGCCGCCGCCGCGTCGGCCCGGGCCTCGGCGAGCAGTGCCAGGACGGCCCGCGCCACGGTCCGGGGCACCTCCAACTGGGCCACGTGCCCGACCCCGTCGAGCATCAGCAGGCGGCTGTCCGGGATCACCCGGGCGGCCTGCGGCGCCACCCGGACGTCCACCAGCCGGTCCTGCCGTCCCCCGACCACCAGGGTGGGCGCGCGCACCGCCGCCGCCAGCCGCCACAGCGAACCGGTGCCCGGCAGGTACGACCGCAGGAAGCTGGCGACCAGGCCCCGGAACGTCCGGACGTACACGGCGGCGTAGTGGTCCGCCTCGTAGCGGATCCGGATCTCCTCGATCGCCTCCTGCCGGCGCTGGTCACAGATCCGGGTCAGGTCGGCGATGCACGCCTCCATCACCTCCTGGGCCAGCATCTCGGGGGCGAGCTGAGTCAGCCGCCAGGCGGCCACCCGTTCCCCTCCGGGGATCGCCAGCAGCGGCAGCATCCGCCCCTGCAACGAGCGGCGGAAGTCCAGGAACGGCAGCGCCGGGGAGACCAGGGTCAGCGTCCGGACCAGGTCCGGCCGCAGCGCCGCCACCCGTACCGAGACGGCACCGCCGAGCGAGTTGCCGAACAGGTGCACCGCGCCCCGGCCGCTGTGCTCGATCCAGCGGATCACCCGGTCCGCGAAGGCCGGCACGGTGTATCGCCGGCCAGGCTCGCTGCGGCCGAAGCCGGGCAGGTCGATCGCCTGCCCGTCGAGCCGGTCGGCGAGCAGGCCGGCCAGGTCCGTCCAGTTCTGCGACGAGCCGCCCAGGCCGTGCACGTAGAGCGCCGGCTCGGCGCCGGGGCCGGTGGCCGGGGTCTCCCGGACGTACGTCACCGTGCCGTCGAGGCGTACGCCCCGGCCCGGCCAGGGCGGCGGGACATGGTGCGCGGGCAGGAGATGATCCGGCCAGAGGGCGGCGCGTTTCATGGCTCCAGTGTTCCCGCGCCCCGGCCGCCCGACACCGGCCTTCGGCTCAGGCGAGCAGCGCTTCCAGCCGGCGGTTCACCGCGGCCAGGGTCGCCCGGACCGCCGCCTGCCGGGGATCGCCGGCCACCAGCGCCGAACCGGCCAGCTGCTCCACCCAGCCGGCACAGACCAGCAGCACCACCACGGTCGCCACCTCGCAGTTGCCGAACGGCACCACCGCGGCGTGCTCGACGAAGCAGCGTCCCCGCTCCCCGGTCGAGGCCGCGCGGCCGAGCAGCTCGTCCACCGCCGCCGCGGCGGCCACCGCGCAGAGCCGCAGCACGTAACCGTCGACGGCCGGCCCGGTGGCGTGCCCCTCCGCCGTCCGGTCCCCGGCGATCAGGCGTACCTCCACGGTGGCGTCGAGGCCGAAGGTGCTCATCTGGACGTGGTCGATCAGCACCCGGGGCCCCGGCGCGCCGCTGGTGTCCAGCGGTCGGGAGGGTGCGGTCTCCGTCGTGGTCATCTGCCCGCCCGAGTACGACGTACCGAGCGTGACCGGGCTTCCGGTGGCCGCGCCGGCCGGGGCGGCGGCGAGCGACGACTCCTCCACCGTGGCCCGGCCCCGGTGGGTCGCGGCCTGCCGGCGCCGGCGGGGCGGCTCGGCAGCCGGCTCGGCGCCCTCGGTCGGCAGCTCCGCGGGCCGGCCGGCTCGCGCCTCAGGCGCGCCGAACGGGCCCTCCGCCGACCGGCTCGGGACCGGTCGGGGCGCGCCCGGTCGGTCCTCGGCCACCCGCGGCTCGCCGGTGGCCCGCTCCGGGCGCGTCTGGGCCGACCGGCGACGGACCGGGGGCGGTGCGGCGACGGGAGCACCGGGCAGGTTCTGCGGGGCCGCGGCCAGCCCCATCCGCTCCTGGAGCAGGCGGGCCACCATCCGGCTCACCTCCGCCGGGTCGGCGCCGTCGGCGAGGTCGAGCCGGAGGCTGTGCGCCCCGGCCGGGGTACGGCGCAGCGCCGCGTCCCGGACGCCGGCCACCTCCCGGACGGCGTCGAGGATGGCGTTGACGTCGAAGCCCTCGGGCCGCTCGCGCAGCGGCGCGGGCTCGTCGTCACGGCGCAGGTGGGTGGCGATGCGGGCGAGTTCCGGGGTTTCGGCGGGCGGTTCCACGGCTGGCGGCTCCGGCACGACGGGCACGTCCGGTTCGGCGGGGACGCGCTGCGGCAGCACCGCCGCGGCGGGGTCCGCCGGCCGGGTCTCGGCGGCCGGCTCGGCCGTCGGCACCGGTTCGGGGGCGGACCGGCGGGCCGCGTAGGGGGGCGCGCTCGTCGGGGCGGGCGCGGGGGTGCGGTCGACGCGGGACCCGCCGCCGGCGACGGGGCCCGGCGTCTCGTCGGTGCGTGGCCGGTACGACGCGCCCTCGCGCTCCTCCGCCCGGGCGCCGGCCGGCGGGCCGTACCCGGCGGGCGGGGCGCTGGCCGGGGCCTCCCGCGGCACCGGCGGGGCGCTGGTCGAAGCGGCGTGCGGCGGCGCGCTGAACGGGGTCACCGGCACCGGCGGCCCGGCCCAGGAGGGCCGTTCGCGGCTCTCCCGCGCCACCGGCTCGTAGGCCGGGTGGGATTCGGCGTCGCTCCGGGACACCTCGTACGGCCGGGCCGGCTCGGGGCGCGGTGGCCCGTACCCGGACGGCGGCTCGGCCCGGACCGGCTCGTGCGGGCGGGTCGGCTCGCCGCGCGGCGGCTCGTGGGGCGTGGGCTGCTCGGCCGGCTCGGGTGCCCACTCGGCGGCGCGCTCGTCGCGGGCGCGGCGGCCGACCGGCTCCTCCTCGCGGGCGCGGCGGCCCGTTGTCTCGTCCTCCCGGGCTCGGCGGCCGGCCGGTTCCGCCTCGCGCGACCACGCCGGCGCCCAGCCGCCGCCCCAGCCGGGCTCGGACCACTCCGGCTCTTCGGCCGGCGACGGTCGGCGTTCGTCCGCCGGCGCGCGCGGGTCGTCGGCCGCCGGGGTGCGCGGCTCCTCGGGCGGGTCCACGGCCGGCCCGGCCGGCGGCGCCGACGAGGGGCGCTCGGCCCAACCCCGGGAGAGCGACGGCGGCCCGGCTGGCGAGTCGGCCGGGGCCCAACCGCGCGACAGCGACGGCGGCTCGCCCGGCCCTCGGTCGGCCCAGCCCCGGGACCCGGACGGCGGCTCGGCCGGTGACTCCGGCAGGCGCTGGTCGGCCCAGTCCCCGGCCGCGGCCGGCGACTCGGGCGGGCGCGGGTCGGCCCAGCCCCGGGAGAGTGACGGGGGCGGCTCGGCGGCGGCCCGCTCGGCGGCCGGGGCGTGGAAGCCGGGCGGGACCTCGAAGCCGGAGGCGGCCGCGCCGACCGGCGGCACCTGGAGGGCCGGCGGCGCGGAGGTGGGTCCCCTGCCCTCCGCCCGGCGCGACACGCGGCCGGGCAGCGCTTCGTCCGATGAATGCCGGGCCGGTGGCGGCTCCGCCTCGGCGGACGGCTGCTCCACCGCGGGGGCGGGCCGCTGGGCCGGGACGACCAGGCGGTCGGCGTCGGTCTCCCGGCGTGGCTCGTCGACGGGCGGGGCACTCACCGGCGCCTGGCGGGTCACGGGCGACTCCTCCCCGGCGTGGTCCACGCCGTTGACGTGGCGGCCGTTGACCCGGCCCGACGGTTCCTCGGCGGGCAGCCCCGGCAGCGGGGCCGGGAGGTCGCCGTGGCGGGGCGACGAGGCGCCCCAACCGGTGAGATCGGCGCGGGGCCAGGCGGCCGGCGGCTCCGCGCCCCGGGCCCAGCCGGACGCCGGGGGCGCCCACCCGCCGCCGGTGCGGGCCAGGTCGTCGTGCTGACCCGTCCCGTCGCCGTGCTCTCCCGGGGTGGCGGCTCCGGGTTGCCCTGAATCACTCACCGCGCGCTCCTTGGTCGCCCCCGCTGAGGCTACCGTGTGGCGACAGTGGCGATAAGTTACAGCGGCGGGCCAATTCCGCGACGGGTTCACGAGCCCCGACCGGTTCGGGTGATAAGTGCCGGCTCGTACGATGAAACTCGGAGGTTCCCATGACCGCTGTGGGGAACGGTGCACAGACCGCCGGCCGGCCCACCCGCCTGCCCCGCTCGGCGCGCCGCAAGCAACTGCTCGCCGCCGCCCAGGAGGTGTTCGTCGCGCAGGGCTACCACGCTGCCGCGATGGACGACATCGCCGAGCGGGCGGGAGTCTCCAAGCCCGTGCTCTACCAGCACTTCCCGGGCAAGATGGAGCTCTACCTCGCGCTGCTGGACACGCACTGCGACGCCATCGTGGCGAAGGTGCGCGACGCGATGCGCGGCACCAACGACAACAAGGAGCGGGTCAGCGCGTCGGTGCGCGCCTACTTCGACTTCGTCGATCACGAGAGCGAGGCGTTCCGCCTGGTCTTCGAGTCGGACCTGCGCAACGACCCGGCCGTCCGGCAGCGGGTGGAACGGGTCGAGCAGGGCTGCATCGCCGCGATAACCGACACCATCATCTCGGACACCGGCGTGAGCCGGGCGCACGCCGAGCTGCTCGCCTCCGGCCTGGTCGGCGCCGCCGAGACGGCCGCCCAGTTCTGGCTGGCCAGCGGCCGGCAGGTGCCCAAGGCGGAGGCCGAGGCGCTGGTCGCCGCCCTCTCCTGGCGGGGCATCGCCAGCTTCCCGCTGCAAGGCGAGTCAGCCTGAACATCGGTACGCCAGATCGGATAGCCTTCTCACGGCGGCTTTTTCGCCCCAGTTGAGGAGGCACCGTGGAGGTCAAGATCGGCGTGCAGTACGCGCCGCGTGAGCTGGTCCTGGAGAGCGGGCAGTCGCCGGCCGAGGTCGAGCAGATCGTGACCGACGCGATCGCCAAGGGGGAGGGCACGCTCTCCCTGACCGACGAGAAGGGCCGGCGGGTCATCGTGCCGGTCGGCAAGGTCGCCTACGTCGAGATCGCCGAGGCCGCACCCCGCGCGGTCGGGTTCACCGTCCGCTGATTTCCGGCCGGAGCCGCTGCGGCGGGCACCCCGCCACGGCGGCTCCGGGCGTCAGTTGTTCAACCCCGCAGCGGTCATCCGCGCGGTGTGCGCGTCGGTCAGCCGGCGGAACAGCGCCGACACGTCCACCCCCTCCCGGCGCGCGATCAACGCGGTGAGCGCGCCCCGGTCCGCGGCGGCGACCCGGCCGGCCTGGGACAACGCCTCCCCGACCAGCCGCCGCGCCCACATGGAGAGCCGGTTGGCCACCCGGGGGTCGGCCTCGATGGCCGCCCGGATCTCGGTGGCGGCGAACTCGGCGTACCGCGAGTCGTGCAGCACGTCGAGGATGAGCTGCCGGTCCGGCCCGTCGAGCCCGTCGGCGATCTCCCGCAGGAAGTCGTCGCTGACGGCGTCCCCGACGTAGGCCTTGGTCACCGCCTCCAGCCAGTCCTTCGGCTCGGTCGAGTCGTGGTACGCCTGCAACGCCTCGACGTACGGGGCCATCGCCTCGTCGGGCCGTACGCCCAGCGCCGTGATCCGGTCGGCGATCCACCGGTAGTGCGCGATCTCGGCGGCGGCCATCTCGCTGAGCGCGGCCCGCCGGGGCAGGTCGGGGGCGAGGCGGGCGTCGGCGGCCAGCCGGTCGAAGGCGAGCAGTTCGCCGTACGCCACGAGGCCGAGCAGGTCGACCAGGGCGGGATCGGGGGCGGGCACGAGCGCAGGCTACCGCCCGGCCGCCATCCCCGCTGACCCCGTCGATCTGTGGCCCAGGTCACGCCTGCTACCCCCGGAACAGCGGCCCAGCAGCGGAATCAGGACGGCCCAGGGGCTGTTCAGGTAGTATGGAACAGTTGCCGTGGGCACCGACCGATCAGCAGAGGACATCAACCGAGCTGATCACTGTCCGGCCCCCGGCGCGCGTGCGGCCCGGTCCGGCTCGGCGTACCGCCCCCGACCGTGTGGCCCGCGCCAAACCGACCGCGCCCTGAGGACATGAGGGGCGCACCACGAGAGGGCACCCCCAAATCCATATGAGCGAGCAGATTCAAGGCCAGGAACTGGCCCCCACCGCTCCGGTTCGTCCGGAAGCTCCCACTTTCGCCGAGCTCGGCGCCCGCCAGGAGACCGTCGAGGCCCTCGCGGCCGCCGGCATCACCCGCGCGTTCGCCATCCAGGAGTACGCGCTGCCGATCGCGCTGCGCGGCGTCGACCTGATCGGCCAGGCGCCGACCGGCACCGGCAAGACCCTCGGCTTCGGCATCCCGCTGCTGGAGCGGGTGTTCGCCCCGTCCGAGGGCAGCGACGGCCTGCCGCAGGCGCTGGTCGTCGTACCCACCCGCGAACTGGGCATCCAGGTCGCCAGGGACCTCGACGCCGCCGGCCGCACCCGGGGCGTCCGGGTGCTGCCGATCTACGGCGGCGTGGCCTACGAGCCCCAGATCGAGGCGCTGCGCAAGGGCGTCGAGATCCTGGTCGGCACCCCGGGCCGGCTGCTGGACCTGGCCAAGCAGAAGCACCTGCGGCTCGACCGGGTGCACGCGCTGGTGCTCGACGAGGCCGACCGGATGCTCGACCTGGGCTTTCTCGACGACGTCGAGAAGATCCTCGCGATGCTGCCGGAGGACCGGCAGACCATGCTCTTCTCGGCCACCATGCCGGACCCGATCGTCGCCCTGTCCCGGCGCTTCCTGCGCCGGCCGGTGACGATCCACGCCGGGCACACCGCCGAGACCGGTCCGTCGCCGCAGACCCAGCAGCTGGCCTACCGCACCCACTCGATGAACAAGGTCGAGATCGTCGCCCGCATCCTCCAGGCCGAGGGCCGAGGCCTGACCATGATCTTCACCCGCACCAAGCGGGCCGCCGACCGGGTCGCCGAGGACCTGGACTTCCGCGGCTTCGCGGTGGCCGCCGTGCACGGCGACCTGGGCCAGGGCGCCCGGGAGCGGGCGCTGCGGGCGTTCCGCGCCGGCAAGATCGACACGCTGGTCGCCACCGACGTGGCGGCCCGGGGCATCGACGTCACCGGCGTCACCCACGTGATCAACTACGACTGCCCCGAGGACCAGGACACCTACACCCACCGGATCGGCCGTACCGGCCGGGCCGGGGCGACCGGCGTCGCGGTGACCTTCGTCGACTGGGACGACATGCCGCGCTGGCGGATCATCGACAAGACCCTCGGGCTCGACATGCCCGAGCCGCCGGAGACGTACCACACCTCCGCGCACCTCTACACCGACCTGGACATCTCCCGCGAGATCACCGGCACCCTGCCGACCGCCGAGCGCACCCGCGCCGGGCTGTCGGCGGAGGTCGAGGAGGACCTGGGCGGTGGCCGGTCGCGCCGCGGCGAGCGCGGTGCACGGCGCGGCGAGGGCCGGGGCCGGGAACGCCGACGGGGTCGGGGCGGCGACGCCGCCGCGACGCCCGCCGAGGACGACAGCGGCGCCGAGTCGGCCGCCGAGGAGGGCACCCGCACGCCGCGCCGCCGCCGGCGCCGCCGGGCCGGTGAGACGGTCGCCGGCGAGCCCACCGCGGCGGTCACCGCCGAGGGCGGGGCCGAGCCGGCCGTGGCCGCAGCCGCCGAGGGCGAGACGCCGACCAAGCCGCGCCGCCGCCGGCGCCGCCGCAGTGGTGGTGCGGGCAGCGGTACGCCGGCCGAGGCGACCGCCGACTGACAGCGATGGGCGACGGCCCTCGGACCGGTACCGGTCCGAGGGCCGTTCCCGCTTCAGATCGACTCCACGTCCCGCACGTCGCGGGGTCCGGGCTCCCTGACACCGCAACATCCCGCACCCGGAGTGGACCAACAGACCGCTGCGTCAAGGCCGCAGAGCGCTCTGCAGCCACGGGCGCAGTGCGGCAGGGATGGCGACGCGGGACACCCGCGAGACGGGGCGCGGCGGTGGCCCGCCCGACGACGAGGAAGATGAGGCCATGCCGGAACCGCTGGACGCCGCCCTGACCGAGGTACGGGCGCTGCTGCTCGACCCCACCCTGACCCGGGCGGTCGCCGCCGGGCGGCGCCGCGGCGAGCGTCCCTCGGTGGTCCGCGCCGAGCTGCGCCCGGTCACCCTGAAGGCCGGCCTGCGGCTGCAGATCGCCACCTCGGACGGCGTCCGGCCGTACACCCGCAACGTGGCGCCGGGCGCGGAGGCCGGCGCGGCGGTCGACGCACTGCTCGCCGAGCCCTTCGGCAACTGGCATGTGGAGACGGCCGACACCACGCTCCAGCTCCGGGTGACCAAGTCGGGCGTGGCGCAGGTGCACCGGGCGGCGGCGAGCCGACCGGCGCCGGAGCCGGGCGGCCACGACCGGGCCAAGGACTACCTGCTCGACCCCGGCGACCCGATCTTCGCCGAGATCGGCGGCTCGGCGGCCAAGCGCCGCCAGGTGGACGCGTTCCTGCGCGCGCTGGCGGCCACCCTGCCCGACGACCTGACCGGGCCGTTGCGCGTGGTCGACCTCGGCTGCGGCAACGCCTACCTGACGTTCGCGGCGTACCGCTATCTGATCCGGCGCGGGCTGGACGTGACGCTGGTCGGGGTGGACGTCCGCGAGGACCAGCGCCGCCGCAACACCGAACTGGCCGAGCGGCTGGGCTGGGCCGACCGGGTGAGCTTCGTGGCCGGCACCATCGCCGAGGCGGTGGTCGAGCCGGCACCCGACCTGGTGCTGGCGCTGCACGCCTGCGACACCGCCACCGACGAGGCGCTGGCCCGCGCCGTCCGGTGGAATGCCCGATGGGTGCTCGCCGCCCCCTGCTGCCACCACGACGTGGCGGCCCAGCTCCGCGCCCGTCCGACCCCGGGGCCGTACGAGCTGCTCACCCGGCAGGGCATCCTGCGCGAGCGGTTCGCGGACGTGCTGACCGACGCGCTGCGGGCCGGCCTGCTCCGGCTGCACGGCTACCGGGCCGACGTGGTGGAGTTCGTCGACTCCCGGCACACCCCGCGCAACCTGCTGATCCGGGCCCGGCACACCGGGCACACGCCGACCGCCAACCAGCGGGCGGAGTATCGGGAGCTGGTCGACCAGTGGGCCGTGACGCCCCGGCTGGAGACCCTGCTGTCCGGATCGCCGACCTGACTGCGGCCGGTCGCGGTAGTTGATTCGGGACAACCGATCTGCCGTCCCGGCCGTCCCGCCACCCGACCGATCAGTCAGTTACTTCGACCCTCGTTCGTACTACCCTGTCGGAGGCCGCACCGTCCGGTGCTCGCGCCGGAGAGGGAAGACCCGGAGGGATGGGTTCCGCAGAGGTTTCGCCGCAGATGGCGTTCGCCCGGTTCGTGCGGCGCGCCATCGACGACGCCCGCGAGGAGCGCGGCTGGACGGTGACCGAGCTGGCCACGCACACGGGTGTGGGGCGGTCCACGGTGTTCCGCTGGCTGGCCGGTGACTGGCAGGACTACCCGGAGCTGGCCAAGGTGCGCGGCTTCTGTGCCGCACTCGACCTGCCGGTGGCGGCCGCCTTCCGCGCTCTCGGCCTGCCCGACGCCGGCCAGGTCCCCCGCCGCCGCGCCGAGGACGCCCCGGTCGAGGCGGACGTCCGGGTGATCCTGGCGCGGCTGGCCGATCCCAACGTCCCGGCCGAGGAGAAGCACCACATCCGGGACCTGCTCCGCTACCTGGCGCGCCGCCCGGTCCGCCGGGCCGGCTGACGCCTCAACCGACCGTCACGGTGAATGCGGCGGTACGCACCACGCCGCCGACCTGGAAGTCGAAGAACATCCGGTAGCGGCCCGGCCCGGGCGCGCTGAGCGAGAACGTGACCGGGTCGCCGTCCCGCCGGGTCTCCGGGTGCACGTGCACGTAGCCGAGGTCGCCCTCGCGCAGCGAGACCAGGTGGCCGTACGCGCCGAGGTAGGGCTCCAGCGCCGCGGCCGGACCGCCGGGGGTGAGCACCTGGAACCGCAGCGGGGTCGCCGCCCCCGCCGCCGGGGTGCCCTCGTATCCGACGGTGAACCCGTCGACCGTGGTCGAGGTGGCCGGGGCCGGCAGCGGCCGGGGCGCGTACCCGCCGGGCGCGGCCAGGTCGGTGCCGAGGGTCACGGCGGTCTGCCGGCCGTCGTCGGCGACCGCGGTGAAGTCGGCGTACGCCCGCCAGACCCCCGCCTCGGGCAGGGTCAGCGGCACCGACCAGGTGCCGTCCGCCGCCATCGTCGGGTGCAGGTGCTGATAGCCGATGAGGTCGCGGCGCACCACGATGAGGTGCATCGGCTTGTCGTGCACGACGGCGAACCGGGTGACCGGTCGCCGCCGCTCGTCCCGGATCTGGAACCGCAGCTCACCGGCCCGGCCGGGGGTGAACTCCATCGTCAGGGGGGTGAGCGTGTAGCCGGCCGAGCTGAGCGAGAGCCCGACCGCGTCCGCGCCGTCACCCTGGGTGACTGCGGCCCCGCCGTGCGAGTGCGCGCCGGTGCCCGGCGCGTGGCTGTGCGTCGCGGTCGCCGGGGCGGCGCCGGACGCGGTGGTCGGCGGCGGGTTCAGCCGTCCGAGGCCGAAGCCGAGCAGCACGGCGAGCACCAGCCCGCCCACCGTCAGGGCGAGCCGCAACGTGGCCCGGTCCACCATGCCGGGGCCCGCCCCGGGCGGCAGGTCGCGGTCGAGCACGGCCGGCGACGCGTCGGGACCGGCCGGGGTTGACGCGTCGGGACCGGCCGCGGCCGGTGCCTCGGGACGGGTGACGGACGGCGACTCAGGCAACGCCGCCGGCCAGTTCGTAGCCCGCCTCGTCCACGGCGGCCCGGACCGTCTCGACCGGCAGCGCATCGCTGCTGGTGACGGTGGCCGTACCCGCGGCGAGATCGACCCGGACCTCCTCGACGCCGGGCAGGGCGGACAGCTCCTCGGTCACCGCCCGCACGCAGTGCTCGCAGGTCATCCCGCTGACGGCGTACGTCTGGGTGACGGGTCGCTGCTCGGTCATGCGCCCACGGTACCGCCAACCGGGGTGCCGCCCGGGGCACCGTCGCTGACGGTGGCGACGCTCGCAATCCGGCCGGCCGGGGAACTTACCCCGGCCGGTGGACGACTACCTCAGATCGAGGGCGCGACCGGAAGCCGTCGACGGATCAGCCGGCGATCGCGAGGGCCAGCGGGAGCACTTCCGGGGCGCCGGCCCGGCGCAGCAGCCGAGCCACCATGGTCATGGTCCAGCCGGAGTCCACCAGGTCGTCGACGAGCAGCACCGGCCCGTCCAGCCCGCCCAGGGCGTCGGCCAGCTCGTCGGGCAGCGCGAAGGCGTCGTGCAGGGCGCGTACCCGCTGGGCGCTGTTGCCGCGCGGCCCGCCGGCCCCCGACGGGCCGGGCCGGACGACCCGGCCGAGCAGCGGCAGCCGGCCCACGGCGGCGATCCGCTCGGCGAGCGAGCCGACCAGCGCCGGACGGGTGCGGGAGCCGACCGCCACCACGCCGACCGGCCGGCGCGGCCACGGGTCGTCGCCGTGTGCCCACGCCTTCAGCACCTCGACCACGGCCGCCGCGACGTCGTCGGGGACCGCGCCGTCCGCCGCGTCCGGCCCGACCAGGCCGCGCAGCCGCCCACCCCAGCCCAGGTCGGAGAGGCGACCCACGGCCCGGCCGGGCAGCGCCTGCTCCGCCGGGGGGATGCGTCCCTTCAGGGGTACGCCCACCGCGTCGAGGCCGGTCGGCCAGAGCTTCTTCGGCGCGATCGCCACGCCGGGGCGGCCGAGGAAGGCCTGCGCAGCGGTGAGCGCGGTGTCGCTGACCTCGGCGCCGACCACCGGGCCCGCGCAGTTGTCGCAGCGGGCGCAGTCGCCCGCCCCGCCGTCGTCCAGGCATTCCCGCAGGTAGCGCATCCGGCAGCCGGTCGTGCTCGCGTACCGGAGCATGGCCTGCTGCTCGGCGGCGCGCGCCTGGGCGACGCGCCGCAACCGGGGCTCGTCATAGACCCAGGGCTCGCCGGTGGCGAGCCAGCCGCCGCGCACCCGGCGGACCGCGCCGTCCACGTCGAGCACCTTGAGCATCAGCTCCAGCCGGGTCCGGCGCAGGTCGACGATCGGTTCGAGAGCCTGGGTGGAGCTGGGCCGGTCCGGGTGCAACGCGGCGAGCACCGCCCGCACCTGCTGCTCGGGTGGGAAGGCGAGGGAGGCGAAGTACCGCCAGATCGCCGCGTCCTCGGCGCCGGGGAGGAGCAGCACCTCCGCATGCTCCACGGCCCGACCGGCGCGGCCCACCTGCTGGTAGTAGGCGATGGGCGAGGGCGGCGCGCCGAGGTGCACCACGAAGCCGAGGTCCGGCTTGTCGAAGCCCATGCCGAGCGCGCTGGTGGCCACCAACGCCTTGATCTTGTTGTCCAGCAGGTCCTGCTCGGCGGCGCGGCGGTCGGCGTCGTCGGCCTGGCCGGTGTACGCGGCCACCTGCCAGCCCCGGGCGCGAAGGAACTCCGCCGTCTCGCCGGCCGCCGCGACGGTGAGCGTGTAGATGATCCCGGAACCGGGGAGCCCGTCGAGGTGGTCGGCGAGCCAGGCCAGCCGGTGGGCCGGGCTCGGCAGGTCGACCACACCCAGCCGCAGCGATTCCCGGTCGAGGGTGCCGCGCAGCACCAGGACGTCCGGTCGCTGCGCGGCCGGAGCGGTCAGCTCGGTACCGAGCTGCTCGGCGACGTCCTCGGTGACCCGGGCGTTGGCGGTGGCGGTGGTGGCGAGCACCGGGGTCCGCTCGGGCAGGTTGCCGAGGAAGGTCCGCAGCCGGCGGTAGTCCGGCCGGAAGTCGTGCCCCCAGTCGGAGACGCAGTGCGCCTCGTCCACCACCAGCAGCCCGGTGGTGGCGGCCAGCTTCGGCAGCACCCCGTCCCGGAAGTCCGGGTTGTTGAGGCGTTCGGGGCTGATCAGCAGCACGTCCACCGTCCCGGCGTGGATCTCGGCGGTGATCTCGTCCCACTCGTCGAGGTTGGCCGAGTTGATGGTGCGGGCCCGGATGCCGGCCCGGGCCGCCGAATCGACCTGGTTGCGCATCAGCGCCAGCAGCGGCGAGACGATCACGGTCGGGCCGGCTGCCTCGCCTCCCACGCCGGCGGCGGGCCCGGCGGCGCCGGCTTGGCGGAGCAGCGCGGTGGCCACGAAGTAGACCGCCGACTTGCCCCAGCCGGTGCGCTGCACGCAGAGCACCCGCCGGCGGTCCACCACCAGCGCCTCGATGGCCCGCCACTGGTCCTCACGGAGCCGGGCGTGCTCCCCCGCCAGCCGCCGCAGCACCGCCTCGGCCCGCTCCCGTACGGCCACCCGATCCTGGCTCATCCGGCATTTCTACCAGGCGCCTGGGCGGCGTCCGGGATCACGAGGGCAAGTTGGCCGGCGGGGGTGGCAGGAAGAGCAGCACCTCACGGAGCGGATCGCTCACGGCGGGCGGCAGGAGGCACCGCGCGGCCAACTCCTCCATCGAGGCGTACGCGCCACGCACGCGCCGGTCCAGCACCAGGTGCTGCGCCTGCGCCGGGCTCAGCCCGGGCAGCCCGATGATCACCTGGTCCGCCACCGCGTTGATGTCGACGAGACCACCGTCGTCGTACGCCCCGGGCAGGTCGGGGCGGCCGATGCGCAGTTCCCCGCGCGCCGTCGGATAGTGGTAGAGCAGGTAGCGGGCATGCTCTCGGCGCAGCCGGCGGTCGTCCGCCGGCGGCCGGCGGCCCCAGTGGGCGCGGAACCAGCCGAGCAGCCGCCCGTTGAGCAACACGACGTGCACCGCGCCCGCCAGCCCGGTGATCAGCCAGATGGTGATCAGGAAGCCCTCGAAGTCGGTGACCTCGTCGGTCTCGCTGCCGCCGACGCCAGCCAGGAAGGCCACGGCCACCGCCAGGTAGTAGGCCGCCGCGAGCCCGTTGCGCCAGCTCCGTCGCCAGATCGCGTACAGGAGCACCACCAGCCAGGTGAGGAGGCCGAAGGAGGCCAGGGCGGTGAGCGCGGACACGACAGTGGTGCCGATGCTCAGCCAGCGTGGCACGCCGCGGCGCGCGACCGCGGGCATCGGCACCGGCGGCGGGCCGTCGGCGGGCCAGCCGGCGGTGTCGGGCGGTAGCCAGCCGACGGGCGGCGGAGGGACCGGTCCGGCAGCCGGGACCGACGGCGACGCCGATCCGGGCGGTGCGGCCGGGTGCCCAGGTGCGACCGGTGCGGCGGGCGCGGCCAGGTGCTCGGGTGCGCCAGGCGCGGCCGGGTGCTCGGATGCGGCAGGCGCGGCGGGCGCGGCGGGCGCGGCGGGCGCGGCGGGCGCGGCGGCGGCGAGCCTCTCGGCCGGTCGCGCCGACTGGACCGGCACGGCCGGGGCCGGGTCCGGTGCGGTGAGCGCGCGCTGCGGAGGCGGGAGCAGCAGTGTGCCGTCCGAGCGCAGCATCCGTCCGTGCAGCTCCTGTAACACCTCGCCGGGCTCGATGCCGTACTCCTCGCGGAGCAGGACGGCGAACTCCCGGTACGCGGCGAGCGCCTCCGCCTGCCGGCCGCTGCGGTACAGCGCCAGCATGAGCTGGTACCGCAGCCGTTCCCGGACCGGGAACTCGGCCACCAGCTCCACCAGTTCGCCGACCAGCTCGCGGTGCCGCCCGCTGTCCAGTTCCAGCTCGGCGCGGGTCTCCAGGGCGACGGCCCGCAGCTCCACGAGGCGGTGCCGTGCGGTGTCGAAGTACAGCCCCGGGAACCCGGTGAACGGGTCACCCTGCCACAGGTCCAGCGCGGCGGTCAGCTCCGCCAGCGCCTCGGCGGTACGCCCGGCCGCGTGCTGCTGCCGGGCCCGGTGCACGCCGCGCTCGAAACGGACCGCGTCGACCGACTCCGGCGGGACCCGCAGCAAGTAGCCGGCGTCGGTGAGGGTCAGCACCCGCCCCGGCGTACGCGGGGACCGGTCCGGTTCCAGCACCCGGCGCAGCCCGGCGACGTACTTCTGCACGACGTTGGGGCCGTTCGCGGGCGGGTCCTCCGGCCAGACCGCCTCGACGACCTGTCCGGTGGAGACCGGGCGGCCGGCGGAGAGTAGCAGCACGGCGAGTACCGCCCGCTGCTTGCCGGCGCCGAGATCGAGTGGGCGGTCCGCGTACCAGGCCCGCTGCGGCCCGAGGATCTCGAAGCGCAAGACCTGTGACATGCGAGTTTCCCGCTCCTACACCCCGCCCCGTACGCCGACGGCGGCCCGCGGCAGTCGGACCGCAGCATATCGGCAGCGGGACGGCCGTGGTGACCTGCCAAGATCTCCCCGCAACAGCCCCCTGGGAAAGTGAGTCAACGAAATGACGCAGCGTATCGGCACCGCCGCGACGATCCGGCGGGTCGCGGGCATCGCGACGGCCGTGCTGGCCGCCACCGCCCTGTCCGCTGGGTGCGGCACGATCAAGGACGGCGCCTCCACCGGCGCCGGATCCACCCCTGCGGCGTCCCCGTCCGTCGACCCGAAGCAGGCGCTCCTCGCAACAGTCCCGGACGAGGCCACGAGCGCGTTCCGGTTCACCGGCAAGGACGCCTCCACCAGTCTGAGCGGGCGGATCGATCCGGCGTCGAAGGCGCTGGAGATGAACATGGCGATGCCACCCGAGGACGGGATCACCGTGAAGATGTCGTTCCTGGTCATCGAGGACAAGGTCTGGATGAAGGCGAAGTTCAGCGGTAAGCCGGGCCTGCCGAAGCTCCCGGAGAAGTGGATGGCGCTGGACAAGGCCAAGCTGACCGACGCCAGCGGCGTGCCGAGCTACGACGGCGCGGACCAGGGCAACGCGGGCCCGCTGCTCGACGCGGCGACCTCCGTCGAGCAGCAGGGCCCCGGGAAGTACGCCGGGTTCATCGACGTGACCGGCGGCGAGGCGGCCAAGGCGCTGGACGACGGCGAGGCGGCGGCGCTCGGCGAGGCGGGCAAGCACGTGCCGTTCACCGCACAGGTGGGGCCGGA
Organism: Micromonospora sp. NPDC047738; assembly: GCF_040642675.1. Lineage (NCBI taxonomy): Bacteria > Bacillati > Actinomycetota > Actinomycetes > Micromonosporales > Micromonosporaceae > Micromonospora > Micromonospora sp. NPDC047738. The sequence goes on from NZ_JBEYSO010000008.1 coordinate 223,488, forward strand.
CGGGCACCTCACCTCGCTGGTGTTGGAGATGCCCGCGGCCGGTAAGCAGAAGGCGTACCAGTACGTCGTCGCCTACACCGACTTCGGCAGCACGGAGAAGATCACCGCGCCGACCGGGAGCGCGGTGACGAAGGCACCTTCGCTGGCGTACGAGCTGTTGAACGGCTGACCCACGACGGGCGGGGGCGGCGGCCACACGGGGGGCCGCCGCCCCCGCGTCGTTGTCGGGTCAGCGGCCGAGGACCGAGCCGCCGTTGACCCCGAGGACCTGGCCGGTAACGTAGCCGGCGGCGGGGCTGACCAGGTAGCGCGCGGCCGCCGCGATGTCGTCCGGCACGCCGGCCCGCCCGACCAGGGTGGCGCCGACCCGCTTGGCGTGCCCCTCCGGGGTCATCCGGTCGCCGAAGAACTCGGTCTCCGCGACGTACCCGGGGCTGACCACGTTGACCGTGATCTGCTCCGGACCGAGCTGCGCGGCCAGGTCGTACGCCCAGCCGTGCAGCGCCGCCTTCGCCGCCGAGTAGGGCCCGGCCCCGCCCCGCTGGGCGGCGATCGAGCTGATCAGCAGCACCCGTCCGCCGGGGCGGCGCAGGGCGGGCCGCAGCGCCTCGGTGAGCAGGACGGCGGTGAGCACGTTGGCGTCCAGGTTGGCCCGCCACCAGGCCGCCACGTCGGCGACCGTGTCGGTCGGGCCGCCCAGGTAGCCGCCGGCGTTGTTCACCACGGCGTCGACGGTCCGCTCCCCCACCGCCGAGACCACCCCGGCGAGCTGCGCCGGGTCGGTGAGGTCCGCGGTGACCGCGCTGACCGCCTCCGGCCGCCCGCACTCCGCCCGGATCCGCTCGGCGGTGGCCAGCAGCACGTCCGCCCGCCGCCCCACGATCAGCACGTCGTACCCGTCGGCGACAAGTCCCCCGGCCACCGCCGCCCCGATCCCGGTCCCACCCCCACTGACCACCGCGAGCTTGCTCTCCCCCACGACGCCTCCCCTTTGGCGGTTGATCAAGAAGTTTGCGTCATCCTACGGCGGAATCCTGACGCAACCCTCTTGATCAACTCGAGGGCCCGGGAGGTGGGGGTCAGTGGCGGCGGAGGGCGGCCAGCACCGGGGTTAGGCGGGATCGGAGGCTGGCCAGGCCGCCGGGGAAGAAGTAGACGGCCAGGATGAAGACGGTGCCGAGGACGAAGAGCGGCTGGGACAGCGGGTGGCTGAGGAACGCCGGGAGGCTGTTCACCGCGTCGCTGGTGCCGAAGGCGGTCAGCCGGTGGTCCAGGTACATGTAGAGGATGCCGCCCAGCACCGGACCCCACCGGGTGCCCGGACCGCCGAGCACCACCATGACCAGCAGCGACAGGGTCAGCTCGGACGACGTGACGTGCGGGCTCGCACCGCCCACGATCAGGCAGTAGACCACCCCGCCCGCCGTCGCCAGCCCGCCGGCCAGGGTGAACGCGACCAGCTTGAAGCGGTACGGGTCGAGCCCCAGCACCCCGATCCGGCGCTCGTCGTCGCGCAGCCCGGCCAGCACCCGGCCGGTGGGCGAGCCGCTCACCCGGTGCACCACGAAGACCACGAGGGCCAGGTACGCCAGCGCCAGCCAGTAGAGGTTCACCGTGTTGGCGACCCCGACCAGCGCGGACGGCAGCCCGGACACGTCCAGCGGCAGCCCCTCCTCGCCGCCGGTGAGGCCGCCGAAGTCGCGGGCCACCAGGATCGCCCCGACCTGGGCGAAGGCCAGCGTCACCATGGCGAACGCGATCCCCACGGTGCGCAGCGCGACCGCCCCGAGCAGCGCGGCGAGGATCGCCCCGCCGACGACGGTGAACAGCGCGGCCTGCCACAGCGGCAGCCCGAACCGGGTGATCAGGATGTCGGTGCCGTACACGCCGGCGGCGAAGTAGAGGGCGTGCCCGAAGGAGAGCATCCCGGTCCGCCCGAAGAGCAGGTCGTAGCCCGCCGCGAGGCCGCCGAACACCAGACAGATGGCGAGCAGTTGCAGGGTGCCCGGCGAGTTCAGCGGCCCCTCGAAGATGCCCGGCAGGTTCAGCGTCGAGTACGGCAGGATCGCCGCCACCACCAGGGCGGCCAGCGGCGCGTACGGGCGCAGCCCGAGCCAGCGGGAGTGCCCGGGGGTCAGCTCGTCGGGCACCGCTGCGGGCGGCGCCGCGACCTCGGGACTCTTCACCTCGGTCATGCGTGAGCCACCTTTCCGGCCAGGCCCTGCGGACGCAGCAGCAGCACCACGGCGAGCAGCCCGACGACGCAGAGGTCGCCCAGCCCGGACGTGCCGTAGTAGTTGACGAACTGTTGCAGCAGCCCGACCGCGACCGCCGCGTACGCGGACCCGACCACCGAGCCCATCCCACCGATGACCACCACGATGAACGCGAAGATCAGCAGCGAGCCGCCCTGCCCGGGCGAGACGGTGCCGAAGTAGACCCCGCCGAGCGCGCCGGCCAGCGCGGCGGCCGCCCCGCCGATCGCGAAGACCAGGGTGAACGCCTTACGTACGTCGATGCCGAGCGCGGTCACCATCTCCCGGTTCTCCACGCCGGCCCGGATGATCAGGCCGTACCTGGTGAACCGGAGGAAGGCGAGCAGACCGCCGAGCACCAGCACCGCGGCGATGATCAGCAGCAGCCCGGCGTTCGGCACGTTCGCGCCGAGGATCGAAGTCACCTCACGGGTCCACGCGGGGCGCGGGAACGGCCGCGGGTCGGCGCCCCAGGTGGCCTGGAGCAGTGCCACCCCGGCCAGCGACAGGCCGACCGTGACCAGCACCTGCTCGATGGTGCGGGAGTAGAGCGGTCGGATCAGCACCAGCTCGACCAGCACCGCCACCATCGCCCCGGCGAGCACGCCGAAGGCGACCGCCACCACGAACCCGAAGCCGCCCGGCCCGGCGCCGGGCAGGTTGCCCGCCGCCCACCAGGTCGCGTACGCGCCGCCGCCGAGGAACAGGCCGTGCGCGAAGTTGAGCACGTCGGCCAGGCCGAAGACCAGGGAGAGGCCGGAGGCCACCAGGAAGTAGAGCGCCGCCAGGCCGAGCCCGGTCAGCGCCAACAGGATCACCGTGCTCACGCGATGCCATCCTTCGTTCGCGACTGCGCGGCCCGCGGACCCGGCTCGCTCCTCGCGCTCCCCGTGACCTCCGAGCCGACGCCCAGCAGCGACTTGGTCAGCGCGGTCTCCAGCAGCAGTTCCTGCGCATCGCCGGTCCAGGCCACCTTGCCGGTGGAGAGCACCACCGCGTCCCTGGCCAGCCGCCGGACCACCGCCAGGTTCTGCTCCACCAGCAGCACCGGCACGGATTCCGCCACCCGTTCCAGCACCTCAGCCACCTCGGTCACCACCTTCGGCGCCAACCCCTTGGTCGGCTCGTCGATCAGCAGCAGCCGGTTGTCGTTGAGCAGCACCCGACCGATGGCGAGCATCTGCTGCTGCCCGCCGGAGAGCGAGCCGGCCCGTTGCCGGCCGCGCCGGTCCAGCTCGGGAAAGAGGGCGAAGACCTTGTCGTACGCCGGGGTGGTGCCCCGCCGTTCGGCGAGCCGCAGGTTCTCCGCGACGGTGAGGCCGGCGAAGACGCAGCGGTCCTCCGGCACGTAGCCGAGGCCGTCGCGGACCAGCCGGTGGGTGGGGCGGGCGAGCAGGCTGCGCGCGCCCATCCGGATCGTGCCGCGCACCTCGCCGTTGCGGGGCGTCAGCCCGACGATCGCGCGCAACGTGGTCGTCTTGCCGACCCCGTTGCGGCCGAGCAGCACGGTCACCCCGGTCGGCGCGACCTCGAACGACACCCCTTGGAGGATGTGCAGCCCGGCGATCCGCACCGACAGGTTCTGGACGCTGAGGACAGGCTCACTCATAGCGATTCCCCCAGGTACGCCTCCTGCACGGTGGCGTTGGCCATCACCGTGTCCGGGGTGTCGCAGGCCAGCAGCGCCCCGTGGTGCATCACGGCGATCCGGTCGGCCAGTTCCAGGATCACGTCCATGTGGTGCTCCACCATGAGCACCGACCGCCCGCTGTCGCCGGTCAACGACTTGATGACGGCGACCAGTTCGGGCACGTCCTCGGCGCTGACCCCGGCCATCGGCTCGTCGAGCAGCATCACCCGGGGCTCCCCGGCGAGCAGCAGGGCGATCTCCAGCTTGCGCTTCTCGCCGTGGGCCAGGGCGCCGGCGAGCGCCGTACCCCGGTGGGCGAGGCCGACCCGGTCGAGCGCCGCGTCGGCGGCGGCGGCCACCTCCCGGTCGGCCGCCGCCCGCCGCCACAGCTTCATCGAGCCACCCCGGTGCGCCTGTACGGCGAGCCGGACGTTCTCCCGCACCGTCAGCGAGCCGAACACCGAGGACGCCTGGAAGGTGCGCCCCAGCCCGAGGCGCGCCCGCCGGTGCGGCGGGAGGGCGGTGACGTCCTCTCCGTCCAGCAGGATCCGCCCCTCGGTGGGCCGGCGCAGGCCGGTGATCAGGTTGAACAGGGAGGTCTTGCCGGCGCCGTTCGGCCCGATCACGCCGAGGAACTCGCCGGGCGCGAGGTCGAGGTAGACGCTGTCGACGATCGCGACCTCACCGATCCGCCAGGTCAGACCGCGGGTGGCGAGCACGGATCAGCCCTTCATCTGGGTGACCGGCGGCGCCGTCTCGTCACCGGTGAGGGTCTTCTGCGCGGTCGCCGTGTACGCGGTGCCGCTGCCCGACAGCTTGGCCTGGTACATCGGCTGGAGCAGCGCGTGGTCCTCGGGCCGGATGGTCATCTGGCCCTTGACACTGTCGAACTGCCAGCCCTCCAGCGCCTTGATCATCTTGTCGACGTCGTCGCCACCCTCCTGCGCGGCGCGGACCACCATCTGGGCGGCGGCGAAGCCGTCCGGGTGGAACAGGTCGAGGGTGCCGCCCGGGATCTTGGCCTTGGCCGCCTTGGCCGCCTCGGTGTCGCTGGCCCCGTCGAAGTAGTGCGACAGGAAGGAGATCTTGCTGCCAGCCGCGCCGAAGGTCGGCCAGGAGGCGCGGATGTCCAGGCCGGTGACGACCGTGGTGGCGGCGAGTACGCCCTGCTGGTCGAGCGTCTGCCACATGGCGGGAGCGGTCGTGCCGGCCCACGCGACGAAGAGCAGGTCCGGCTTGGCGGCCTTGATCTGGCTGGCGAACGGGGTGAACTCGGTGGCGCTCGCCGGGGCCCGGACGCTGCTCACGGTCGCGCCGGCACCGCCGATCACCGCCTTGACGGCGGCCTCGTTCGCGTCACCGAAGGCACCGTCCTGGGCGAACACGACCACCTTCTTGCCGGTGGCGTCGCCGATGAAGGACTTGGCGGTCACCACGTCCTGGTAGGACTGCCGGCCCGACCGGAACGTGTACTTGTTCGCCCCGGTCACCGCGTCGGTGGCGGCCGGACCGGAGATGAAGAGCACCTTGTTCTGCGCGGCGATCGGGGCGACCTGGAGTGCCACGCCGGAGGAGGTGGAGCCGGCAATGATCTTCGCGCCCTTGCCGATCAGGTCCTTGGCCGCGGAGACCGCCTTCGCGGGGTCACCCGCGTCGTCGACCTCGGTGAGTTCGATCTTCCGGTCGCCGACCTTGCCGGTGCCCTTGGTGGCGAAGTCGAGGCCGGCCTTGAAACCCTCGATGTACTGCTTCCCGTAGCTGGCGAGCGGCCCGGACTGGGAATACACCAGCCCGACCTTGACCGGGGCGGTTTCGCCGCCGCCGGAGGCGGTGTCCTGCGGGCTGCCACACGCCGTGACGGCCACCGCGGCCGCCATCATCGTGGCGGCGGAAAGGAACACCCGTCGCGTGTGCCGGATCGTCATTGCGACTCCAGGTGAGGACAGGGGGGAACGTCAGTTGTCGGCTCACGCTAGAAGTGACGTCACCCACGAGCTATGTGGTCGAAACACACAAGTGATCGGGGTGGGATGGCCCCGCGTAACAACCCCCGACATCCTCGCGTAACCTCGTCGACTCCGGATGGCCGCCGCCGCCATCGAGGCGCCGGCCGGTGTGTCGCACCCCGCCATCGCGGAGCCGGGTCTGGCCGAGGCTTACGGCGTCCACATGAACACCGCCTCGCGGGCCCTCTCGCTGCTGCACGATCGGGAACTGATCATCGGCCACCCCGGTCGTGGCACCTATGTCGCCGAGCGCCCCGGGCAGTAGGGTCCGCACTCCCTACAGACTTGATGTCGTAAACGATTCAGGCACGCTGGGCCGCGCCTGAATCGTTCGCGCCATCAGCTAAAGGAACCGATGAGCGCAACCTCCGCCCGGTTCGCCGATCCATTCACGTCATCAAGTTCGTAGCGTCGAACGGGAGCACTCTCGCCCGGCCGCCCGGCGCCCGGCCAGGCCGCCCACGACTGCGCCGCGCCCAGAGGAAACAGCCGGAGAAACAGCACGTGGGGTGCCCGGAAACCGCCGGGCACCCCACATCGCGGGAGCGCCGCGCCGGGGCCCCGAGGCCCCCGGCGCGGACACCGTCTACCGGCCGGCGCGGGCCGCCACGGCGGTGTCCGGCTGGTCGGCGAAGGCGCCGTCCAGGCCGAGGCCGAAGAACAGCTCGTACTCGGACGTGATGTCACCGCGGGCATTCGGGTCGGTGCCGATCCGGTAGTCGACCGGGAGGAACTGGTTCTCCGCGCGGAACGTCCAGGCGTGCACCAGCAGCTTCACCTGGTGCGCGTCCCGGATCACCGTGGTCGGGGCGAGCAGCTTGCCGGCCGCGTCCCGGGGCACGATCAGGTTCTTGTGCAGGCCGACGCCGTCGGCATACCGGGCCACCCAGGCCAGGCCGGAAGCCGAGGCCAGGTCGGCGTAGCTGCGCGGGTCGCCGGCGGCGGTGAAGTCGTACGGGCGGCCGGCCGCGTCCATCAACTGCACCAGCCGTACGTCGATCATGCGGTCCAGCTTGCGCAGGTTGGCCGTCTCGAAGCTCTGGATGAAGACCGGGTCGTTGCGGTGGGTCAGCTTGTTGGCTTCGAGCACCGCGACCAGCGGCTCCTCCAGCGGGAGCCCGATCGAGGTGAAGTAGCTGGGGTGCTTGGTCTCCGGGTAGACGCCGATGGTCCGGCCCCGCGCCTTCGACTCGGCCCGGGCCAGGTCGATGACCTCCTGGAAGGTCGGCACCTCGAACTTCCCGTCGAACGCGGTGTTGGCCACCCGCACCTGGGGCAGCCGCTCCTTGGCCCGCAGCGTCTTCAACTCGGCCATGGTGAAGTCCTCGGTGAACCAACCGGTGACCTGCGCCCCGTCGATGGTCTTCGTCGCCTTGCGGGCGGCGAACTCGGGGTGGGCGGCCACGTCGGTCGTACCGGAGATCTCGTTCTCGTGCCGGGCGACCAGCACGCCGTCCTTCGTCGAGACGAGATCAGGCTCGATGTAGTCGGCGCCCATCCGGACGGCCAGCCGGTAGGCCTCCAGGGTGTGCTCGGGCCGGTAGCCGCTCGCGCCGCGGTGGGCGATCACGATGGGGCGGTGGGCCCCTCGGGGCTGGTCGGCGGCGGCCTCGGGCCGGGCCTGGGCGGCCACGGCCGGCACCGCCACGGCCGCCGCGAGCAGCGTGCCGGCCACGCCGAGGGCGGAAAGGGTACGTCGCAACACCGTCTCCTGTCGTCGATGGGTACGCACAGCAGACCGGTCGCGGTTGGCCGGCAGTTGGTCGTTTCCTGACCTGCCGGTGAATGTCCGGACGGAAGATGACCTGGTGCGCCGTCTGCTCCGTAACCCCGTGCGGCTGGTGCCGTTCGGGTTCCTGGCGGCCATCCTGCTCGGCACCGGCCTGCTGATGCTGCCCTGGGCCACCAGCCACCACCGGTACACCCCGTTCCTCACGGCGCTGTTCACCGCCACCTCGGCGGTGTCGGTCACCGGCATGGCCGTCAACGACACCCCGAACTACTGGAACGGCTTCGGCCTAGCGATGATCACCGTGCTGACGCAGCTTGGCGGCCTGGGCATCCTGACCGTCGCGGCGCTGGTGATCCTGGTGGTCTCCCGCCAACTCGGCCTGCGCAACCGGCTGCTGGTGCAGGCCGAGACCGCCGAGTTCGGCGTCGGCGACGTCCGGCGGCTGCTGACCCGGATCGCGGCGACGGTCCTCGTCACCGAGGCGGTGATGACGGCGGTGATCACCGGCCGGCTCTGGCTGACCTACGGCTACCCCCCGTGGCGGGCCCTCTGGTACGCCACCTTCCACTCCATCCAGGCGTTCAACAACGCCGGCTTCAGCCTCTACTCCGACGGGCTGGTCGCCTTCTCCCGCGACCCCTGGGTGGCGCTGCCGCTGGGGCTGGGCGCGATCATCGGCGGGCTGGGCTTCCCGGCGATCTTCGAAGCGGTCCGGGAGCGACGGCGGCCGAAGGGCTGGGCGATCGCCACCAAGCTGACGATCTGGGGCACCCTGACGCTGATCGCGCTCGGCTTCGGCGCCCTGCTGTTCGCCGAGTGGCGCAATCCCGCCACCATCGGCACCTTCGATGCGCGGGGAAAGATCCTGTCCGCGTTCACCCAGATCGCGCTGAGCCGCACCGGCGGCTTCGACGTGATCCACATCGATCGGCTGAGCGAGGAGAGCTACCCGCTGCTGATCGTCCTGATGTTCATCGGCGGCGGCAGCGCCAGCACAGCCGGTGGGATCAAGGTGTCCACCTTCTTCCTGCTCGCCTTCGTCATCTGGGCCGAGCTGCGCGGCGAACCGGACGTGACGGTGGGAGGCCGACGGGTCGCCACCGCCAGCCAGCGGCAGGCGTTGACCGTGGCGCTGATCAGCGTGGCGCTGGTCGTCGCCGGCACGGTCGTGGTGATCGCGACGACCAAGCACGTCCGCTACTACACCGCGCTCTTCGACGTCACGTCCGCGTTCAGCACCACCGGCCTGACCACCGGGCTCGCCGCGCAGCTGAAGGAACCCGGGCAGTACCTGCTGACCGCGCTCATGTACATCGGTCGGATCGGCCCGCTCACCCTCGGGTCGGCGATCGCGTTGAACACCCGACGACGCCAGTACCGCTACCCGGAGGAGCAACCCATTGTCGGCTAGGAAGACGGACGACAGCGGCATCGCGGTGATCGGCCTCGGCCGGTTCGGCTCGCGGCTGGCCGGCTCGCTGGCCCACCTCGATCACGACGTGCTGGCCATCGACCGCGGCCCGGAGCGGGTCCAGCGCTGGTCGGCGCGGCTGGACCGGGTGGTGCAGGCGGACTCCACCGAGGAGAACGTGCTGCGCCAGATCGGCGTGGCGGACTTCCGGCGGGTGGTGGTCGCCATCGGCGCCTCGGTGGAGGCGAGCGTGCTGACCGTGCTGGCCCTGACCGAGCTGGGCATCCCGCAGATCTGGGCCCGGGCCACCTCGGAGAAGCACGCGAAGATCCTCAGCTCGGTGGGGGCGCATCACGTGATCTTTCCGGAGGCGGAGACCGGCGAGCGGGTCGCGCACCTGATCGTCAGCAAAATGCTCGACTTCGTCGAGTTCGGCGATGACTTCGCGATCGCCAAGGTACGCGTACCGCGGACGATGGTCGGGCGGCCGTTGCGGGAGCTGACCCCGGCGGACCGGTACGGGGTGATGGTGGTCGGCGCGAAACTGCCCGGCGAGCCGTTCCGCTACGCCGGCCCGGACACGGTGCTGCAACCGGACAGCGTGCTCGTCGTGGAGGGCAGCATCAGCCAGGTGCAGCGCTTCGCCGCGCTCGGCTGAGCATCACTTCTGCTTGGCCTTGACCTTGCCCCGGTCCTGGTCCTTGCCGCCGTGGTCCCCCTTTCCCTCGGTCAGTCGCCTTTTCCCTTGCCGTCCCCCTTGCCCTTGCCATGTTTCTCGGGGTTGGCCCGGCTGCCGCTACTCTTCGCCGTGCTCGCTTTCGGGGGCGGTTTCGGGGCCGTCGTGCGGGCCGGGGCGGTGGTCGGCACTGAGCCGGCCACCCCGGAGACCTGCACGCCGCAGGTGCTGTCGCCGACCTTGAACTCCACCGGCAGCAGGTTGCCGCCCGTGTAGCGACCGGTCAGCGAGATCTTCCGGGACGCGCCCGGCGCCAGCGCCGGGTCGCTGGCCGGTGCCTGGAGCTGCACGGTCCGCCCCTGCTGGTGGACCGCCGGCTGGGCGCTCGTCACGGTCTGCCGGCCCGGGAAGGTGAAGCTCATCGTCCAGCCGCGCAGCTCCCGGTTACCGGTGTTGGTCAGGGTCAGCTCCGCGGTGAAGTCCTTTCCGGAGTCCCGCCGCAGCGTGTAGTCGACCGCGCAGGGGATCGACTGCGGCAGTTCCATCCGGGCCTGGGCCGGCTCGACGCCGCCGCTGGCCGAGCTCTTCGAGGTCATCCCCCACAGGGTGGCGGTGACCGCGACCAGGCCGGCGGCGGCCACCCCGGCCTCCACCCTGCGCCTGCGCGCGGCGGCCCGGGTACGGGTGCGGACGGCGGAGAAGGGCAGCGCGTCGGTCTCCGCCGACCAGGGCAGGATGGTGGTCCCGGCGTTCTCCACCAGCGTCGGATCGACCTGGCCGACCGCCGGCGAGACCGGCACGATCGCCGCGATGCCGGCCGCCTCGGCGAGCGTACGGGCCACCTCGGCGGTCGCCGGCCGATCCGCGCAGCGCTTGGCGAGGCACTGCCGGACCAGCTGCGCCACCTCGTCGGGCAGTCCCAGCACCGGCGGCATCGGCTCCGGATCGTGGTACATGTGCGCCCGGAGCATCTGGGTGGTGGTGCTGGCCTGCCAGGGCAGCCGGCCGGTGAGCATCCGGTACAGCAGCAGACCGACCGCGTACACGTCGGTGGCCGGGGAGACCTGGCCGTTGTTCAGCCGCTCCGGAGCCAGGTACGCGGGCGTGCCGAGCAGGGCGCCGTCCGGGCCCTGCTCGCTCTCCCCGGCCAGCGCCGAGATGCCGAAGTCGACGACCTTCACCCCGGTCGAGGTGAGCATGACGTTGCCGGGGGTCACGTCCCGGTGGACCACGCCCCGGGCGTGCGCGGTGGCCAGCGCCGACGCCACCTCCGCGCCGATGGTCACCGCCTCCCGCCAGGGCAGCTGCCCGCCGCGGCCGAGCCGGGCGCTGAGCGGGCCGCCGTCGACCAGTTCCATCACCACGTACGGCACGGTCAGCCCGGCCTGATCCGACTCGCCGTAGTCGTACACGTTGGTGATGTTGGGGTGGCAGAGCCGGGCGGCGGCCTGCGCCTCGATCCGGATCCGGTGCCGGAACGCCTTGTCGCTGGCGAGCCGGGAGGCGAGCACCTTGACCGCGACCTGCCGACCGAGCACCTCGTCGTAGCCGCGCCAGACCACCGACATGCCTCCCGCACCGAGCTGCTCGACCAGCCGGTACCGCTCACCCAGCAGCTGCGCGCCGCCCCTCACCGCTGCACCCATGGTCGGTCCTGTTGCCCGGAGCGGACCGCCGTACACCTGAAGGGTCGGAATCGGTCAGGAAAGTCACCCGTTCAGGCGGTCGCCAAGAGCTGGTCCACCGGGGCGTAGTCGTCGGTCAGCACCAGCGCGTCGCCGACGTACCCGGTCAGCTCGTCCCCAGACAGCAGGCTGGCCGGCTCGGGCAGCATGCCCAGCCGGGACAGGGCGCCGGCCAGCGGCAGCGGCGCGTCCGAGGCGACGATGAGGAAGTTCGCACCGGACCGCCCCTCGATGCCCCAGGGCGGAGCGATCAGCGCGACGTGCCGGAACTCGGCCCGGACGGTGGCCAGCTCGGCCCGGATGAACCGGCCCGGCGGCACGTCGATGACGTTCTGCACGTAGATCCCGCCGGGCCGGAGCACCCGGCGGACCTCCGCGGCCATCTCCCGGGTGGCCAGGTGCCAGGGCACGACCAGGTGCCCGAAGGCATCGCCGACGATGAAGTCGCGGCTGTCGGTGCGCTCGGCGCCGAGCAGCACCCGGGCGTCCCCGACCCGGGCCTGCAACTGCGGTCCGGTGCGCACGCCCAACTCCCGCCGGTCCAGGTCGACCAGCCCGCCGTCGATCTCGAAGACCAGGTTGTCGGTGCCCGGCCGGGTCGCGGCGAGGTAACGCGGCATGGTGAAGCCGCCGCCGCCGAGGTGCAGGGCGTCGAGCCGCTGCCCGGCCGGCGCGGCCAGGTCGGCGACCAGGCCGATCCACTGGGTGTACGCGTATTTCAGGTGGGTCGGGTCGGCCAGGTCCACGTACGAGTGCTCGGCCGAGTTGAGGTAGAGGACGCGCCCCTGCGTCCACTGCGAGTCGGTCTCCACCTTCGCGCAGTGGTACGCCGTCTCCACGTCGCACGGGTTCGGGGCGACCGCGGAGAGGCCCGCCGCGGCCAGGCCGAGCACCGCCAGGGTGGCCTTGACCCGGGTCGGGGCGGGCAGCCCGGTCCCGGCCCGCCGGCGCAGGTACGCCCCGAGCGCCAGCCCGGTCACCCCCAGCACCGCCGCCAGCCCGAGCACGATCACCGTGCTGGACAGCGCCGCCACCAGCACGAAGCCGGTGACCAGGGTGGCGGTGATCCCGCCCAGCGTGCCGATGCCGGAGAGCCGGCCGACCACCTGCCCGGTCCGTCGCAGGTCGGCGAGCTGGAGCTTGACCACCAGCGGGGTCACCCCGGCCAGCAGCGCGGCCGGCACCAGCACCGCCAGCGCGGTCAGCAGGAGGACCCCGCTCGCCGCGCCGCCGCGCAGCGCCTCGCCGGCGTACCGGACGACGGGGAGGGTGACCGCGGTGGCGATGCCCGCCAGCACCAGCGCCGGGGCGAGCAGGGTGCGCGGGTCCCGCCGGTCGGCCAGCCACCCGCCCATCCACGCCCCGTACGCGATGGCGCCCAGCGCCATGCCGATGACCGAGCTGGTCACCTGGAGAGTCACCCCGACGTACGGGCCGACCAGGCGCAGCGAGACGGTCTCCAGGACCAGCACGGCCCCGCTGGAGAGGAAGACGAGAAACGCGGCGAGCCCGTTCGGCAGGGCCCGGGGCGGGGCCGGCGCGCTCGGGGCCGGCTCCGCCTCGACGTCGGACGATGTGCTGCTCACCGTGGCGATGCTACGCAGCGTTCCAGGCAACCAGGGTCAGTACATCGAGACATGAACATGGTTTGTATGGTCGGCGGCCGGACTGCCCCCGCCGCTGTACGACCGCCAGCCGGTGTTCGGCATCCAGATCTGCCGGTACCAGATCACGTACATGACGCCGAGCTTGCTCGCGTTGTTCTTGAGGTAGCTGGCGAGGCTGTCCCCGTACGCCTTGTCGCCGCCGGTGGCCGAGACGTTCTCGAAGCCGCCGCTGGCGGCGGAGAAGTCGCACGCCCGCCCCTTCGGGTGCTCACCCCCGCCACCGCTGCGGTGGCAGGAGACGTACCGCTTGTAGCCGGCCGCCTTGGCCTGCTGGAGCATGTGCAACGTGCGTGGGGTGATGCAGCCGTCGGCCGGCGTCGGGTCGTTCACCGAGCAGGACTCCGGCGGCCACGAGCCGTCGGGGTTGCGCGGGGCGGGCTTGGCCGACCCGGAGCCGCCGCTGAACCCGCGGCTGCTGCCGGAGCTGACCTTGGCCAGCGCGATCTCGGCGTCCCGCTTCTTCTTCGCCAGAATCGCCAACTGCTTCTGCTGCTCGCGGACCTCGGCGTCGAGGGCCAGCTTGGCCCGGGTGGCCTCGGCCTGCGCCTCGTGCAGGTCCCGCAGCCGTCGGCTGTCCCGCTGGGCCATCACGTCCAGCTCGGCGGCGCGCTGCAGGAACGAGTCCGGATCGGTGCTGGCCAGCAGCGCCGACACCGGGGTCAGCCGGCCCACCCGGTACGAATGCGCGGCCACCTCACCCACCTGCGCCTTCAACTCGACCAGGCGTAGCTCGATCTGCTTGAGCTGCCCATTCAGCGCGACCTGCCGGCGCTTGGAGTTGTCGAGGCGGGCCTGGGCCTCGATGTGACCCTTCGCCGCCGCCTCCAGGGCCGCCCGGAGCTGCTTGCTGCCGCCCTCGTCGGGCGCGCTCGGGCTGGGCGCGGCGGCGGCGGGCCCAGCCGGGGCGAGGCCGGCGCCGAGCAGCAGGGCCGCCGCGGCGAGCAGGGCGAGCAACGGCCGGCCGGCGCGCCGCCGGATGAGCCTGGTCCTGGGCACGAGAGCGTCCTTCCGTCGACCGCCGACCCCCGGTTGACCGCTGCGCGGCGGCGGCTCCGCCGGCCACGGACGGCGGCCTGCTGGCGGAGGCCGCCGGTCACGATACCGGACCACGCGCGCCACGCCAGGCCCCCGACCTCGGACGACACGGATCGTCGACGCATGGTGCCGACCCTGTCGCGGACCGCGACAGAACGGGGCTCAGCCACCCAGCAGCGCCGCCCGGACCTCGTCCCAGATCTCCTCGCTGGCCGCGACCAGCAGGCCCCGGCCGCCGTCCGCCGGGTGGTAGTCGGTCCCGTCGAAGCGGCGGGCCACCCCGCCGGCCCCGCGTACCAGCAGGGTGCCGGGCGCGTGGTCCCAGGGCAGGGTGCGCCAGAAGAGGACGAACTGCTGCGCGCCGGTGAGCATGTCGAGGTATTCGCGCCCGGCGCAGTGCTGCCCGGGCAGCAGCTCACCCAACCGCTCGCCGCCCGCCTCCACGGTCCGCCGGGCCTTTGGCGGCAGGAACCGGGTCATCGCGGTGCCCCGCAGGGCACCGACCTCCGGTGCCGACCGGCTGATCCGGACCGGCGTGCCGTCCAGCCGGGTGCCCGCGCCGGCCCGGCCGGCCGCCATGGTCCCGGCCAGCGGGTCGTACACCCAGGACGCCGCCGGCAGGCCGTCGGTCAGCAGCGCCACCATCAGGGCGAACGGGCGTCGGCCGGCGGCGAAGTTGGCAGTGCCGTCGATCGGGTCGACCACCCAGACGTCGCCGGCACCGCGCAGGTGCCGCAGCAGGTCCGGGTCCTCGGCGACCGCCTCCTCGCCGACCACCACCGAGCCGGGGCGCAGCCGCCGCAGCCCGGCGGAGATCAGCTCCTCCGCCTGGCGGTCGGCGACGGTGACCACCTCGCCCGGCGCCTTCTCGGAGATGTCGGCGTCGTCGAGCCGGCGGAACATCGGCACCACGACCTCGGCTGCGGCCTTCCGCAGCAGGTCGCCGACGTCCTCCAGCAGCGGCTCAGCCACGCGGCGGCAGCTTGACCACGGTGACGAAGAACTCGTCGATCTGGCGGACCACCGAGATGAAGCGCTCGAAGTCCACCGGCTTGGTCACGTAGGCGTTGGCGTGCAGCTGGTAGCTGCGCAGGATGTCCTCGTCGGCCTGAGAGGTGGTGAGCACCACGACCGGGATCCGGCAGAGCTGCTCGTCCTTCTTGATCTCCGCCAGCACCTCCCGGCCGTCCCGGCGGGGCAGGTTGAGGTCGAGCAGGATCAGGTCGGGGGTCACCGCGTCCGCGTACCGGCCCTCGCGGCGCAGGTAGGCGAGCGCCTCGGCGCCGTCCGAGACCACGGTGAGGCGGTTGCGGAGCTTGTGCTCCTCGAACGCCTCCTGGGTCATCAGCACGTCACCCGGGTCGTCCTCGACCAGCAGGACCTCGATCGGGCTCCTGCCGTCTGCCGGCGCCGTCATCCCACCGTCTCCTTCATGCCACCCGTTGTACCGTCCCGGACCGCGCCCTGGGTCGTCTCCCCCGGTCCCGCGTCCGGCTGCCGGCCGACGGGCGCCTCCGCACCGTCCCCGGTTGCCGCCGGGTCCCCGGTCGACTCCTCACCGGCCGCCGGCTCGTCCCCGTCCGTCGCCGGCGCCGCCTCGACGTCGGCCGGCGGCGCGGGCAGGGTGAACCGGATCGCGGTGCCCTCCTCGGTGCCGGTGTCCACCCAGACCCGGCCGCCGTGGTACTCCACGATCTTCTTGACGATGGCCAGGCCGATGCCGGTGCCCGGGTACGCGTCCTTGGAGTGCAGCCGCTGGAAGATGACGAAGATCTTGTCGGCGAACTCCGGCTCGATCCCGATGCCGTTGTCCTGGCAGCTGATCTCCCACTCGTCGCCGACCAGCCGGGCCGACACGTGCACCTTCGGCGGCGCGTCCGGGCGGCGGAACTTGATCGAGTTGCTGACCAGGTTGGCCAGCAGGTTGGTCAGCAACGGCTCCTCGCCGCGGATCACCGGCAGCTCGTCCCAGGTCAGCTCGGCGTCGGCGAACTGGCGGGCGGCCTCGGTCTGGGCGGCCACGTCGCCCATCACCTTGTTCAGGTCGACCTCGGTGAAGCCGGTGGTGAGGCGGCCGATCCGGGAGAACGCGAGCAGGTCGTTGATCAGCCGCTGCATCCGCTGCGCGCCGTCGACGGCGAACGCGATGTACTGGTCGGCGCGCTCGTCGAGCTGGCCCGCGTAGCGCCGCTGAAGGAGCTGGCAGAAGCTGGCCACCTTGCGCAGCGGCTCCTGCAGGTCGTGCGAGGCGACGTACGCGAACTGCTCCAGGTCGCGGTTGGACCGGGTCAGCTCCTCGGCCTGCTTCTGGAGCTGGCTGTTGACCCACTCGATGCGCTCGCGGGCCTGGCGTACCTCGTCCAGCTCCTGGGCGATCTTCTGCCGCATGCCGTCGACGTCCTCGGCGAGACGGCGGAACTCCGGCGGCCCGGACCCCTCGATGTGGTGCCGGTAGTCGCCGGCGGCGACCTCGCGTACCTGGCCCGCCAGGGCGGCCAGTGGCCGGATCAGGATCCGGTCGAGCGAGAGCAGCAGCAGTGCACCGGCCACCGCCACCACCAGGGCCGCGGCGATCAGCAGCACGACCAGCACGTTGCTGGTGCTGCTGACCCGCTCGGCGGTCTGCTGCCGGACCAGGCCGATCTCGTCCTGGAGCTGGTCGACCGCGGCCCGGACGCCGTCGAACTGCTGCCGGCTCTGGTCGGTGACCAGCGCCTGCCCCGCCGCCGGGCCACTGCGCTCGATCGTGCTGATCACCGGCTCGGCGACGTCCGCCCGCCACCGCGCCGCCCGCTGCTCGACCACCGCCAGCTCGCGCCGCACGTCCGGGTAGTCGGTGGCCAACCGCTGCATCGAGGCGACGGTGTCGCGTTCCCGCTTCCGGCCCGAGTCGTACGGGGTGAGGTCCTTGCGGTCGCCGTTCACCGCGTATCCGCGGACAGCTGCCTCCTGGTCGAGCAGGGCGCTCATCAGCTCCTGGCTCTGCAACTGGAGCGGAGCGGTCTTGACCAGGACGGCGTCGATGTTCTGCCGGTTCTTCTCGGCGACCAGCGCCTCCGCCGCGGCCAGTCCGAGCAGCAGCAGCAGGACCACGCCGAGCAGCGCGACCACCCGGCGCCGCAGGGTCCAGCCCTCCCGGTACGCCGTCACCGGCCATCGCCCCGGGTGACCAGCAGCATGGCGACGTCGTCGGCGAGCGGACCGCCGTTGAGCTGCTCGGCCCGGCCGACCAGCCACCCGGGCAACTCGGGCAGGGACACCGCCTGGTTGGCGGGGTCGGCGAGCAGGTCGGTGAGGCCGGGCACGTCGAGCCGATCGTCGCCAGCGCCCACCCGACCCTCGATGAGGCCGTCGGTGTACATCAGCAGGGACCAGTCATCGGTGTCGAACTCCAGGTCGAAGGCCACGGGCGGGCGCGGTCGTACCCCGAGCAGCAGGCCGCCCCGGGCCGGCACGGGGGCGACCTTGCCCCCGCTGAGCAGCAGCGGCGGCGGATGCCCGGCGAGCCGCACAGTGGCCCGGTCGGCCGCCAGGTCGAGCCGGGTGGTCGCCACCGTGGCGAAGATCTCCTGGAGCCGGCGCTCGCTCATCAACACCTGCTCCAGGGCGGGCAGCACCTCGTCGTCCGGCACCCCGGCCAGCACGAGGGCCCGCCAGGCCACCCGGAGCTCGACGCCGAGGGCGGCCTCGTCCACGCCGTGGCCGCAGACGTCGCCGACGATCAGGTCGATCCGGTCCGGCCGGGTCTGCACCACGTCGTAGAAGTCGCCGCCGATCAGCGCGGCGTGCCGGCCAGGACGGTAGAAGGTGTGCACCGACACCTGGTCGGTGGTCATCAGCGGCTGCGGCAGCAGACCCCGCTCCAGGCGGGCGGACTCGGCCTGGCGCAGCTCCACCTCGCGGAGCCGACGGGCGTTCTCGTCGGCCCGCTTGCGTTCCACCGCGTAGCGCAGGGCGCGGGCCAGCAGGACCCCGTCCACCTGGCCCTTGACCAGATAGTCCTGGGCGCCCTCGGCGACCGCCACGATACCCAGGTGCTCGTCGGAACGGCCGGTGAGCACGCAGACCGCCGCCCCGCTGGCCATCTCCACCACCCGGCGCAGCCCGTCCAGGCCCTGCGCGTCGGGAAGGCCGAGGTCGAGCAGCACGCAGTCCACCCCGGTCATCCGCTGCCGGGCCT
The DNA here is from genome assembly GCF_040642675.1 of Micromonospora sp. NPDC047738. Lineage (NCBI taxonomy): Bacteria > Bacillati > Actinomycetota > Actinomycetes > Micromonosporales > Micromonosporaceae > Micromonospora > Micromonospora sp. NPDC047738. The sequence goes on from NZ_JBEYSO010000008.1 coordinate 241,765, forward strand.
CGCTGAGGCTGGCGGCGACCAGCAGGTCGATGTTGGCGTTGGTCTCGGCGAGCAGCTCGCCGACCAGGAACGCGTCGCCCTCGTCGTCCTCGACCAGCAACACCCGCAGCCGCTCACCGGGCGGCACGTTGGCGTGATGCCCGAAACCACCCTGCGGAACGGCCCCGGGCGCGACGGAGGCCCCGGGCAGGCCGGGCCCCCGGTGCGGCCGGGTCACCGCCGCGAGACGCGGGAGTTCGCTGGTGATGTCGGACTCCTTCCGAGTGCCCTGCTGATCCTGTCTCAGACCACGGTCGCACACAACACGACTGGAGCGCCCACCGGCGGCAGCCCAGGTGGGGAGTGTCGCCACGGTCCGCCGGGGGGCAGGATGATCCCACCCCGACCACCCCGAGGAGTTCCCGTGGGCGTACCCCCCACCCGGGCGGCCGACCGGGCGCTGGCCCGGCCGCGCCGCCGGCTGCTCGCCGCCGCCGCGGCGCTCGCGGCACTGCTGGCCGTCGGCGCGGGCGTCCTCGTCGACCTGGCCACCCCGGCGCCCCGCCCCGCCACCGCCCCGGCGGACCAGTTCAGCGCCGACCGGGCATACGAGCACGTCAAGGTCGTCGCGGCCCGGCCGCACGTGGCCGGGAGCCCGGCCAACGACCAGGTCCGCGAGCACCTGGTGGGGGTGCTGCGCGGCCTCGGCCTGGAGACCACGGTGCAGGACACCGTCGCCCCGGAGGCCGGGCAGCTCAGCGGGGCCGCCGGCGGGGCGACCGTGGCCCGGGTGCGCAACGTGGTGGCCCGGCTGCCCGGCACCGCCTCCACCGGGCGGGTGTTCCTGGTGGCGCACTACGACTCGGTGCAGTCCGGCCCGGGCGGCAACGACGACGCCGCCGGCACCGCCAGCATCCTGGAGGTGGCCCGGGCGCTGACCGCCGGCCCGCGCCCGCGCAACGACATCGTGTTCGTGCTCGCCGACGCGGAGGAGGCGTGCCTCTGCGGCGCCTCGGCGTTCGCCGGCAGCCACCCGCTGGCCGCCGACGGCGGTGTGGTGCTCAACCTGGAGGCGCGCGGCTCCACCGGTCCGGTGATCATGTTCGAGACGTCCCGGGACAACGCGAAGTTGGTGGACGTCTTCGGCCGGGCCGCCCCGCACCCGGTGGGCACCTCGTTCGCCGTGGAGATCTACCGGGCGCTGCCGAACGACACCGACTTCACCGCCTTCCTCGACCACAACTTCGTCGGGCTGAACTCGGCGTACATCGACGGCGGCGCGATCTACCACACGCCGCTGGACGTCCCGGCGGTGCTGGACCGGGGCAGCCTCCAGATGCACGGCGACAACGCGCTCGGGCTGGCCCGCGAGTTCGGCCGGACCGACCTGACCACGCTGCACGCCGACCACGACGCGACCTACTTCCCGGTCCCGGGCGGCCTGGTTCGCTATCCCGGCTGGCTCACCCTGCCACTGGCGCTGCTCGCCCTGGTCGCGGTCGGCCTGCTCGGCTGGCTGCTGCGCCGGCGCGGCCGGGCCACCACCGGCCGGCTCGCCGCCGGCGTCGGGCTGGCCCTCGTGCCCGTCGTCGTGGCCCCGCTGGGCGCGTGGCTGCTCTGGGCCGCGATCACCAAGATCCGCCCCGGTTACGTTGAACTGCTCGACCCGTACCGGCCGGTCTGGTACCGGCTCGCCGTGGTGGCGCTCGCCGCAGCGGTCCTGTTCACCTGGTACGCGCTGACCCGCCGGTGGGTCGGCCCGGCCGCCCTCGCGTTCGGCGGGCTGGCCTGGCTGGCCCTGTTCGGGGTGCTGCTCGCCGTGCTGGTTCCGGGTGGCGCGTACCTCGCCACCCTGCCCGCGCTGGCCGGCGCGCTCGCCGGGCTGGCGGCGCTGGCCACCCGGCTGGACGGTCCCGGGCCGGTGGTCGCGGTGACCCTGGCCGGCGCGGTCGCCGTGGTGATCCTGCTCCCCACCGTGGTGCTGCTCTTCCCGGCGCTCGGCATGGCGATGGGCGGGGTGGCGGCGCTGTTCGCGGTGCTGCTCGGCCTGGCCGCGCTGCCGGTGGTCGACCTGCTGCACCCGCAGGCCGGCGGCCAGCGCGGCCTGCTGGCGCTGCGGGCCCGCCGGCTCGCCCCGCTGCCGGCGGCCGCCGCCGGGCTCGCCGCCGTGGTGCTCGCCGGGGTCGGCCTGGCCGTGGACCGCTTCGACGCCGCCCACCCCGTGCCCACCCACCTGATGTACGCCCTGGACGCCGGTACCGGCGAGGCCCGGTGGCTCAGCCGCGAGGACGAGCCGCAGCCCTGGACCGCCGGGTACCTCGACGGGACGGCTTCCGCGGCCGACGACTTCCCCGCGCTGGGCGACGCCAGGCTGCGCAGCGGCCCGGCGCGGGCGGCCGACCTGCCCGCCCCGAAGTTGCAGGTGCTCTCCGACACCACCGTCGGGGAGCGGCGCACCCTGCGGGTCCGGGTGACGCCGCAACGGCCGGTCCGCCTGCTCTCGCTGCACGTGGACTCGACGACCGTGGTGGAGTCGTCGACCGTCGACGGGGTAGCGCTGGACGTCGGCCGGTACACCAGGGATCACCCGTGGGGCTTCGGCATGGTGTTCCATGCGCCGCCACCGGAGGGCGTGGAGATCACCCTGGTGATGGCGCCCGGACACCGGCCGCTGCTACGGGTCATGGACGCCAGCGACGGCCTGGCCGGCGTACCCGGGTTCCGGCCCCGCCCACCCGATGTCGGCGTGGTCGGCTCGCACAGCTCCGAGATGCTGGCGGTGGCCCGCACGTATCCCCTGTGACGCGGACCGGGCGGCCGGGACCCGGAAAGCGGCCCGCCCGGGCTCCGGCCGTCCGCCGACGAACGGCAGGTACGGGCCGCCTCGGCTGGCCCCGATCCGATCAGGAATCAAGAAGCGCCAGGCTGTCGCCGCGCCTAGCCTTCCTTATGGCCGGCAGCGCGCCGAGCCTTGAGCGTCGAAAGGCAGCCCGGAAATGCCCGCGAAGAACACCCAGACCGAGTCCGCCGGCTTCAGCGCCGAGGAGCGCGCCGCGATGAAGGAGCGCGCCGCCGAGCTGCGCGCCGAGGGCAAGAAGGGCGCCAAGAAGGCCGACGATCTCCAGGCGGCCCTCGACAGCATCGCGAAGATGGCGCCGGAGGATCGTGAGCTCGCCGAGCGCGTGCACATGGCGGTGACCACCGCCGCCCCGGAGCTGTCGCCGAAGACCTGGTACGGGATGCCCGCCTACGCGAACGCGGACGGCAAGGTCGTCGTCGCCTTCAAGAACTCGGGCAAGTTCAACTCCCGCTACTCGACCCTGGAATTCCAGGACGCGGCCAACCTTGACGACGGGGACATGTGGCCGGTGTCGTACGCGCTCCAGCAGTGGAGCCCCGTGGTGGAGCAGAAGATCGTCGAGCTGATGAAGGCCGCGGTCTCCTGACCGTCACAGCCCGACCTGACGCCCGCCGGTCCCGAATCCGGACCCGCAGGGCGTGGCAACTAGCGCCGGACGGAGACACCTGACAATGTGAACCGATGCTGCATCAGGTGGCCGACGGCGTCTGGGTCCGGCAGAGCGAGTGGGTCTGGAGCAACGCCATCGTGGTGCGCGGCGAGGATGGGTTGATCCTGGTCGATCCCGGCATCGACGGTTCGGATCTGAACCAACTCGCCGATGACGTGGACCGGCTCGGCATTCCGGTGGTCGCCGGGTTCTCCACCCATCCCCACTGGGACCATCTGCTCTGGCATCCCCGGTTCGGTGACGTGCCGCGCTACGCCACCCCCGCCGGCGCCCAGGCTGCCAGTGCAGCCCGAGAGCGGGCGCAGAAGATGGCGGCGGAGAGCGCATCGGGCATCCCGCTCGAGGTGATCGGGCTCCTCACCCCGCTGCCCGCGGACGGGGGACCCGTGCCGGGCGAGATCGTCGAGCATCAGGCGCACGCCACCGGCCACGCCGCGATCCTCCTCGCGGACCGTGGCGTCCTGATCGCCGGCGACATGCTCTCCGACGTCCTGATCCCGCTCCTCGACCCTCGCCGCCCCGATCAGGTGGGCGCCTACGAGACGGCACTCGACCGGCTGGGTGAGGCTGCCAGCCACATCGAAGTCCTGATCCCCGGCCACGGGGCCGTTGCCGAGGGTCCCGCGGTCGCGGCCCGCATCGCCGCCGATCGTGCCTACATCGACGCGCTGCGGCGAGGAAAGGAACCGGTCGACGCGCGTCTGGGTCAAGACTGGCTCTCCGGCCCCCACCAGTCGAACCTGGAGCAGGCCCGCCGCTCATCCGGATGAACTTCGGCGTCATCGCGCTCCTGGTCGCCACCCGGGGAGCCTCCGAATCGGCGGCCACGACGGCACCGAGCGCAGGTCGTCACTATTTCCAGCGGAAGTGCACGAAGAGGCGGCCGAAGTTCTTCGAGTCCTTCTCGACCCGGTGGTAGAGCTGCTTGACGTCCTTCTGGTCGAGGAAGCGCAGCACCCGCTTCTTGAGCTGGCCGGAGCCCTTGCCGGGGATGATCTCCACCAGGGTGGCCTTCTTCGCCACCGCCTCGTCCATGATCCCGCGCAGCGCGCGGTCGATGTCGTGCCCCTTGTTGAAAATGTCGTGGAGATCGAGCTTGAGCTTCACCAGCCCATCGTAGGCACGCCGGGCCGCCGGGCCCGGCGACGGCAAGGGCAGCCCGCCGGGGCTGCCCTTCGCCGTCTCGTACTGGTGGCGGTCAGCGACCGCCGCTGACCCGGCTCTCCACCCGGCGCAGCGCCTCCGCGTAGTCGGCGTTGGTCGAGTGCATGGCCGCCGCGATGCGCAGGTGCCGCAGGGCGTCGGCGGGCCGGTTCAGCCGTTCCAGGGTCCGGCCCAGCACGTGGTGGGCGTAATGGTCGCTCGGGTCCCGGTCGACCAGCTCCCGGAGCTGCTCCTCGGCCCGGCTGAGCTGGGCCGACTGGAAGTACGCCCGGGCCAGCAACTGCCGCACCGAGGAGTTGCCGGGCTCCGCCTCGACGATCGGCTCGAGCAGCCGGGCCGCTCCGGTCGGGTCACCCGCTTCGAAGAACATGGTCGCCCGCCGGTACTCCGCCAGAAGATCCACTCGACCCACCTCCTCGTGTCGCACCGCCCTTTGTCCGACGCTGGCACAACATCAGCCGGACCGCGAGTGTTCCCCCGGTCGAAGTTGCGCCTCAGGCCGTCGGGTCGTACCGGTCGCCGACCAGCTCCCAGGCCCGGACACCACCGACGATCCCGGCCGTGTTCGGGACGACCACCACGTCGTCGCCCATCCGGGTGAGTTGTTCGGGCCGGATCAGCCGCGAGTTGCCCCCGCCGAGATAGAGCCGGTCCCAGCGGAAGACCGGCCGCAGCCCCTCCACCACCTGCCGGATCCGCCGCGACCAGAACGCGTCGCCCAGGCGCCGGCGTTCCGGCTCCCCGATGTACGTGTCGTAGGTGGTGTTCCAGCGCACCGGGGCGTGCGACAGCTCCAGGTGCGGGGCGAGCACCCCGCCGTCGAAGAGCGCGCTGCCCAGCCCGGTGCCGAGGGTCAGCACCAGCTCACAACCGGTCCCGGCGACCACGCCCGCCCCGTGCACCTCGGCGTCGTTGAGCACCAGCGCCGGGATGCCGAACGCCTCGGCCAGTGCGCTGCGTGCGTCGTATCCGGACCAGTCGGCCACCAGCGCCGGGTCGATCTTGCTGCGCGGCCCGGACCGGGTGACGTAGTGCGGGGTGGCCACCACCACGCCGTGCCGGATCATGCCGGGCATCCCGACCGTGAGCCGGTCCGCCGCCGGCAGGCTGCCGGCCAGGTCCAGCAGCGTCTTGACGAAGAGCGACGGCGGCAGCGGGTACGGCGTCGGCACCCGTACCGGGCGGGCCCGCATAGTCCCGGCGGCGTCCAGCACGGACGCCTTGATGCCGCCACCGCCACAGTCGATCGCCAGAGTGGTCACCACGGCAGTGAGTCTCCCTCAGCTCGGTCACGTTCCGAGCCCCGGTCATCCTGATCGGCTGCGGAGTGCCGCGCCGGTAGGCTCGATCTCCTCATGAGCGCCACGTTGATCGCCAAGGACCTCACCGCCGGGCACGGTGACCGCCTGCTCTTCGCCGACCTGGACCTGGTCGTCGCCCCCGGCGACGTGGTCGGGCTGGTCGGGGTGAACGGCGCCGGCAAGTCCACGCTGCTGCGTACCCTCGCCGGGCTCCAGCCACGCGAGCACGGCTCGGTGGCGTTGAACCCGCCCACCGCCACGGTCGGCTATCTGCCCCAGGAGCCGGAGCGCCGGCCGGGCGAGACGGTCCGGCACTTCCTGGCCCGGCGTACCGGGGTGGCGGCAGCGCAGGCCGCGCTGGACGCGGCCACCGAGGCGCTCACCGCCGGGGCCGAGGGCGCCGACAACGCGTACGCCGAGGCGCTGGAGCGCTGGCTCGACCTCGGCGGCGCGGACCTGGACGAACGGGCCGAGCAGGTGGCCGCCGAACTGGGCCTGGCGGTCGACCTGGACCATCCGATGACCGCCCTCTCCGGCGGCCAGGCGGCCCGGGCCGGGCTGGCCTCCCTGCTGCTCAGCCGGTACGACGTCTTCCTGCTCGACGAGCCCACCAACGACCTGGACCTGGCCGGGCTGGAGCGGCTGGAGCGGTTCGTCACCGGGCTGCGGGCCGGGACCGTGCTGGTCAGCCACGACCGGGAGTTCCTCACCCGAACCGTGACCCGGGTGGTGGAGCTGGACCTGCACCAGCGGCAGGTCCGGCACTACGGGGGCGGCTACGCGGCCTACCTGGAGGAGCGGGAGGTGGCCCGCCGGCACGCCCGGGATGAGTACGAGGAGTACGCCGAGACCCGAGCCGAGCTGGAGGCACGGGCCCGGATGCAACGGGCCTGGATGGAGAAGGGCGTGAAGAACGCCCGGCGCAAGGCCACCGACAACGACAAGATCGGCCGCAAGTTCCGCACCGAGTCCACCGAGAAGCAGGCGGCGAAGGCCAAGCAGACGGCGCGGCTGATCGAGCGGCTGGAGGTGGTCGAGGAGCCGCGCAAGGAGTGGGAGCTGCGGATGGAGATCGCCGCCGCGCCCCGCGCCGGTGCCGTGGTGGCCTCGCTCCGGGGTGCCGTCGTACGCCGGGGCGGCTTCGCGCTGGGTCCGGTGAACCTCCAGATCGACTGGGCCGACCGGGTGGCGATCACCGGGGCGAACGGCTCCGGCAAGAGCACCCTGCTCGCCGCGCTGCTGGGCCGGCTGCCGCTCGACGAGGGCCACGCCGCGCTCGGCCCGGGGGTGGTGGTGGGCGAGGTCGACCAGGCCCGGGGGCTGTTCCTCGGCGACCAGCCCCTGGTGGACGCCTTCGGCGCCGCCGCACCGGAGTTGAGCCCGGCGGACGTGCGGACCCTGCTGGCGAAGTTCGGCCTGCGCGCGGACCATGTGCTGCGGTCGGCGGCGACTCTCTCCCCCGGCGAGCGGACCCGGGCCGCGCTGGCCCTGCTCCAGGGGCGCGGGGTGAACCTGCTGGTGCTGGACGAGCCGACCAACCACCTCGACCTGGCGGCGATCGAGCAGCTCGAGTCGGCCCTGGCCACGTATCCGGGGACGCTGCTGCTGGTGACCCACGACCGGCGGATGCTGGACGCGGTGAGCGTCAACCGGCGGCTGCGGGTCGACGCCGGACGGATCGCCGAGGACTGATCCGTGCCGACCCGGTCGCGCCGGGTGACAATGACCCCATGCTCAAGTGGGAGTACGCGCTGCTGGTCCGCCGCCGCCAGGCGGCCACCAGCGACGTCGGGTGGGAGATCGTGTTCGTCTGGTACGGCCCGGACGGTTCGATGGTCGACGTCACCCCGTACGGTGACACCGCGCTGGCCCACCTCAACCGGGCCGGTGACCAGGGCTGGGAACTGGTCGCGATGAGCGAGGACCCCTCGCTGCCGGGCAACAACGAGTTGCACCGGTACCACCTCAAGCGGCCCAAGCCGGCCGTGGCGCCGCCCCGCCAGCGGATCCGGGGCGCCAACCGGGGCCGCCGCAGCCTCTCCGGCTGACCCGGCGCCCGGCTGACCCGGTGCCCGGCCGCCGCCGGCTCGCTCGGCGGTTGCCGGCCGGCGGTCGCCGCTGTTTGGGCTGCTCCCGCGAGTGTCGTCTGGCGGTCCGAGGCATACCGGGCGGCGATGCGGGTATCGCGCGCCCGGAGGTGGCGCATGGTCACGATGGCGCAGTCCCCACCCTCGGCCCAGCGGCTGCGGATGATCGACGGGTTCCTCGTCGAGGCGTGGGCCGATCTGACCCGCCACGATGAGCGGCTGCGCCCGCTCACCGTGGAGGTGCGCTTCGACCGGGGCGTCGCGCACCTGAGCGGAGAGGTGGCCGACCCGGCCGAGCTGCGTCTGGTCCGGGACATGGTGGGCCGCCTCGCCGGGGTGCTCGGCGTCTGGTGCCGGGTGGCCGTCGCCGGCCGGGCGCCGGTGGTGGTGGACCTGGGCTGCGGCGCGACCAAGCAGTGGCCGGGCAACCTGGGGCTGGACATCTACCCGGCGCCGGGGGTGGACGCGGTGGCCGACCTCGGCGGCTCGCTGCCACTCGCCGACGACTCGGTGGACGTGTTCTTCGCGGTGCACATCATGGAGCACCTGATCGACTTCCTGCCGCTGTTCGACGAGTGCCACCGGGCGCTGCGGCCGGGGGGCGTGCTGCACGTGATGAGCCCCTGGTGGCGGCACGTGAACGCGGTCGCCGACCCGACCCACGTACGACTGCTGGACGTGCAGACCTTCAAGGGCATCTGCGGTCAGCGCCCGCCCGGCACCCCGCGCTGGTACCCGCTGCACGTGGGCTGCGACGGCGCCTCCATCTTCGCCGACCTCACCCCCCTCGCCCCCGACGACCCACCCCCACCCCCGTACCACCTGGCCCGCTTCTTCGACTGACCCACCTGCTCCCACCCGCCTCACCTGCTCCCACCCGTCTCACGCGTTCATCATGAGGTTGACGGCGGGCGCAGTGATCAAGAACGCGCCAACTTCATGATCAACGCAGGAAGTGCGGGCGGCGGGACCGTCGGGGCAGGCGTCAGGGGGCGCTTTCGCGGAGGGCCAGGCGGTGGGGTGCCACCAGTTCCCGGGGCGGCGCGCCGCGGTCGGCGGCGAGGCGGTCGGCGAGCAGGTCGACGGCGAGGCGGGCGATCCGCTCCTTGTCCGGGGCGACGGTGCTGAGGGTGGGAATGGAGAAGCGGCCGTCCTCGATGTCGTCGAACCCGGCCACCGCCACGTCCTCGGGCACCCGCAGCCCGGCCACGTGCAGTGCGCGCAGGGCGCCGAGGGCGAGGGTGTCGTTGAAGCAGAAGACCGCGTCGGGGCGTACGCCGGAATCCAGCAGGGCACGCATGGCGGCCGCGCCGTCGGCCCGGTGCCAGGCGGCCGCTGGGGCCACCAGGCGCTCGTCGTACCCGAGGCCGGCGTCGGCCAGCGCGGCGGCGTAGCCGGCCAGGCGGAGCCGGGCGCTCGCGCCCTCGGGGGTGCGTTGGGCGCCGATCGCGGCGATCCGGCGGCGGCCGAGGCCGACCAGATGCGCGGTGATCTGCCGGGCGGCGGTCACGTTGTCGATCATCACGTGGTCGGCCGGGCCGTGGTCCACCCGCTCGCCGAGCAGCACCATGGGCAGGCCGTCGAGGTCGGCGAGGTCGGCGGCGGTGAGCGCGAGCGGGCTGAAGATCAGCCCGTCGATCAGATGGTCGCCGATCCCCCGGGCCGCCTTCCGTTCCTGCTCGGGGCCGCCGCCGGTCTGGTCGATCAGCACCGTCCAGCTGTGCTCGGCGGCGGCGGTGACCACGTGCCGGGCCAGCTCGGCGAAGTAGGGGATGTCCAGCTCCGGCACGGCCAGGGCGATCACCCCGGTCCGCCCCTTCCGGAGGCTGCGGGCCGACAGGTTGGGGCGGTAGTTGAGCTCGGCGATGGCCTGCTCGACCCGGGCCCGGGTGTCCGGCCGCACGTGCTGGTAGCCGTTCACCACGTTGGACACCGTCTTCACCGACACGCCGGCCCGTTCGGCGACGTCCTTGAGCCTGTGTCGCACTGGCCCGTCCTCCCCTGTCGGCTCTGCCGGCACTGTATCGCGCCGAGACCTCTTTACAACGTTGATTACAACGTTGTAGAAACCGGAGGTACGGGGTGACCGAGGTCACCCCGACCGGTACGAGGAAAGGTGGCACCCGTGCGGAGCGCGCAGCTGACGATCGACCCGTCGTTCACCATCGGAGCGGCCGACCGCCGTCTCTTCGGTTCCTTCGTCGAGCACATGGGGCGCTGCGTCTACGGCGGTGTCTACGAGCCGGGCCACGCCACCGCCGACGCCGGCGGCTTCCGCCGGGACGTCCTGGATCTGACCCGGGAACTGGGCGTCTCCGTGGTGCGCTACCCCGGCGGCAACTTCGTCTCCGGCTACCGCTGGGAGGACGGCGTCGGCCCGGTCGGCGACCGGCCGCGCCGGCTCGACCTGGCCTGGAAGACCATCGAGACCAACGCGTTCGGGCTGGGCGAGTTCATGGCCTGGGCGGCGGAGGCCCGCGTCGAGCCGATGATGGCGGTCAACCTCGGCACCCGGGGTGTGCAAGCGGCCTGCGACCTACTCGAATACGCCAACCACCCGGGCGGCACCCAGCTGTCGGACCTGCGCCGCAAGCACGGCGCCGAGGAGCCGTACGCGGTGCGGCTCTGGTGCCTCGGCAACGAGCTGGACGGGCCCTGGCAGGTGGGCCACAAGACCGCCGACGAGTACGGCCGACTCGCGGCCGAGACCGCCCGCGCGATGAAGAAGATCGACCCGTCGATCAGTCTGGTCGCCTGTGGCAGCTCCAACCGGCGGATGCCCACCTTCGCCTCCTGGGAGGCGACCGTCCTGGAGCACACCTACGAGCACGTCGACTACATCTCCGCCCACACCTACTACGACCCGTCCGACGGCGACCGGGCCAGCCTCCTGGCCTCCGCGGTGGACATGGACAACTTCATCCGCGACGTGGTGGCCACCGCCGACCATGTGGCCGCCCGGCTGCGCCAGCGGCGGAAGCTGAAGATCTCCTTCGACGAGTGGAACGTCTGGTACGAGTCCCGCCTGCAGGCCGACCTGGACCGGCGCGGCTGGGTCGAGGCGCCGGCGCTGATCGAGGACGACTTCACCGCGGTCGACGCGGTGGTGGTGGGGGACCTGCTCATCACCCTGCTCCGGCACGCCGACCGCGTCGGGGTGGCCTGCCAGGCACAGCTCGCCAACGTCATCGCCCCGATCCGTACCCGCACCGGCGGGCCGGCCTGGCGGCAGAGCATCTTCCACCCGTTCGCCCTCACTGCCCGCCACGCTCGCGGCACGGTGCTGCGTACCGAGCCGGTCTCGCCCACCTACCCCACCGGGAAGTACGGCGACGTGCCGGTGCTGGACACCGTCGCGGTGCACGACGAGGAGGCCGGCGAGCTGGCCGTCTTCGCGGTCAACCGCGACCAGGACGACCTCGTCGTCGACCTGGACCTGCGCGGGCTGCCCGGCCTGCGCGCCCGGGAACACCGCGCTCTCGCCGCCGGGGTCGACCCGACGGCCACCAACACCGAGACCGAGCCCGAGCGGGTGACGACCCGCGGGCTCCCCACCCCCACCCTCGACGGCGGCCGGTGCTCCGTGGTGCTGCCCGCCTGCTCCTGGAATCTGCTGCGCTTCGCACCCCAGCCGTGACCAGGAAATACCGCATCCCGTCCCCCAAGGAGTACCCATGATCCAGAACGAGATGAGCCGGCGGCGCCTGCTCAGCCTCGGCGTCGGGCTCGGCGCCGCGGCCACCCTGAACCTGGCCGGCTGCGGCGGCAGCAGCATCTCCGACAAGCCGAGCGCCGCCGGCAACGGCGGCAAGGACTACACCGGCCCCAAGGTCGACCTGAAGCTGTGGAACGGTTTCACCGGCGGCGACGGCGAGATCTTCAAGCAGTTGGTCACCCAGTTCAACGGCGAACACCAGAACATCGCGGTCAGCGTGGTGACCTACGAGTGGCAGGACTACTACAGCAAGCTTCCCGGTGCCGTCTCGAGCGGCAACGGCCCCGACATCGCCGTCATGCACATGGACCAGCTCGCCACCTTCGCCGCCCGCGGGGTGATCATGGAGCTGGACGACGTGGCGAAAACGCTGGAACTCAGCGAGGGGGACTTCGCGCCGACCGTCTGGAAGGGCGGCCTCTACCACGACAAGCGGTACGGCATCCCGCTCGACATGCACCCGCTGGGCCTCTACTACAACAAGGCGGCCATGCAGCGGGCCGGCCTCGACCCGAACAAGCCGCCGACCACCAAGGACGAGTACACGGCGGCGCTGACCGAGCTGAAGAAGGCGGGGATCCAGGGTTTCTGGGTCAGCCCGTTCCAGTTCACCGGCGGAATGACCTACTACTCGCTGCTGCACCAGTGGGGCGGCACCCTCTTCGACGGGGAGGTCGCCAAGGCCACCTTCAACTCCGATCCCGCGGTCGAGGCGTGCACCTGGCTGGTGGACATGATCAAGCAAGGGTTCTCGCCGGCCAACGTGGGCCAGGACGCCGACTACCTGGCCCTCAAGAGCGGCAAGAACGCCTTCAACTGGAACGGCATCTGGCAGGTCAACGACCTGAAGAAGAGCCCGGACGTGCAGTGGGGCGTCGCGCCGCTGCCGCAGATCGGCAGCCAGCAGGCGGCCTGGGCCAACTCACACAACTTCACCATCGTCAAGCAGCGCAGCGCCGACAACAACAAGGTCGCCGGCGCGAAGGTCTTCATCAACTGGCTCAGCCAGCACTCGTTGGACTGGGCCAAGGGCGGCCAGGTGCCCGCCCGCAAGGCGGTCCGGGAGAGCGCCGAGTTCAAGGCGCTGCCGGAGATCAGCTCGCTCGCGCCGGAGCTGGCGTACGCCGCGTTCCCGCCAGCCGCGCCCGGCCTGGGAGAGGTGATGACCACCTTCTACAACGCCTTCAACGAGGCGGCGCTGGGCAAGAAGTCCCCGAAGCAGGCGCTGGACGACGGCGTGGCCAAGGCGAACAAGCAGCTCGAGGACAACCGCAAGAAGTACGGGAGCTGATCCGCCGTGGCGGACGTGATCGAGGTCGGGGCGGCGCGCGGAGACGCGCCGCCTCCGGCGAGCGGAACGCGCCGTCCGGGCGGCGTCACCGCGCGGGGGCATCGGGCCACCCCCTACCTTTTCCTCGCGCCGTACCTGGTCCTGTTCCTGGTGTTCGGGCTGCTGCCGATCCTCTTCGGGGTCTGGATCAGCCTGCACCAGTGGGACCTCCAGCTGCCCAACCGGCCCTTCATCGGGCTGGACAACTACCGGGACCTCTTCTCCAGCGACTCGGCGATCTACGGCGACTGGTGGTCCAGCCTCCGAGCCACCGCGATCTTCACCATGCTGTCGGTACCGCTGCTGATCGTCGTACCCCTGGGGCTGGCCCTGCTGCTCAACCGTTCCTTCCCCGGGCGGACCTTCTTCCGGGCCGCCTTCTTCGCCCCGTACGTCCTCGGCGTCGCGGTGATCGGCCTGCTCTGGCGCTTCCTGCTCGACGCCAACCTGGGCCTGGTCAACCGGCTGCTCGGGGTGCTCGGCCTGCCCTCCGACACGCCCTGGGTGACCGACGTGCCGTGGGCCTGGGTGTCGCTGGTCGGGGTGACGGTGTGGTGGACCTGCGGCTTCAACGCGGTGATCTACCTGGCCGGGCTGCAGGACATTCCGGCCGAGCTGTACGAGGCGGCCCGGGTGGACGGGGCGAACGGCTGGGACCGGTTCCGGCACGTCACGCTCCCCGGCCTGCGCCCGGTGCTGCTCTTCGTGCTGACCACCACGATCCTCGCCTCGGCGAACGTCTTCGGGCAGTCCTTCCTGATCACCCAGGGTGCGCCGGGCGAGCAGACCCGGACGGTGGTCTGGCGGATCGTGGACGAGGGGCTGCGGTACTACGACGTCGGCAGCGCGGCCGCGATGAGTGTGCTCTTCGCGCTGATGCTCGCCGTGGTCAGCGTCCTGAACTTCCGGCTGTTCCGCTACCGGGAAGACTGAGGGGGCGACGATGACGAGTCTGCGTGGGGCCGTGCGCTACGCCGTCCTGCTGCTGATCACCGCGGTCTTCGTGACCCCGCTGGTCTGGATGGCCCTCACGTCGGTGAAGACCTACGCCGACGCCCAGCAGGACCCACCGAGCTGGCTGCCGAACCCGTTCTCCACCTACGGATACGACCAGATCATCAACAACACCGCCAACCCGGTGCTACGCTGGTTCGTCAACAGCATGCTGGCGGCCAGCCTGCACACCCTGCTGGTGCTGGCCACCGCCGCCATGGCCGCGTACGCCCTGGCGCGGATGCGGTTCCGGGGCCGGGCGCTGAGCTTCGCGCTGATCGTGGGGACGCTCTTCCTCCCGCCGACCTCGCTGATCATCCCGAACTTCGTGATCGCCGATCGGCTGGGCTGGCTCGACACGCTGACCGTGGTGGTGGTTCCGGGCGCGGCCAGCGCGTTCGGGGTCTTCTTCCTCCGGCAGTTCTTCCTCTCGATCCCCCGGGAGCTGGAGGAGGCCGCCGTGCTGGACGGGGCGAACCACTGGCAGGTCTTCACCCGGGTACTGCTGCCGCTGTCGAAGCCGGCGCTGGCCACCCTGGCGGTGCTGTCGTTCCTCACCAACTGGAACGACTTCCTCTGGCCGGTCTATGTGCTGTTCAGCCCGGAGCGGCTCACCCTCCCCGCGGGCCTCGGCCTGCTCCAGGGCGCCTACGTCACCGACTACCCGGTGATCATGGCGGGGGCGGTGCTGGCCAGCGTGCCGGTGCTGATCCTCTTCGTGGCCGCCCAACGACACATCATCCAGGGTGTCTCGCGCAGCGGCCTGAAGGGATGATCGGCGGGCGGACCCGACGGAGCGGCGCGGCCCTGGCCGCCGCGTTGCTCGTCGCCGGTTGCGGCAGCGAACCAATGTCGAGCACGCCGGAGGAGGCGCGTGTGTTCACCAACCCGGTCGTCCGGACCGACGCCCCCGACCCGCAGGCGATCCGGGTCGGCGGGACCTGGTATCTGTTCCACACCAACAGCGGCGGCCGGAACGTCCCGGTGCTCACCTCCCCGGACCTGGTCGACTGGATCCCCGCCGGGGACGCCCTGCCCGAGCTGCCCGACTGGGCCGACGCCGGGAAGACCTGGGCACCGGAGGCGATCCAGCTCGACCCGGACCGGTTCGTCCTCTACTACACCGTCGCCGACCGGGCCTCCGGGCGGCAGTGCGTGGGCCGCGCGGTGGCGGCCACCCCCCTCGGGCCGTACCGGGACGACTCGTCCGGGCCGCTGATCTGCCAGGCCGACCTGGGCGGCTCGATCGACGCCAGCCCCTACCGGGACGCCGACGGCAGCCTCTGGCTGCTGTGGAAGAACGACGGCAACGCGATCGGCGTGGACACCTGGCTCTGGTCGCAGCGCCTCTCCCCGGACGGGCTGCGGCTGACGGGCAGGCCGACCAGGTTGCTGAAGCAGACCGAGGCGTGGGAGGGCGCGCTGGTGGAAGGGCCGTTCCTGCACCGGCACGACGGCCGGCTCTACCTCTTCTTCGCCGCCAACGCCTACGACCGGGACACGTACGCCGAGGGCTACGCGGTCTGCGAGAGCCCGGCCGGGCCGTGCGTGAAGGCCCCGGAGAACCCGATCCTGAAGTCCAACGCGGTCGCCTCCGGCCCCGGGCACGCCTCGTTGGTGGAGCAGGACGACCGCACCTGGCTGCTCTATCACGCCTGGCCGCCGGGGCAGGAGGGCAGCGTCGACCCCGGCCGCCAGGTCTGGCTGGACGAACTCGTCTGGCAGGACGGCAGACCCGTTCTCCATGGCCCCACCGTCGAGCCCCAGCCGAGGCCCTGACCGCGCGACCCTGAGCCTCGCGGGGCGCGGGTCAGCGGAGGGCGGGGACGTTCCACCCCGGCACCGGGAGCGGTAATCCGACACCAGCCGTGTCGGAGAGGCCACGATCCGCAGTGTGCGACGGGTCACCCTCGGGCGTTCGGTCCCACCTGGGCATCGATCCGCCGGGAAGTCTTGCGCCGCCTGGCGATTGATGAAATTTTCCTACCAGCGGCGAATGCTCTGCGGCGAATCTTTCCGGATGCGCCCCGGCGCCCGTCGCCACCCGACACCTCCCGGAGCCCAACGAAGGGAACCGCACCGCATGAAGGCAACTCGGCTCAGCGCCGCCGGGCTGGCCGTGGCGCTGCTCGGCGCACTCGTCGCCGGCACCCCCGCGCGCGCCGCGGACACCGACGCCACGACCACCTCCTCGACCACCTGCACCACCGACCCGGCCACCCCGAAGCGGCAGTTCCGGGCCATGTGGATCGCCTCGGTGACCAACATCGACTGGCCCAGCAAGGCCTCCTGGACCGCGCCGGACCAGGTCGCCAAGCAGAAGGCGGAGTACCTGGGCTGGCTCGACCTGGCCCAGCAGCTCAACCACAACGCCGTCGTCGTCCAGGTCCGCCCGACGGCGGACGCGTTCTGGCCGTCGCCGGTGGAGCCCTGGTCGGAGTACCTGACCGGGGTACGCGGCCAGGACCCGGGCTGGGACCCGCTGGCCTTCCTCGTCGAGGAGTCGCACAAGCGGAACCTGGAGTTCCACGCCTGGTTCAACCCGTACCGGGTCTCCATGCCGGCCCCGGGCGGCGCCGGCGCCGACCTGTCGAAGCTCGCCCCGAACTCGCCGGCCCGGCAGCACCCGGACTGGGTGTTCGCCTACCCGCCGGCCGGGGTCGCCGGCAGCCGGCTCTACTACAACCCCGGCATCCCCGAGGTCCGCGAGTTCGTCCAGACCGCGATGATGGACGCGGTCAACCGGTACGACATCGACGGCGTGCACTTTGACGACTACTTCTACCCGTACCCGAGCGGCACCTACCAGTACCCGGACGACGCCACCTTCGCGCAGTACAACCGGGGCTTCACCAACCAGGCCGACTGGCGGCGGGACAACATCAACCTGCTCATCCAGGAGATGAACGCCAAGATCAAGGCGGTCAAGCCGTGGGTGAAGTTCGGCGTCAGCCCGTTCGGCATCTGGCGCAACAAGTCGGCCGACCCGAACGGCTCGGACACCACCGGCTCGCAGTCCTACGACATCATCTCCGCCGACACCCGTAAGTGGATCAAGGAGGAGTGGATCGACTACGTGGTGCCGCAGCTCTACTGGTACATCGGCCAGTACCCGGCCGCCGACTACGCCCGGCTGGTGCCGTGGTGGGCCGAGCAGGTGCGCGGCACCAAGGTCCAGCTCTACATCGGCCAGGCCGACTACAAGAGCGGTGACCCCGCGTACGGGTCGTTCTGGATGAACCCGAACGAGCTGTCGAACCACCTGACGCTCAACCGGTCGTACCCGGAGGTGCTCGGCAACGTGCACTTCTCTGCGGTGCAGGTGAGGGCCAACCGGCTCGGCGCCACCGACAACTACGCGGCCGAGCACTACTCCCGCCCGGCGCTGGTGCCGGCGATGGCGCAGCTGCCGGCCAAGCCGCTGCTCTTCCCGGTGATCACCGGGGCCCACCGGCAGGCCGACGGGGTGCACCTGACCTGGCGGCAGCCGGCGGACGGCAACGGCCCGTTCGGCACCGCCACCTCGTACGCCGTCTACCGGTTCGACGGCACCGGGAAGGCCGAGGCGTGCGCCTTCGCCGACGCGTCCCACCTGGTGGCGACCGTCCGGGGCACTGCGGGTGACGTGCAGTCCTGGGTCGACGCCGACGCCGCGGCCGGCCAGAGCTACACGTACTACGTGACCGCGCTCGACCGGGTCTGGAACGAGGGCCCGGCCAGCCCGGCGCGCGTCGTGCGCTGACCCACCTCCGAATGCCCCCGGCCGCCCCCGGCGACCGGGGGCATTCGTCTGTTTCGACGTATGTCACCAAACCGTAGCCTGGCCGCCGTTGCCCATCCATCGATGAAAGTCGACACTTGGTGATCACCCGTGCTCCTTGTCCGAGCCCCGACCCACGGAGGATCCCGTGTCCCGTCGCCTCGCCACCGTCCTCGCTTCCGGCGCGTTCGCGCTGCTCACCGCCCTCGGTGTCGCCTCGCCCGCGCAGGCCGCCGTGAGCCGTGAGCAGAAGCTCAGCGTGCTGTCGGGCTGGACCCAAACCAGCGCCACCAGCTACAACGCCTGGAACGCCGGCCGACTGAACAAGGCCGCCTGGTCCGCGTACGCCTTCGACTGGTCGACCGACTACTGCTCGTCCAGCCCGGACAACCCGCTCGGCTTCAACTTCGAGCTTTCCTGCTACCGGCACGACTTCGGCTACCGCAACCACAAGGCGATGGGCATCTTCTCGGCCAACAAGGCGCGCCTCGACAGCGCCTTCTACGAGGA
The DNA here is from genome assembly GCF_040642675.1 of Micromonospora sp. NPDC047738. NCBI lineage: Bacteria > Bacillati > Actinomycetota > Actinomycetes > Micromonosporales > Micromonosporaceae > Micromonospora > Micromonospora sp. NPDC047738. Next base: position 260,134 of record NZ_JBEYSO010000008.1, read on the forward strand.
CCTGAAACGGGTCTGCGCCACCTACAACTCGGTGGTCCGCCCGGCCTGCACCAGCCTCGCCTGGACGTACTACCAGGCGGTCAAGAACTTCGGCTCCGTCGCCGCCGTCAAGCAGGCGGACCTCGACCGCGCCGCCCGGATCAAGGCCGACGCCGAGCGCCGCGCCGCCCTGCCCTCCTGACCCCCGCCCCGCCTCGGCTGATCAAGAAGTTCGCATCGGCATACCGGCGCGAACTTCTTGATCAACCTGCGGTGGAGCGGCGCGGCGACGGGGCGGAGGAGCGGGTGGGGGCGATGAAGCGGGGGGAGTCGGGGGCGAGGTCGGGGTGGTCGACGCCGAGGGCCAGGGCGGCCGCCTCCTCCAAGGCCAGCTCGCCGCCCGCGCCGTACGCGGTGTCGAACGCCGCGTCGCCGAGCGCCCGGCGCAGCTCCGCCTGCCGGGCCAGCCAGTACGGCCCGTAGATGCCGGGGGTGGCCCGCAGGTTCGCCCGGGTGGCCTGGGCTGCGCCGAAGAGTCGGGCCGCGGTCACCGGGTCCCCGCCCAGCGCGCAGCGCACCGCGATCGCGTTCACCGTGTCGCAGGCCCGGCCCAGGTAGCCGTGGTTCATCCGGGAGCGGAGCGCCACCAGCAGGTGTTCGTGCGCGGCGACCAGGTCGTCCCGGGCCAGCGCCACCATGCCGAGGAGCATGTCCACCGAGCGGCGCCCCCGCTCGACCGGGCGGGCCGCCTCGACCGGGCGGGCCGCGCCGAGCAACTCGGCTGCCTCGTCCAGCGCGCCCCGCCGCCAGAGCAGCTCGGCGAGGTTGTAGATGGCGTGCAGGGCGTCGGAGACGACGTCCTGCGCGTACGCCCAGTCAATCACCTCGCGGCAGACCCGTTCCGCCTCCACGAACTGTCCCATGTCGACCAGCGGCGCGGCCCGGCCCGCTAGCACCCGGGCGAGCAGCCCCAGGTCACCGGCCTGCCGCGCGGCCGCCTCGGCCCGCTGCGAGTAGCGCAGCTCCTCGGCGAACTCACCGTCCGCGCCGGCGTGCAGCGAGTGCAAGTGGTACGCCGCGGCCAGCTCCGCCTCCGGAATCGCCTCGCCGGTCTCGGCGATCCGGCCGTACAGCCGGAACAGCCAGAGCCGCCCCTCCCGGGCCAGCCCCCGCTCCCGCCACCACTGGTCCAGCATGCCGGCCAGCCGCAGCCCGGTGCGGGGGCTACCGCCGGTGGCGCACCAGCGCAGCGCGGCCCGCAGCTCCGCGGCGAGCGGGTCGAGCGCGTACAGGGAGAGGGTGACCGGGTGGCCGTCCGAACCCAGGTGGGCGCGTTGCAGGGTGTGGCTGCACCAGGCGACGTGCCGGTCCCGGGCGGTCTGCTCCTCGCCGGCCTCCACCAGCCGCCGGGCCGCGTACGCCCGGATCGGGTCGAGCATCCGGTAGGTGCTGCCCGAGGCGTGCGGCTCGGCCAGCACCATGGACTTGTCCACCAGCACCGAGAGCGGGTCGAGCGGATCCTCGTCGAGCAGCCACTGCACGGTCGGCAGGTCCACCCGCCCGGCGAAGACCGCCAGCCAGCGCAGCAACCGGGCCGAGCGCGCCCCGAGCGTCCGGTACGACCAGGTGACCGTGGCCTGCATGGTCAGGTGCCGTTCGGCGGCCGAGCGGTGCACCGCGCGGGTCGCCGGGGCGGGCGGACCACCCCCGGCCGCCACCGGGTCGACCGGGTCCTGGTTGCCGCTCCCCCCGGGCTCCCCCACCGGGGGCGGCTCCGGCTTCTCCCGCCCGGCGTCCAATGTGGCCAGCATGTCGTCGAGACGCTCGGCGAGCTGCCCGGCGGAGAGCACCCGCAGCCGCGCCGCCGCCAGCTCGATGGCGAGCGGCAGCCCGTCCAGCCGGCGTACCACCCGGCGCAGGTCGACCTGCTCGGTGGGATCCGGCGCTCGGCCGCCCCGGGCCGCCGCCGTCCGGTCCAGCAGCAGGGCCACCCCGTCGCTCTCCCCGCCGTCCGGGCGGGGCTCCACCGAGAGCGGCGGGATCCGCCACACCGCCTCACCGGGGAGGCCGAACGACTCGCGGCTGGTGGCGAGCACCCGGACGTCCCGGGCGCCGGCCAGCAGTCGGGAGATCACCGCGGCCGAGGCCGCCGGCTGGGCGTCGCAGGTGTCCAGCACGACCAGCATCCGGCGGGCGGCCGCGTACTCCACCAGGGTGTCCACCATCGGGCGGCCGGGCTCTGGGCGGAGCCCAAGCACCGCGGCGATCTCGAACGCGACGAGGCCCGGGTCGGTCACCGCGGCGATGTCGACGAACCACACCCCGTCCGGATACGCCTCGACGACCCCGCCGGCCAGCTCCACCGCCAGCCGCGTCTTGCCGGCACCGCCCGCGCCCAGCACGGTCACCAGGCGGTACGTCTCGACCAGCCGCTTCAGCTCGCCCCGTTCCACCTCCCGCCCGACGAACGAGGTGACCTGGGTGGGCAGGTTGTGCGCCACCGCGTCGGCGGTACGCGGCCGGGGGAAACTCCGTTCCAGGCCGGGCGCCACCAGCTGGAACAGCCGCTCCCGGTCGTCGAAGCCGCGCAGCCGGTGCAACCCGAGGTCCAACAGGGACGCTCCGTCCGGCAGCGGATCGGCGTGCCGGGCGGTCACCCCCGAGCAGAGGACCTGTCCACCGTGAGCGGCGGCGGCCACCCGGGCGGCCCGGTGCACCTCCGGGCTGGCGTACTCGCCGTCGCGGGGTTCCACGTATCCGGTGTGCAGGCCCATCCGGACCCGCGGCGCGGCCTCCGGGGTGGGCCAGTCGTGGCCGGCCAGGGCCAGTTGCGCGGTCAGGCAGGCGGTGACCGCCGCGGCCGCGTCCGGGAAGGCGAGGAAGAACGAGTCCCCCTCGGTCAGCAGCTCCGCCCCGTCGGCCAGCGTGTGGCGCAGCAGCCGGCGATGTTCCCGCAGCACCGCCGGGTAGCCCGGACCGAGCAGCTGGGCCAGCCGGGTGGAGCCCTCGATGTCGGTGAACACGAAGGTCACCCATCCGCTCGGGAGGTCGATCCGTGGCGACATGCGTGGAACCTCCGCCCCGTGACGTCGGGCTCCATGCTGCCCTATGTTCGGGCGATCACGCATCGTGAGAACGGTCGGGCAGCACCCGACCAAGGTCCCACCGGGTGGCCCCGGCAGCACGAACGGATCGACCGGCGAGACGAGGTCGCCGGCGGTCAGCAGCCGCAGGCGCCGCCGCAGCAGCCCCCACCGGCCGGGGCGGACGCCCCGCCGACCGGGCCGGCGCCACCGCGGCCGGTGACCGCGACGGTCGACAGCAGCTTCACGGTGTCGGCGTGTCCCTGCGGGCAGGATGCCGGCTGGCCGGCCTCGGCCATCGGCCGGTTGACCTCGAAGGTGTCGCCGCAGGCGCGGCAGCGGAACTCGTACCGGGGCATGCCACCAGCGTACGACCGGGTCTGACGTCCCGGCGAGTATGGGTGATACTCGACGGGTGGTGGACGGCGAGGAGCGATCGAAGGTTCGACCCCTGCGACCGGCCGTACCGCCCGACGGGGCGGCCGGGCCGGTTCCCGTGCCCCGCCCCCGGCCGGCCACGGAGCCAGGTTCCACCGGCACCGCCGCCGGGAGCACCCGCCAGCCGGAGTCGCCCCCGGCCGACGCCCCCGGCACGAAGCCACAGTCGACGGCCGACACCGCGGCCGGCACGAAGGCCGGGTCCACCCCGGCGGACGCCTCCGACGTCAAGCCGCAGCCGATCCCGATGGGCGCGAAGCCGGAGCCGGCCCCGGCCGACGCCACTGCCACGAAGGCGGAGCCGACCTCGCCCGACGCCACCGCCACGAAGGCCGAGCCGGCCCCGGCCGACGCCACCACCGCGGGCGGCCCCGAATCGAAGACCGGCGGTCGGCGGCGGCGGATGCCGTTCGCCCACGCGGTCCGGATGCCGCCCCGGCGAATCGCCGTCGGCGCGGCCCGGGCCACCCGGGACTGGTTGCGCCGCCCCAGCGGGCGCACCACCGTACTCGGCATCTTCCTGCTCGTCCTGGTCGCGGGCACCGCGGCGGCCGGCGCGCTGCTGGTGCCCGCAGCCGTACGCAAACCGCAGCCGGTCGCCGTCGACGCCACCGCGACCGCGCCGGCCGGCGGCGTACCCCAGGGCGGCGTGGCGCCCGGCGGGGTCGGTCTGCCCCCTGGGCTGCCCGGTGCGACCGGCCAGCCGACCGGGACGCCACCCGGCGTCGGGCAGCCGACCGGGCCGGCACTGACCGGCCGCCCGGCCGACGCGCTGGCTGCCTGGGCCCAGCGGGTGAGCGGGACGACCGGCATCCCGGTGGTCGCGTTGCAGGCGTACGGCTACGCCCAGCTGGTGCTCGAACAGACCCACCGGAGCTGCCAGCTCAGCTGGACCACGCTGGCCGCGATCGGATACGTCGAGTCCCGGCACGGTGCGGCCAACGGCGCCACCCTGCAGCCGGACGGGGTCGCCTCGCCCAACATCCTCGGCGACCTGCTCGACGGGCAGGGCGGGCGGTCCCGGATCACCGACACCGACCGGGGCGTGCTCGACGGCAACACCGTCTACGACCGGGCGCTCGGCCCGATGCAGTTCATCCCGAGCACCTGGCAGGAGATCGGCGCGGACGCCGACAACGACGGCGTCAAGAACCCGCACGACATCGACGACGCCGCCCTGGCCGCCGGCCAGTACCTGTGCAAGGGCGGCCGGAACATGACCATCCCGGGCGACTGGTGGAACGCCATCCTCTCCTACAACGACGTGCGCCGGTACGCCCAGGACGTCTTCGACAAGGCGAACGAGTACGGACGGCTGAGCGGTACGTGACGTAACCGGTTGCGTACATTTCGAGAACTGGACCCTTCCCCCGGGCAGCCGTTCCCGGCAAGCTAGACGGGTGATGGTGCGCGAGTGGGACCCTCGAACCGCGTCGTCCGCCGAGATCGCGTCGCTGCTGGACACGCTGAACGCGGTCCTGGCGGCCGACCTGCCGCAGGATCCGCCCTGGCGGGAGAGCTCCCTGCGGGAATACCTCTCCGAGGTCATGCCCGGTGAGCGGCGGATCTCCTGGGTCGCTCAGGCCGAACCGGCCCCGGACGGCACCCCGAGCCCGTTGCTGGGGCACGTCAACGTGCTGCTGCTCGGTGGTATCGGGGTGCTGGAGGTGCTGGTGCACCCGGTCGTCCGGCGCACCGGGCTGGGCCGCGAGCTGGTGCGGGTGGCCGGCCGCCGAGTCTGGGATGAGGGCTTCCAGTCGATCGGCGTGGAGGTGGTCGGCGACACCCCGGCGCTGGGGTTCTACGAGTCGCTCGGCTTCACCCGCGAATACGTCGAGACCCGCAGCGTGCTCGACCTGCGCACGGTGGACTGGCCGGCGCTGGCCGAGATGGCCACCGGCGTCGGCGCCGGCTACCACCTCGAGTTCTGCCCGGGCGGCCCGCCGGACGACCTGATCGAGGCGTACGCCCGGGCCAAGGCCGAGGTGCGCGATGTGGACGACGGCGAGCTTCGGCCCAGCTCGTACGACCCGCAGCGGCTGCGGGACAGCCTGGACACGCTGCACCGGCGGGGCATGAAGCCGTACATCGTGCTCGCCCTGCATGAGCAGACCGGCGAGGTGGCCGGGCTGACCGAGGTGGTGGTGCCGGCGCAGCACCCGACCCGGGCCGACCAGTACGACACCATCGTCGTCCGGGACCACCGCGGCTACGGCATCGACCGGGCCATCAAGGCGCGGATGCTGTTGGAGCTGCGCTCGGCCGAGCCGGAGCTGGCCGAGGTGCAGACCTGGAACGCGCAGGCCAACGAGGCGATGTTGAAGGTCAACGCGGAGCTGGGCTACCGCCCGGACCGCGAGTGGTGCGAATACAGCGTGGACGTCGCCGAGCTGGTGCATCGGCTCGACAGCCAGCGCTGACGGAAATTCACCGACAGGCCACCCGGGGGATGGACGTCCGACCGGGTCGACTCTTAACGTTCGTTAGTTCCCGCCCACCCATCGTGGAGGCCCCATGCGCCCGCGCCGCACCTTCGCCGCGCTCGCGACGACCGCCGCCGTCACCGCGACGGCCATCGGCGTCGCGCCCCCAGCGGCCAGCGCCGCGCCCACCGACCTGTTCATCTCCGAGTACGTCGAGGGCCTGTCCAACAACAAGGCCATCGAGCTCTACAACGGCACCGGTGCCCCGGTCGACCTGGCCGCCGGCGGCTACCAGCTCCAGTTCTTCTTCAACGGGGCCACCACGTCGACGAACGTCGCGCTGAGTGGCACTGTCGCCCCCGGCGACGTCTTCGTCTTCGCCGCCGCCACGGCCGCGCCCGCGATCCTCGCCCAAGCCGACCAGACGTACGGCGGTTCGCTCTACAACGGCGACGACGCGATCGTGCTGCGCAAGGGCGGCACCGTGCTCGATTCGATCGGGCAGGTCGGCGTGGACCCGGGCACCGAGTGGGGCACCGGGCTCATCAGCACGGCCGACAACACCCTGCGCCGGCTGCCCTCGGTCACCTCCGGCGACACCGACCCGTCGGACCCGTTCGACCCGGCTGTGCAGTGGGCCGGCTTCCCCACCGACACCTTCGACGGGCTGGGCAGCCACACCATCGACGACGGTGGCCCGGTCGACCAGCCGGCCACGCTGAACTGCGGCGGCACGCTGACCGTCGAGTCGGGCGGCGCGGCGAGCCGCCAGGTCACCGCCAGCGACGTCGACGACACCGTCACCGACCTGGCGGTCACCGGGGTCAGCCCGGCGCCGGCGAGCGGCTCGATCAGCCGTACCGCCTTCAGCCCGGCCACCGGGGTCGGCGGCACGGCCTCCGCGACGCTGACCGCGACCGGCCTCCCGGCCGGCTCGTACGCGGTCACCGTGACCTCGACCGACGCCGACGGCGGCACCGCCACCTGCACCCTCACCGTGCAGGCCACCGCCCTGCTGTCGGTCGGCGAGGTGCAGGGCCAGACCCGCGACGACGAGGATGGCAGCACCGACCGGTCACCGCTCGCCCCGGCCAGCGGCAACGGCACCAGCTCCGCTCTCTACGACGTGCGCGGCGTGATCACCCAGAAGTCGCTCACCCGCAGCTCCGCCGGGGCCGACCAGTACGGCTTCTACCTGCAGAGCCGCACGGGCACCGCGGACGGCGACCCGCTCACCTCGGACGGCATCTTCGTCTTCATGGGCTCGTTCACCACGTTGATCGGCGGCTACGCGCCGACCGTCGGCGACGAGGTGGTGCTGCGCGCCCGGGTCTCGGAGTTCTTCGACCAGACCCAGCTCTCCAGCGCCTCGCTGGTCCGCAAGCTCGACTCGGGGCTGGACGTGGACAGCGTCGTGCAGGTCGATGACGCCCTGCCGCCGGCCGACGCGGCCGCCGCCGCCCGGTACTGGGAACGGCACGAGGGCACCCGGATGCGGGTCCGCTCCGGCAGCGGCGTGTCCGCGCCGCGGCACATCTTCGCCTCCACCGGGGACTCGGAGATCTACGTGGTGGACCGCGAGGACCCGATCATGCAGCGGACCGATCCGTACGCCCGCCGGGTGTTCCGGGACGCGCACCCGCTGGACGACATCCCGGGCACGCTCTTCGACAACGGCAACAACCAGCGCATCCTGCTGGGGGCCGGCGGCGTGAAGGCGACCGCTGGGGACTCGGCCGCGCTGCTGCCCGAGGCCCGCACGTACGACACACTCACCGAGGACGCCTACGGGGCCATCTCGTACGCGTTCAGCAAATACAGCGTGCAGCCGGAGCAGCTGACGCTGACCGGTGGGGCAGATCCGGCGAAGAACAACCCGCCGCAGCCGGCGGACCGGCACGCCGAGGTCGCGGTCGCCACCTACAACCTGGAGAACCTGTACGACTACCGGGACGACCCGTTCGACGGCTGCGACTTCGCCGGCAACGCGGGCTGCACCGGGGTCAGCCCGCCGTTCGACTACGTGCCGGCCAGCGAGGCGGAGTACGCCGCCCGGCTGAACGTGGAGGCCCGGCAGATCGTCAACGCGCTGCACAGCCCGGATCTGATCATGGTGCAGGAGGCGGAGGACCAGGACATCTGCGCGGTGGCCGACGGCAAGCTGGTCTGCGGCGACACGAACAACGCCGACGGCGCGCCGGACACCGTCCAGGAGCTGGCGCTGGCCATCACGGCCAACGGTGGCCCCGCCTACGCGGCGGCGTACGACCGGACCGGCTCGGACGCCCGGGGCATCACCTCGGCGTTCCTCTACCGCACGGACCGGCTGACCCTGGCCCCGGCGTCCGCGACCGACCCGCTGCTGGGCACCGCCCCGACGGTGCAATACCGCTCGGCGGGGCTGCCGTCCAACGCGGACGTGCAGAACCCGAAGGCGTTCAACGCGGTGCTGCCGGCCGACGTGGACCGCTCCACCGGCGTGGACGGCGCCAACGTCTACACCCGGGCGGCACAGCTGGCCACGTTCACCGTGGCGGCGGCGCCGGGCTCGGCCGAGCACTACCCGCTCTACGCGATCAGCAACCACTACTCGTCCGGGCCGGACACACGGGTCGGGCAGCGCCGGGAGCAGGCCGCGTACGGGGCCGCGCTGGTGCGGGCCATCGAGGCGAGCGACCCGGACGCCCGGGTCATCTACGGCGGTGACCTGAACGTCTTCCCGCGGCCGGACGACCCGATCGCGACCGGGGAGAACCCGACCCCGTCGGACCAGCTCGCCCCGCTCTACCAGGCCGGGATGCACAACCTCTGGGACGACCTGGCGGCGGACGTGCCGGCGGCGGCCTACTCGTACACCTTCAACGGGCAGGCGCAGACACTGGACAACCTGTTCGCCAACGGGAAGCTCCACGGCGACTTGGTGCAGATCCGCGCGGCGCACATCAACGCCGACTACCCGACCGACGCCGAGGGCCTCGGTGACCGGGGCGCCAGCGACCACGACCCGCAGGTGGCCCGGTTCCGCTCCCGGGCGTCGCTGAGCGTGGCCGACGCGTCGGTGGTCGAGGGCAACAAGGGCAACAGCACCCTGGCGTTCACGGTGACCGTGTCCCGGCCGCTGTCCGAGCCGGTCCTGATCTGCGCCGCCACCTACGGCACCACCGCGCAGGCCGGGTCGGACTACGACCCGTACGTGGGCTGCCTGACGCTGGCCGCCGGCCAGACCTCGCTCGCCTTCCCGGTGACCGTCCGCGGTGACAAGAAGCGTGAGGCGGACGAGCAGCTCACCCTGTACGTGGCGGGCGTGCCGGGGCTCCGGCTCGCCGACCCGGTCGCCGTCGGCACCATCCTGAACGACGACTGACGGTCCGTTCCGCGTAGCGGCCCGCCGTCCGGCTCACCAGCCGGGCGGCGGGCCGATCTCGTGGGTGCGCCGTCGTGGCCGGGGCGGGGGCGGTACGCCCCGGTACTTGGCCACCCGCACCTCCCACTGGCTGCGCCGGCGCAGGGCGTCCCGGACCGCCCGGTCGCGATAGAAGGTCTCCGGTGGCCGGGCGAGGCCGTACCCGGTCGGCCCACCACTCCCCGGCTCCGGATCGGTGACGACGTCGAGGTGGGACGGGTACCTTCGCTCCGCCCCGTCCCGCAGGTCGGCGCGGTCGCGCATGGGCTTGAGCACCCGGCCCGCGTCGTCGACCACGGCGAGGCGGAACCCCGCCACGCTGATGATCCGGCGCAGCATGGCGATGCTCGGCGTCAGAGAGCCCGCCTCGATCCGGCCGATGGTCGTCGGATGCACCCCGGCGAATCGGGCCAGCTCCCGCTGGCTGGCGTCGGCCCGGCGGCGGACCGCCCGGACGATCCCGGCTGCGGGCCATGGGGCGTCGAAGGGCTCAGTGAGCATCGTGGGCGGTTCCCCGGCCTCCTCGGTCAGGCCGGGTTGTTCGGGAGTGTCGGGCTCGGTCACGCCGCCACGCTCTCGCCGCGGGCGGCACCGCGACAACCCCGACCTGCTCGGCTGTGGACAACCAAGGTGCCTGTGGACAACCCGCCACCGCGTCGGTGGCCCGTGCTGGTGCGCCGGCCGAGCCGGCCCGACGGGCCGATGGGCCGATGGGCCGCCAGTCGTCACTCCACGTGAACGTGACGCTGGGTGACACCACCAAGGCCGCCGGAGGCCTGAACCACCTCAGCCGATGCCCACAGAACCCCTAAATCGGACAAATAACCCCGCCGGTGCATCCGCCTTGAACCATCCCCCTCCCAACTTTGCTCTGCAGCCACATACGCATCGGACACAGTGCGTTGATTGCTGCGTGGATGGCTGCAGAGCAAAGTGAGTGAGTGGGAGGTCAGGGAGCACGGAGGCCGGTACTGAGGGTGACGAGCCGCTGAGCCGCAGCACCCGTCCACTCTCCAAGCCGATTCGCTGAGCCGAGCGTGCTCGTGCCACAGACGCGCTGGGCCCGGAGACGCCGCCTCCGGGCCCCGGAGACGCCGCCCAGAGCGGCGCAGGCACCGCCCAAAGCGACGGCGCAGCCACCGCGCCCGGCCGCCCGGTCGTACCGCTTCCTAACAGCCGGGGAACGAACCCCGTCGCCGTTCAGTAGCGCTCGCGGAGCAGCTTGGCCGCCTCGACGGCCCAGTAGGTGAGGATGATCTGCGCGCCGGCCCGACGGATCGAGGTGAGCGTCTCCAGCATCACCCGCTCCCGGTCGACCCAGCCGTTCGCGGCGGCCGCCTCGACCATCGCGTACTCGCCGGAGACCTGGTAGGCGGCGACCGGGACGTCCACCGCGGCCCGGACCGCCGACACCACGTCGAGGTAGGGCAGGGCCGGCTTGACCATCACCACGTCGGCACCCTCGGCGACGTCCAGCTCGACCTCGCGCAGGGACTCCCGCAGGTTCGCGGGATCCTGCTGGTAGGCGCGTCGGTCGCCCTCCAGCGCCGACTCGACGGCGTCCCGGAACGGACCGAAAAACGCGGAGGCGTACTTGACCGCGTACGCGAGCACCCCCACGTCCTGGTGTCCGGCGGCGTCCAGGGCCCGACGGACCACGCCGACCTGGCCGTCCATCATCCCGGACGGGCCGACCATGTGGATCCCGGCGTCGGCCTGCGCGACCGCCATCCGGGCGTACGCCTCCAGCGTGGCGTCGTTGTCAACGGCGCCGTCCGGAGCGAGCAGGCCGCAGTGCCCGTGCGAGGTGAACTCGTCCAGGCAGAGGTCGCTCATCACCACGGTGGCGTCGCCGACCTCGGCGACGACGTCCCGGATGGCGACGTTGAGGATGCCGTCCGGGTCGAGGCCGCCCGAGCCGGTGGCGTCCCGCTCGGCGGGCACCCCGAAGAGCATCAGCCCGCCCACGCCGGCCTGAACCGCCTCGACGGCGGCCTTGCGCAGCGAGTCCCGGGAGTGCTGGAGCACCCCCGGGAGAGACGCGACCGCTCGTGGCTCGGTCAGCCCCTCCCGGACGAACATCGGCAGCACCAGCTCGGCCGGGTCGAGGCGGGTCTCGGAGACCAGCCGCCGCACGGCCGCGTTATGGCGCAGCCGGCGGGGCCGGATCTCGGGGTACGGCACGGGAGCCTCCTGTCAGCGGAACCTCAGGGCGGTCGGCCCCTGCACCTTCGAGCCCCGGCGCTGCTTGGCCGGCATGGCGGCGAGCTTCTCGCGCAGCTCGACGGCGTAGGCGGCGAGCGCCTCCACCAGATCGGGCACCGAGGCGTGCGCAGGCTGCACGTCGACCCGCAGGCCGAACTCCGTCGCCGTCTCCGCCGTCTTGGGCCCGATGACAGCAACAACGGTACGCGCGTGCGGCTTTCCGGCGATGCCGACCAGGTTCCGGACCGTGGAGGACGAGGTGAAGAGCACCGCGTCGAACCCGCCCGACTTGATCGCGTCGCGGATCTCGGCCGGCGGCGGCGCCGCCCGGACGGTCCGGTACGCGGTCACGTCGTCGACCTCCCAGCCGCGCTCGGTGAGCCCGGCGGCGAGGGTCTCGGTGGCGATGTCGGCGCGCGGCAGCAGCACCCGCCCGACCGGGTCGAGGATCTCGTCGTGCGGCGAGAACTCGGCCAGCAGGCCCTCCGAGGACTGCTCGCCCGAGGGCACCAGCTCCGGCTGGATGCCGAACGCCCGTACCGCGTCCGCGGTGGCCTCGCCGATGCAGGCGATCTTGACGCCGCCGAAGTGCCGGGCGTCCAGGCCGTGCTCGGCGAACTTCTCCCAGACCGCCCGGACCGCGTTCACCGAGGTGAAGATCACCCAGGCGTACCGGCCGTCGACCAGGCCCTTGACCGCCCGCTCCATCTGGGCGGGGGTACGCGGCGGCTCGACCGCGATGGTCGGCACCTCGCACGGGATCGCCCCGTACGCGCGCAGCCGCGCGCTCATCACGCCGGCCTGCTCCTTGGTCCGGGGGACGAGCACCTTCCAGCCGTACAGCGGCCGGTTCTCCCACCAGCTCAGCTTGTCGCGCTGGCTGACGCTCTCCCCGACGGTGAGCACGACCCGCCCGGTGAAACCGAGCGCCGCCGCGACGAACGAGTCCACGGTCGACGTGGTGGTGTACTGCGTCTCGCCGGTGCCGTCACCGGTCACCCCGACGGCGGTGGTGCCGGCCACCCCGGCGGCCAGCAGGCCGTCGCGGATGGCGGCCAGGTCACCGGCGTCCACGGCCAGGGCCAGCGAGCCCCGGCTGACGGCCGCGGCCAGCGCGTCGAAGTCCAGCGCGGTGACGTCCTCGACGTCCGCCACGGTCCGCACCCCCGGCAGCGGCACACCCGCGTAGGTGGCCACCCCCTCGGCTTGACCGACGCCCGGCACCACCTCGAAGTGCGCGGCGGTACGCGCCACCGCCTGCACCTCCTTGACCACCGAGTCGTGACCGAACGGGTCGCCGGCGACCAGGTGCACCGCGTTCTGCCCGGAGCGGGCCGCGGAGATCAGCACCTTCGCCACATCCCCCGGTACGCCCTCGGCCGGGCTGAACTGGGCGTCGGACTTGGCCTGGGCGCGGACGTGGTCGAGCAGCGACTCGGGGATTCCCCGGTCGTACACCACCTGATCGGCGTCGACCAGGGCGTCGTGCGCCCGGCGGGTCAGCAGGCCCGGGTCGCCGGGTCCGGCCCCGACGAACGCGATACGGCCTGCGGGCTTACGGGTGCGGGTCATTCTGTGCTCCCAATTTGCTGGGTCCCCGGACCGGCGTGTCCTTCTTGGCCGAGGATCGTGTCGGCGCCGAGTTCGAGGAGTTCGGCGGCGAGTGCCTTGCCGATCTCCGCCGCGTCGGCGGGCGTTCCGGTGCGGGACAGCCGGATGTCACGGGAACCGTCCGGGCTGATCACCGCCCCGCGCAGGTAGATCTCCTGGACAACATCGCCCTCGGCGGTTGAGCCGGTTGGCTCGCCTTCGGCGACGACGCCGTAGGCGGCGACGGGCGCGCTGCACCCGGCCTCCAGGGTGGCCAGCAGTGCCCGCTCCGCGACGACCGCGGCGCGGGACGGTGCGTGATCGAGCAGTGCGAGCAGCTCGATCAGGTCCTGGTCGTCGACCCGGCACTCCACCGCCAACGCGCCCTGGGCGGGCGCGGGCAGCATCAGCATCGGGTCGAGCGTCTCGGTGATCACGTCGGTCCGGTCCAGCCGGGCGAGCCCGGCCCGGGCCAGCACGACGGCGTCCAGGTCGGCGTCCGGGCCGAGCACCCGGCCGAGCCGGGTGTCCACGTTGCCCCGGAGCGGGGTGACCTCGAGCTGCATCCCCAGCGCGTGCAGCTGGGCGATGCGGCGCAGCGCGCCGGTGCCGACCCGCGCGCCGGGCGGCAGTTCGGCAAGCGTACGGCCGTCCCGGGCGACCAGCGCGTCACGCGGGTCCTGCCGGGGCGGCACCGCCGCGATGTGCAGGCCGGGGGCCTCCGCCGTGGGCAGGTCCTTGTAGGAGTGGACGGCGAAGTCGATGACGCCGGCGGTCAACGCGTCCCGCAGCGCGGAGACGAAGACCCCGACGCCGAGCCGGTGCACCGGCGCAGCGGAGCGGTCGCCGGCGGTCACCACCTCGACCAGCTCGACCTCGCGGCCGGTGGCCGCGGTGAGGGCCGCAGCGACATGGCCCGACTGGGCCATCGCCAGGGCGCTGCCCCGGGTGCCGAGGCGCAGGGGAGCGGTCATCGCGCACCTCCGGTGGGCGGGAAGTCCAGGGCGTCGAACGACGAGCGACCGTCGGTGTCGGTCGCCACCACGTCGGGCACCGTGTCGACCGGGGAGGTCTGCGGCACCTCCAGGTCGAACAGCTCGCGCAACAGGGCGGCGTACTGGTCACCGCCCGGCTCGGCGGCGAGCTGGCGCACCCGTACGGTCGGCTGGTGCAGCAGCCGCTGCACCACCCGGTGCACGGTGCGGGCGACCTCGGCGCGCTGGTCGTCGGTGAAGTCGGGGCGGCGCTGGGCGAGCCGGCGCAGCTCGGCGGTGACCACGTCGTCGGCGCGTCCGCGCAGCGCGGCCACGGTGGGCGCCACGTCCGCGCCGCGCAGCCAGCTGAGGAACGCCTCGACCTCGCCGCCGACGATCCGGGTCACCTCGGCGGCGTCGGCGGCGGCGGGACCGTCGGCGAGGATGGCCGCCATCCGGTCGATGTCGATCACCTCGACGCCGGGCAGCGCGGCGACGCCCTCCTCGACGTCGCGCGGGACGGCCAGGTCGAGCAGGACCAGCGGGCACCGGCCGGCGTCCCGCCGGGCCGTTGCCCGGGCCACCACGTCGCGGGTGAGGACCGGTTCGGTGGCCGCGGTGGCGGCCACTACGATGTCCACTGTGGAAAGCGCGTCGACCAGCTCGGCCATCGGCACGGCGTTCGCACCGTACGATTCGGCCAGCCGGACGGCCCGGTCGGCGCCCCGGTTGGTCACGGTCAGCGGCCCGGCGCCCAGCCGGGACAGGGTGGCCACGCCGAGCGAGCCCATCGCACCCGCGCCGACCACCATGGCGGGCCGGCCGGCCAGGTCGCCGTCGAGCAGGTCGGCGGCCAGGTCCAGGGCGGCGGTGACGACACTCTGTCCGGCCCGGTCGATGTTGGTCTCGGCGTGCGCGCGCTTGCCCACCCGTAGCGCCTGCTGCATGAGCTCGTGCAGCAGCCGGCCGGCCGAGTCGGTGCCGCTGGCCGAGTGGTACGCGTCCCGAAGCTGGCCGAGGATCTGCGCCTCGCCGACCACCATCGAGTCCAGCCCGGCGGCGACCCGGAAGACGTGGTCGACGGCCGCGGCGTCGTAGTGCACGTAGAGGTGGTTGGCGAGCGCCGCCGGCGGGCAGCCGGCCTGCTCGGCCAGGACCGCACAGATGTCGCCGAGGCCGCCGTGGAAGCCGGAGACGGCTGCGTACACCTCCACCCGATTGCAGGTGGAGACGAGCACGGCCTCGGCGACGTACGGCTGGGCGACCAGGCGGTCCAGGGTGCGGGTGAGATCGGCGGGCGGGACCGCCAGCTGCTCCAGCGTGGCAACCGGGGCGGTGCGGTAGGACGCGCCGACGACGAGCAGTTTCACGTGCCGATCGCCTCCTGGGTGTCGGTGGCCGCGAACCCGCCGGGCAGAGCGGTGAGGGCGGACCCGCCGGAGGCGGGGAGCGCGGTCAGCGACGCCTTGCGGTGCTCGTGGAAGGACAGGATCTGCAGCTCGATCGCGAGGTCGACCTTGCGCACGTCGACCCCCTCCGGAACTGAGAGTACGCACGGCGCGAAGTTGAGGATGCTCGTCACGCCGACAGCGACGAGCTGGTCGGCCACCGCCTGCGCGGCGGACGCCGGGGTGGCGATCACGCCGATCGAGATCGACTCCGCAGCCGCGACCCGGGGCAGCTCGTCGACGTGCCGGACGGTCAGGCCGCTGATCTCCTCGCCGACCCGGGACGGGTCCGCGTCGAAGAGCGCGGCGATCCGGAAGCCGCGGCTCGCGAAGCCGTCGTAGCCGGCCAGGGCGTGACCGAGATTACCCACGCCGACCAGGGCGACCGCCCGGCGCTGGGTGAGCCCGAGCACGAACTCGATCTGGTCGATCAGCAGCCCGACGTCGTAGCCGACCCCGCGGGTGCCGTACGAGCCGAGGTGGGAGAGGTCCTTGCGTAGCTTCGCCGAATTCACCCCGGCGGCGTTGGCCAGCCCTTCGCTGGACACCGTCTCGTGGCCGGTTTCGGCGAGATTGTGCAGGGCACGGAGGTATTCCGGGAGCCGAGCGACGGTCGCCTCGGGCAGGTCCGGGAGCGCCGGTACGGCACCAGCGCGACCGGGCGCGCCAGGGTGACGGTGCTGACTCATGAGACTCCGTGCGGTGCGATCCTCGACCAGCGTCGGCGGCCGGTCGTTTCGGGACTCCCGCTGGCGACCGATGGTGCCGGCTGTGCTAGCAGGGCGCGTCGGAACTACAGAGTAGGCGCTTGTGAAGGGGTGCACAAATCGCGATCTTGCTGGCCCGCGACGTGCCTCCACCTGCCCCTCCAGTTCACAAGATCGATTGACCGCGCTCGGTAGGCGCCGCTCGGCGATTATTGCTCAATCCCGACTTCTCTGACCAATCGCACGCGCCTGGTCGCGCTGTGTCACGGACGAGGCGGCGATTTCCCCACCCGGGGTAGGGAGAACCTCACCTCGGAGAGGCCGGTGCACGGGATGGGTCCGGCGGGTCCCGGCCCATAGCCTCGGGGCATGACCGCAGTACCGCTGGCCACCGCGCCCACTCCCACCACACCCGCCCCCGGCCTCGGCCGGCGGCTCCTGCGCGACTCCGGCTACGTGCTGGCCGGCCTGCCGCTGGCGCTGGTCGGGTTCGTCCTGGCCGTGGTGGGAATCTCCCTCACCGCCGGGTTGCTGGTCACCACCCTCGGCCTGCCCGTGCTCGCCGGCACCCTGTACGCGGCCCGTGCGCTGGCCGATCTCGAGCGGCTCCGGCTGCCCGCCGTGCTCCGCCAACCCCGGGTCCGCCCCGTCTACCTGACTCCCGCGCCCGGGGCGGGCTACTGGCGGCGGCTCCTGGTGCCGATGCGCGACGCCCAGTCCTGGCTCGACCTGCTGCACGCCTTCGTCAAGCTGCTGGTGACGCTGCCCACCTTCGTGATCGTGCTGGTCTGGTGGGCGGTGGCCGTCGGCGGCACGCTCTACTTCACCTACGACTGGGCGATCCCGCACGGCCCCGGCCAGCAGGACCTCAGCGAACTGCTCGGGATGGGCGTCGGGCCCGTCCCGCGGATCGCGTTGAACACCTCGTTCGGGCTGTTCTGCCTGCTCACCCTGCCGCTGGTGGCCCGGGGCTGCGCCCGGCTCCAGGCCGGCCTGGCCCGCTCCCTGCTCACCGGGGTGGCCGAGATGCGACACCGGATCACCACGCTGGAGGAGCAGAAGCGGGCCGCCGCCTCCGCCGAGGCGTCCGCGCTGCGCCGGCTGGAACGGGACATCCACGACGGCCCGCAGCAGCGGCTGGTCCGCCTCGCCATGGACCTCAGCCGGGCCCGCCAGCAGCTCGCCGTCGACCCGGAGGCGGCCCGCCGGACCCTGGACGAGGCGGTCACCCAGACCCGGGAGACCCTCGACGAGCTGCGCGCCCTCTCCCGGGGGATCGCCCCGCCGATCCTGGTCGACCGGGGCCTGCCGAGCGCCCTGGCCGCCCTCGCCGCCCGCGCCCTGGTCCCCACCGAGCTGCTGGTCGACGACGACCTGGGTACGCCCGGCGGCCGGCTCGACCCGGCGGTGGAGAGCACCGCGTACTTCGTGGTGGCCGAGGCGCTCACCAACGTCGCCAAGCACAGCCGGGCCACGGCCTGCCGGGTGGAGGTGGCCAGCCGGGTCGGCCGGCTGGAGATCGGCGTGGCGGACGACGGGGTGGGCGGCGCCCACCTGGCCAAGGGGCACGGCCTGAGCGGCATCGCCGACCGGGTACGGGCGGCCGGCGGCGTGCTCGACGTGTCCAGCCCGGCCGGCGGTCCCACCCTCGTCCACGCCGAACTGCCTCGCTGACGGGGACCCGGAGGGCGGACCGGTGACCGAGGACGTGATAGACAGCGGACCCATGCGGGTGGTGATCGCGGACGACGCCGTACTGCTCCGGGAGGGGCTGGTCCGGCTGCTGACCGAGTCGGGACACGAGGTGGTGGCGGCTGTCGGCGACGGCGACGCCCTGGTCGAGGCGGTGGTGACGCACCAACCGGACATCTCGGTGGTGGACGTGCGGATGCCGCCCTCGCACACGGACGAGGGGCTCCGGGCGGCCGTGGAGGCGCGCCGCCGGGTGCCGCGTACGCCGGTCCTGGTGCTCTCCCAGTACGTCGAGGTGTCGTACGCCGACGACCTGCTCGCCACCACCGGCGGCGCCGGTGGCGGCGGGATCGGCTACCTGCTCAAGGACCGGGTGGCCGCGATCGACGAGTTCCTGGAGGCGTTGGGCCGGGTGGCCGCCGGCGGCACGGTGCTCGACCCCGAGGTGATCAGCCAACTGCTGGTCCGGCGGCGGCGCGACGACCCGCTGGCCGCGCTGACGCCGCGCGAGCGGGAGGTGCTCGCCTTGATGGCCGAGGGCCGCTCCAACACCGCGATCGCCCGGACGCTGGTGGTGAGCGACGGCGCGGTGGAGAAGCACGTCCGCAACATCTTCACCAAACTCGACCTCCCCCAGGACGCCACGAACCACCACCGCCGCGTCCTGGCCGTCCTAACCCACCTCCGCGCCTAACCCCCTCCCCCTGTGCCCCCTCCCCCGCCCGATGCGTTGATCATGAGGTTGGCGGCGGCCACACCGGCGTGTCGCGCCGCTAACCTCATGATCAACGGGGGCCGGGAGGGGCAGGGGTGGGGGTTAGGGGAGGGTGCGGGCGAGGGTTACGGCCTGGGTGAGGGTGTCGGCCACGGGGTGGCCGGAGGCGCGGAGGCGGGCGGGATCGGAGAGGCCGCCGGTGTAGAGGACGCAGCGGGCGCCCACCGAGAGCGCCGCGTCGGCGTCGTCCAGCGAGTCGCCGATCAGCACCACCTCGCGGCCGGCGAGCCCGAGCTCAGCCAGGTGCTTCTCCAGCCACTCGGCCTTGCGGCCCCCGCCCACCGCGGACCGCAGCCCGTCCACCCGGGTGAAGTGCGGGGTCAGCCCGTACGTGTGCACCGTCGGGACCAGCTCGTCGTGGAACCACATGGACAGCAGGGACTGGCTGCCCGGCCAGGCGGCGATCGCGGTGGTTGCGTCGGCGGCCAGCGCGCAGCTGGCCAGTCCGGCCCGGTACGCGTCGTGGAAGATCCGGTCGAGCCGGCCGAACGCGTCGTCGTCGATCGCCTGCCCCAGCATCTCGGCGTAGTAGTCGGCGATCGGCCGGCGGAACCGCACCCGGTGCTCGTCGGCGGTGACCGCCGGACCGCCGGCGCTGGCGAAGGCCACGTTGGTGGCCTGGACCACCAGGTCGAGGTCGTCGAGGAGGGTGCCGTTCCAGTCCCACACCAGGTGGCCGCGTGTCGAGGTCATCGCTGCACGATAAGCGGCCGGTCAGAGCTGCGGGGTGGTCAGGTCCCGCAGCAGGCGATCCTCCTCGACCCGCCAGTAGCCGTGCTCCCTGCCGTCGAGCAGCACCACCGGCAGCCGGTCGCCGTACTCGCGTTCCAGCTCGATCTCGTCGGTGACGTCCCGCTCGATCCAGCGGTCGCCGGTGACGGCCACCACCCGGTCGAGCGCCGCCTTCGCGTCCTCGCAGAGGTGGCAGCCGGGCCGGGTGATCAGGGTGAGCCGGGCGTCACGGCTGGACATCGGGTACCTCCGTGCGGTTCTCGGTCGGCGGGGCCGGTGACGGCACCGGGGGCGCCGCCGGGCGGAGCTCGGTCTTGCGTACCTTGCCGATCGCCGAGTAAGGCAGGCTGTCGACGAACTCGACGGCGGTCGGGCACTTGAACCGGGCCAGGTTACGCGCGCAGTGGCCGAGCAGCTCCTCCGCCGTCGCCGTCGAGCCGGCCGCCCGCACCACGTACGCCCGGACAGTCTCGCCGGTTCGCGGGTGCGGCACCCCGAGGACGGCCGACTCGGCCACCCCGGGATGCGCCTGGAGCACCGACTCCACCTCGTGCGGGTAGACGTTGAAGCCGTTGACCAGGATCAACTCGCCGAGCCGGTCGACCAGGAACAGGTCCCCGTCGGCGTCGGCGTACGCCACGTCGCCGGTGGCCCACCAGCCGTCCGCGTCCGGCCCGCCTCGCCCGTCCGGCCAGTAGCCGGCGAACAGGTTGTCGCCCCGGACCACGATCTGCCCCGGGTCGGTGCCCTCCGCGCCGTCGGCGAGGTCCAGCTCGTCGACGTCCGCCTCGACGGTGGGCACGCCGTCCCGCCACAGGTCCACGCCGTCCGGCCCGACCAGGCGCAGCCCCACGCCGGGCAGCGGGCGGCCGATGGACCCGGCCTTCGGCTGGCCGCCGACCAGCGTGGAGGTGAGCACGGGAGCGGTCTCGGTGAGGCCGTACCCGACGTGCACCCGGTGCCCGGTGGTCTCGGTGAAGCGCGCCGCGACCGCCGGCGGCAGCGGGGCCGCCCCGCACACCGCCACCCGCACCGAGGCCAGCGCCGCCGCCCCCGCCGCGCCCGCCTCGGCCCAGGTCAGGAACATCGACGGTACGCCGACCAGCACGCTGACCCGGTGCCGGGCGAGGTCGGCGAGCGCCCCGTCCGGGCCCAGCTCGTCGACCAGCACCCCGGTCGCCCCGTGGTGCAGCACGGCCCCGAGCCCGGAGTTCAGGCCGTACGCGTGGAACAGCGGCAGGGCGAGCAGCACGGTGTCGTCGGGGCCGACCACCGGCGGGTCGATCCGGCCGACCTGCCCGTGGTTGGCGGCCAGGGCGCGGTGCGACAGCATGGCGCCCTTGGGCCGGCCCTCGGTGCCGGAGGTGTAGAGCAGGACGGCGAGGTCGTCCCCGCCCCGGGTGGGGAGGTCGACCGGGTCGTCACCGTCGGTGACCGGCGGGGCGGTGTACACGGCGGCCAGCGCGGGCAGGTCGGCCCGGTTCACCCGGTCGCGGACCTCGGCCGCGCAGACCAGCACGGCGGCCCCGGAGTCGGCGAGCACGTGCCGCAGTTCCCGGGCGGTGAGGCCCGGGTTGACCGGCACCGCCACCAGGCCGGCCCGGAGCGCGGCGAGGTAGGTGACCACGAAGTCGGGGGTGTTGCCGAAGGCGACCGCGATCCGGGGCGGGTGCTCGTCGCCGGCGACCGGCCGCGCCGCTCCGGCCAGTGCGTGGGCGGTGGCGGTGACCGCCGTGTCCAGTTGGGACCAGGTCAGGGTCCGGTCGCGCCAGTGCAACGCGGGGCGGTCACCGTGAGCGACGGCCGCCCGGCGGAGCCGGTCGGCGAGGTTCGGCGCGGAACTGTCGACTGCGTCCTGCACGGTGGCTGAGTCTGGCACAGCCACGTCCACCCGGCCACGCCCCTGAACGCCGGCCCGCGCCGGCCCGCCCACCCCGGTCCTGCGGACGGGACCGCACGGTGGCCGTCCGGCCCGCTGTCCGGGCACGCGGGGACGTCCCCTCCGGACGGCCGCCGCGACACGCCGAGGGCGGTATGAAACCGCTCCGACCAGGACTTTCCACTCAGAACCAGGTTCCGATGCGAAAGTCAACCGCACACGACGGACAACGGGTCCGCCATCGGTGCGACCCGAGCGGAAATACTTCCGCCCTGTGTAACGGACTTGCCACGCGCGGGTGACGTTGGCCCTATCATCACTCGGGTCGGCTCACCCGATTTGCCGTGAGTCGACACCCCTCAGCCCGAGGAGGCCCCCGTGCCTGTGAGCGCATTGGACCAGCACCTCAAGGGGATCTGCCGCCCGTCGGCACGTCCCGGGACGACCCTGCCCGGCCGGGGCGTACCCGGTCCCGCCGCGACGCCGCGGCGGCCGGTGCGGCCGTGCCCCGCCTGGATCGGGGAGGCGCGGTGACCACCTTCGGCTACGCGGAACGACCGACCGGGGTGACCGGCCCGACCCAGCGGATCCCGGTCAACGAGCGGCTGGAGCCCGACGGCGCCCGGTCCCCGCGCGGCGTCCGGCGCGCCGAGCTGGAGCTGTCGCAGGCCCCACGCACCGCGCCCGACGGATGGGGCCTCGCGGTGCGGGGCGAGGAGGCCCGGCGGGTCCGCAACCGCTCCCACCACAACGAGGCGCCGCCGCGCCCTGCGGTGCCCGGCGGCAACGCGAAGCCGGCCGCCGGCCGGCTCGGCGCCCCGTCCCGGCCGACCATGCCGGCGCAGGGCCGGCGCCCGGGCGACGGCCCGACCACCGCCGACCCGTCGGCCGGGGAGACCGCCATCCTGCCGGCGGTGCCAGCCGCCGACACCGCGGTGCTGCCCGCGGTGCCAGCCACCGCGGCCCCGGCCACCGGCTACCCGAGCCGCCCCGACCCGTCCGACCCGGCCACCGAGGTCTGGGCCCTGGTCGAGCGGGCGCAGGCCGGCGAGACCGAGGCGTTCGGCCTGATCTACGACCGGTACGTCGACACGGTCTTCCGCTTCGTCTACTTCCGGGTCGGCAACCGTCAGCTCGCCGAGGACCTCACCTCGGACACGTTCCTCCGCGCGCTCAAGCGGATCGGCAGCTTCACCTGGCAGGGGCGTGACCTCGGCGCCTGGCTGGTCACCATCGCCCGCAACCTGGTCGCCGACCACTTCAAGTCCGGCCGCTACCGGCTGGAGGTCACCACGGGGGACGTGCTCGACGCCGACCGGGAGGACCGGGGGCCGGAGGGCAGCCCGGAGGCCGCAGTCGTCGAGCACATCACCAACGTCGCGCTGCTCACCGCGGTGAAGCAGCTCAACCCGGAGCAGCAGGAGTGCATCGTGCTCCGCTTCCTCCAGGGCTTCTCGGTGGCCGAGACCGCCCGTGCCATGGGCAAGAACGAGGGCGCCATCAAGGCGTTGCAGTACCGGGCGGTGCGGGCCCTGGCCCGGCTGCTGCCCGACGGCTTCCAGCCCTGATCCAGCCCGCTCCCCCGCCCCGGCGGGACACCGTGCCGCGGGGCTCCGCTGCCCGTGACGACGATCACGCTTTGTGATTTCGCCACCGGCCGCCCCGTAACCGCCGACCGGCGCGGTCCGTTTCTCCGGGTGCGACCAGTGGTTGTCCGGCGTCCCCCGGGCCACCCGGTCCGGTGCGCACGGTCGGCCCGCTGGGCCAGCCGTCAGCGTTCGCTGCCACCGGTCGCTGGTGACGACGACGGCCGTCCGGCCGTGACCAGTGAGAGGGGGTGCCTGCGGTGGACAGCAACCTCTTCTCCCGTCGGCGGGCCGAGCGTTTCGCGCAACTCCTCGACGAGGCCAACGGCGGCCGGCGGCACCACGTCCGTTCCCGGGCCGACGACGAACTCGCCCCACTCGTCGCGGTGGGCCAGCGGCTCGCCACCGACCGGCCGGCCGTGGAGGTCGACCCGGACTTCCGCGCCGGGCTGCGCGCGATGCTGGTCGCCACCGCCGAGCGGGAGGGCGTGGGCACTCCGGCGCAGGCCGGGACCGCCCCGGCGAGCACCGGCGCTCGCGGCTCCCTGCTGCCGGCGGCGACCGGCCGGCGGGTCCGCGCCCGCGGGGCCATCCTGGTCGGCGTGGCCGCCGGGGCGATCGCCCTCTCCGGCATCTCCTTCGCCAGCGAGAACGCGCTGCCCGGCGACGCCCTCTACGGCATGAAGCGCTCGACCGAACGCGCTCAGCTCGCCCTGACCAGCTCGGACATCAGCCGCGGACAGCTCTTCCTCGACTTCGCCCGGACCCGGCTCGACGAGGCGGCCACCGTCCACGGTGACCGGTTCGGCTTCAGCACCGTCCTGGACGACATGGACGCCGACACCCGGCAGGGCATCCGCCTGCTGACCACGGTGGCCGCGCAACGCTCCGACCCGGCCCCGCTGGACGCGATCGACGCGTTCCTGACCGGCCAGCGGCACGCGGTCAGTGGCCTGCTCGACCGGGTGGATCACACCTACCAGGACCGCACCCGCCGGTCGCTCGCCCTGCTCGACGTGGTGGGCCGGCGCGCTGACGGGCTCCGCGCGGCGATCGCCTGCGGGCTTCCGGCACCGGCCGCCAGCGACGCGCTGGGCCCCGCCCCGGTCAGCTGCCCCGGCGACCGCTGACCGCCGGCGGCCGGTCCGGCGCGGCGGCGGCAACCGGCGCCACCGCACCGAGCCGTTCGCTCCCCCGCGGAGCCGTTTCGCGCCACCGCGCCGACCCGTTTGGCGCTACCGCGCCGAGCCGTCTCGCGCCTACCCCGCCGAGCCGACCGCGCCACCACGCTGAGCCGGCCGCGCCACCGCGCTGAGCCGTAAGCGCTCCCGCGTGGTGGCCGGAGCCGCTCGCGCCACACTTCGCCGCGCGGACACCCGGCCGTCACAGCGCGCCGGATAGGCTCGCCGGGGAGCACGTTCGCGGTCGCCGACGGGAGGGAGGTCGCCATGGCCCGGGCCCGGAAGGTGACGATCAGCACCGACGTCCACGGCCACACCGCCGGCTGGTCGGAGACCCTGGGGGCGGCCCCGGCCACCCCGACGCCCGACCCCACCGCCGCCGCCTTCTTCGACGTGGACAACACGATGATGCAGGGCGCGTCGATCTACTGGTTCGCCCGGGGGCTGGCCGCCCGGAAGTACTTCACCACCGGTGACCTGGCCCGGTTCGCCTGGCAGCAGGCGAAGTTCCGGCTGCTCGCCACCGAGCACGCCGGGGACATGTCCCAGGCGAAGGAGGCGGCGCTCGCCTTCGTCCAAGGCTGGCGGGTCGACGACGTGGAACGCCTCGCCGAGGAGATCTTCGACGAGCTGATGGCCCCGCGGATCTGGGCCGGCACCCGCCGGCTGGCCCAGCGGCACCTCGACGCCGGTGAGCGGGTGTGGCTGGTCAGTGCCGCCCCGGTGG
Organism: Micromonospora sp. NPDC047738; assembly: GCF_040642675.1. Lineage (NCBI taxonomy): Bacteria > Bacillati > Actinomycetota > Actinomycetes > Micromonosporales > Micromonosporaceae > Micromonospora > Micromonospora sp. NPDC047738. The sequence continues at coordinate 284,956 of NZ_JBEYSO010000008.1, forward strand.
AGATCGGCCGGGTGATCGCGGCCCGGCTCGGGCTGACCGGGGCGATCGGCACGGTCGCCGAGGTGGTCGACGGGGCGTACACGGGCCGCCTGGCCGGCGACCTCATGCACGGCCCGGCCAAGGCCGAGGCGATCACGCAGCTCGCCGGGGTCGAGGGGCTGGACCTGGGCCGCTGCACCGCCTACAGCGACTCCGCCAACGACCTGCCGATGCTGTCCATCGTGGGGCACCCGGTGGCGGTCAACCCGGACCCGGCGCTGCTGCGGCAGGCTCGCCAGCGTGGTTGGGTCGTCCGCGACTTCCGCACCGGGCGCCGGGCAGTCAAGATCGCCGTACCGTCGACGGCCGCCGCCGGGCTGGTCGCCGGCGCGGTCACCGCCGGCCTGGCGCTGCACCGCCGACGCCACCGCACCGGCTGAACCCGCCGGGTCAGGGGCCGAACGGATCGGGGCGGCGTTCGAGCAGCTTGTGCAGGGTCTGCTGGATGGTCTCCCGCACCTGGTCGGCGAGGTTGAACACGACCAGCGGGTCGTCGGCCGACTCGCGCAGGTGCGCGGTGGGGATGGGCGGGCAGAACTCGATCAGCCACTTGCTCGGCAGCGGCACCATGCCCAGCGGACCCAGCCAGGGGAAGGTCGGGGTCACCGGGAAGTACGGCAGCTTGAGCAGCCGGGCGAGCGGCTTGATGTCGGCGAGCATCGGGTAGATCTCCTCGCCGCCGACGATCGCCACCGGCACGATCGGCGTGCCGGTACGCAGCGCCGCCGAGACGAAGCCGCCCCGGCCGAACCGCTGCAGCTTGTAGCGGTCGGCGTAGAGCTTGCCGACCCCCTTGAAGCCCTCCGGAAAGACGCCGACCAGTTCGCCGTTGCCGAGCAGCCGTTCGGCGTCCGGGTTGCACGCCACCGTGCCGCCGGTCTTGCGGGCGATCTCGGAAACCAGCGGCATCCGGAAGACCAGGTCGGCCCCGAGCAGCCGCAGGTAGCGGTGCGCCGGGTGCCGGTCGTGCAGCGCGGCGGACAGCACCAGCGCGTCCAGCGCCACCGTGCCGGAGTGGTTGCCGACCACCAGGCCGGCGCCGGCGTCCGGCACGTGCTCGACGCCGCTGACCTCGGTGCGGAACCAGTCCCGGTAGAGCACCCGCAGCAGCGGGTGGAAGACCGCGTCGGTCAGGTGCGGGTCGAAGCCGAACTCGTCCACCTCGTAGTCGCCGGAGAGCCGCCGCCGCAGGAAGGCGAGCCCCTTGGCGACCTTCCCGTCCCAGTGGTCCCCGGGCCGGTCCGCCACGGCCGGCCCCGGCCTCGCGACCGCCCCGGCCCCCTCGCCCGGCCCGGCGGCGGCCGGCTCGTCGGCGGAGGTGTCCGGCTCGTCCAGCGACACCGGGTCGGTGGCGGCCGCCGTCGAGCGCCGGTGCCCGTTGCGCCGCGCGGGCTCCCCGTCCGGCCTCGGCACGGTCAGGGGTACGTCGTAGCGGGACTCGCCCCGCTCCTCGGCGCCGCTCACGCCGCCGCCTCGCTCTGCTCCGCGGCGGCGCGAGGCGCCGCGCTACTGCGCCTGATGGTTCGCTCGCTCCGCTCGCTCACGGCCGCTCCCGGACGGCGGACCGGACCTGCCGGATGCTCTCCAGCACCAGCTCCTCGGCCGCGGCGAGCTGGGCCCGGGTCACCACGACGCCGCCGTGGTGCGCGCGGATGAAATCGTCGAAGGCGGCGGCGGTCGAGCGGGGCGTGAAGCCGTACTCGCGCTCCAGTCGGCTGGTGTCCACCACCCGACCGTGCACGAAGAGGTCGACCTGGTCCAACCCGTACCGGCCGAAGCCCAGGCTGCGGGCGATCGCGGCAGCCCCGGAGAGGCCCGGCTCCAGCACCGGTACGGCCACCCGACCGGCCCGCCGGATGGCCTGGGTGAGGGAGAGCACCCCCGGCCCGGCGACGTTGTAGGTCCCCGGGTGCTCCTCGGCGACCGACCGGTGAAGCACCTCCAGCGCGTCGTCGATGTGGACGAACTGGAGCCGGGGATCCCGGCCGAAGACCGTGGGCACGACCGGCTGCGCGAAGTAACGGGTGAGGGTGGTGTCCGCGGTGGAGCCGATGAACGGCGCGAACCGCAGCACGGTCGCGGTGACGTCGGGCCGGCGGCGGCGGAACCCGCGAACGTACCCCTCGATGTCGAGGATGTCGCGGCCGAACCCGCCGCGCGGCACCTCACGCGGCTCGGTCTCCTCAGTGAAGACCGCCGGGTCGCGGAACGACGCGCCGTACGCGGCAGTCGACGACCGGACCACCAGCTTGCGCAGCCGGGGCGCCCGCTGGCAGGCGGCGAGCAGCTGCATGGTGCCGATGACGTTCTGTTCCTTCATCGCCGCCCGGCCGCCGTGCTGCGGGTCAGGGGCGGTGACCAGCGCCAGGTGCACGACCGCGTCCACATCGAGGTCGGCGAGGAGACCGCCGAGGGAGTCGACATCGAGACGGATCCGTTCGACGCCGTCGAGCAGGTCGGCGAACTCGGGGTTGGGGGTTGGGTCGACCCCGATGACGCGGTCGATGCGGGGGTCGGCGGCGAGGCGGGCGGCCACGTGCGCGCCGAGGTAGCGGCCGACCCCGGTCACGACGACGACCCCCGGAGCACCCGAGGTGCCACCGGGGGTCATGTCGTGCGCCTTGCGCGGCAGGCGGGATCGAGCCGGGACATCCACGGCCTGATCACCTGAGCCTCCGAGGGTCGACAGTTGGCAAGTGCTGCCGAGCGCCGGGCCGGGGCCCGGCCCCGGTCACTTGCCGAGACGGCGACGCTGGACGCGGGTCTTGCGCAGCAGCTTGCGGTGCTTCTTCTTAGCCATGCGCTTGCGGCGCTTCTTGACCACCGAGCCCATACGACAGCCTTTCGATGCAACGTGCGGGGCGGACCGGATGACACCACCGCGGGTGGCGTCGGTGACCGCTTGCGGACAATGGACCGGACCAGCGTGGTGGGCAGGGCACACCAGGGTGCGGTCACGGTCGGGGTCCAGGGTAGCCGGAGTGCGTCAGCAGGACCAACGCGCCCCCGTCGATGCCCGTTACGTCGCACTCGGCGGCGCGGCCGGCGCCGCGGTCAGGCGCTCTCCTGAAACGCGCCGCGGAGGTACTCGTGCACCGCGTGCTCGGGCACCCGGAACGAGCGGCCGACCCGGACCGCGGTCAGCTCACCGCTGTGCACGAGGCGATAGACCGTCATCTTGGACACCCGCATCACCGTCGCCACCTCGGCGACGGTCAGGAACCTGACATCCGACAGCCGACCGTCGGACTGCGACCCGGCCATGGCTCACCGACCAATCCCATGCCCGGCGCGTGCCGCCGGGCCGGTTGATCCGGCCGGGCGAGCGACGCGCGTGTTACCAGTACGGTAGCGGGACGGCTGTGACCGGCGCGATCCCTTCCTCCGTTTGATCATGGGCCGCTCGCCGTTTTACCGCCGTTGACCTGCCGTTTTCCGCCCGTACGGGTGCCACGTCCGGTTCCTTGCAGCCAGCCCGCGGCCGGGGCGCCGCACGCGTCACTCGGCCCGCAGCGCCACCACCGGATCCAGCCGGCCGGCCCGCTGGGCCGGAACCACCCCGAAGACGATGCCGACCGCCGCCGAGACTCCGAAGGCGAGCGCCAACGACCACCAGGTGATCGCGGCCGGGATCGGCGAGACCGCGTCGACCAGGAGCGCGGTGCCCACGCCGAGCGCCATCCCGGTCAACCCACCGATCGAGGTGAGCAGCACCGCCTCCAGCAGGAACTGCACCCCGATGTCCCGGGGCCGGGCGCCGACCGCCTTGCGCAGGCCGATCTCGCGGGTCCGCTCGCGTACCGAGACGAGCATGATGTTGGAGACCCCGACGCCGCCGACCAGCAGCGAGATGCCGGCGATGGCGGCCAGTACGCCGGTCAGCACGCCGAGGATGTCGCCGAGCACGCCGAGGATCTGCTGCTGGGTCACGGCGCTGAACTCGGTGTCCGGGTGCCGGCGGGACAACTCGGCGACGATCCGGTCGCCGAGTTGGTCGATCCGCTCCCGGTCGGGGGCCTTGACCGCGATGCCGTCGACCCGCTGGGTGCCCCAGAGCCGCTGCGCGGCGGTCACCGGGATGTGCACCTCGCCGTCCCGGTCCACCCCGAGGCTCTGGCCGAGCGGGGTGAAGACGCCGATCACCCGGAACCGGACCCCGGCCAGGGCGATCTGCTGGCCGAGCGGGTCCCGGTCGGGGAAGAGCGCGCGGGCCACCGACGCCCCGAGCACCGCGACCCGGCGGCTGGTGTCCACGTCGGCGCCGGTGAGGTAGCGGCCCCGGGCCAGCGAGCGGGTGAAGACGGTCGGGGTGGTCTCCAGCACGCCCTGCACAGTGGTGAAGTCGGAGCGGGCGCCGGCTCGGGCGGTCGCGCCGGAGGCGATGGTGACGGCCACCCGTCCCGGGTCGCCCACCACCCGAGAGACCGCGTCCACGTCCTTGAGGGTCAGCGGCGAGACCACCGGGGCGGTGCCGACGTCGAGCTTGCCGGGGACCACCAGGAGCAGGTTCGAGCCGAGCCCCTCCACCTGCTGTTCGACCTTCTGCTTGGTGCCGGTGCCGATGGCCACGAGCAGCACCACCGACGCGACGCCGATGATCACCCCGAGCATGGTCAGCACGCTGCGCATCCGGTTGGCCCGCAGCGCGTCCAGCGCCACCCGCCACGCCTCGGCGAGCCTCACGACCCGCCTCCAGCCTGGGGTTCGTCGCCGCCGGCGCCCTCGGCGGTACGGCCCGAGGGCGGGCGGGAAAGGCGTCCGGTGGCTCCGGCGGCGCCACCGGAGCCACCGGACGGGTGCCCCGGGCCGCTTCCGGACACGGACCGGGGCCCCGCGCTGGGAGCGCCGTCCAGTGTCGCAGGTCGACCGGCGGCACCGGACAGCGGCCGATCATGAACGACGTCCGACCGCACCCGGCCGTCGCGTACGGCGATCTGTCGGCGGGCCCGGGCGGCCACCTCCTGGTCGTGGGTCACCATCACCAGGGCCACCCCGGACTCGGCGTTCAACCGTTCGAGCAGCTCCAGCACCGCCTCCCCGGTGACGCTGTCCAGGTTGCCGGTGGGCTCGTCGGCGAGCAGCACCGCCGGGTCGGTGACCAGGGCGCGGGCGATCGCCACCCGCTGCTGCTCACCGCCGGAGAGCTGGTTGGGCCGGTGGTGCAGCCGGTGCCCGAGCCCGACCCGGCCGAGCGTCGCCGCCGCCCGGTCGCGCCGTTGCCGCGCCCCGATCCCCCGGTAGACCAGGGGCAGCGCCACGTTGTCCACCGCGGACGTCCGGGGCAGCAGGTGGAACGCCTGGAAGACGAAGCCGATGGTCTCGTTGCGCAGCGTGGCCAGCTCGGGCGCGGAGAGCGTGGCGACGTCCCGGCCGCCGATCACCAGCCGGCCGTCGGTGGGTCGGTCCAGCCCGCCGAGCAGGTGCATCAGCGTCGACTTGCCCGAGCCGGACGGCCCGACCACCGCCACGTACTCGCCGGGGTCGATGGTGAGCGACACCCCGCGCAGCGCGGGCACGGACACCCCGTCGAGCTGGTACGTCCGGGACACGTCGACCGCCTCGATGGCCGGCACCCCGGCGGGCAGGGTCATTTCAGTTCCTGGCCGTCGCGGACCTGGTCGGTCCCGCGTACCACGATCCGGTCGCCGGCCTGCACTCCGCTGACGATCTGCACCAGATCCGGCCCCTGCACGCCGACGGTCACCGGCACCCGGTCGGCCCGGCCGTCCCGCAGCACCCAGACCGCGTCCCGGCCGTCGGCGGAGAAGACCGCGGAGGCGGGTACGGCCACCGCGTCGGCGGCCTCGCGGACCCGGAGGTGCACCACGGCGTTCATGCCGGGGCGGGGCGTGGGCGCCGACTCGCCCTCGCCGAGCCGCCCGGCGCCGAGGCCGAGGCGGACCCGGTAGGTGACGCCGCCGCGGGCCGAGCTGGTGGGGAGCACGTCGACCGAGCGGACGGTGGCGTCGTACGTCGCCCCGGTGACCGCGTCCAACTCCACGGCGGCGGTGAGACCGGCCCGGACCAGCAGCACGTCGGTCTCGTCGACCTCGGCGAGCAGGCCGAGCTGCCCGGTGTCCACGATGGTGAGGACCGGCGTGCCAGCGGTGACCCGGCCGCCCGCCGGCACCGCGTCGTCCACGCCCGCCGGCGGGCCGCCCTGCCCGGTGGACCCGAACGCCGACGGGTCGATCCCCGCCGCGCCACCACCGGCCGCCCCGAGCAGGCCGGTGAGGTCGGTTGGCGCCGCGGCCCGGGTGCCGCCCGGCTGCACCACCCCGCCGATCGGGGCACGCAGCGTCAACGCGTCGACGGTCGCCTTCGCCAGGTCGTACGCCTGCTGGGCCTGGAGGCGCTGCGCGGTCGACAGGGCGCCGACGGCGCTGTTCAGCCCGGCCATCCCGCGCTGCACGGCGGCGACCGCCCGGTCGGCGGCGCGGGCGGCCGACTCGTACTGCCGCTGGGCGGACTCGACCTGGAGCAGCAGCGCGGACCGCAGCTGCGGATCGCCGATCTTCCCGGCCGCCCGGCGCGCGGCGTCGAACGCCTCGGCGGCGGCGCGGTCGGTGCCGCGCCGGCTGCCGCCCAGGTCACCGACGCCGACGCCCCGGCCGGCCTGCTTCGCCGCCCGCAGCGCCGCGCGGGCCTGCCGGAGCCGGTCCTGCGCGGACGGCGAGTCGATCACGGCGAGCACCTGGCCGCGGCTGACCCGCTGCCCGGGTTGGACGCGCAGGCTGGCCAGGGTGCCATCGGCGGGCGCGGTGAGCGTGGCGGCGGCCCGGGCGGTCACGGTGGCCGGCGCGTCGATCACCTCGGCGACCGGGGACCGGCCCACCTGGGCCACCGCGATCGGGGAGTTGTCGTCGCCGCACGAGGCGGCGGTGGTGCCGGTCAGGACGACGACGGCGAGCAGGGCGGTGACGAGGCGGGGGCGGGTGGCCGCGGGCAGCCGCGGCGGGTCGGGGCGGGCCACCGGCCCATGCTACGAGCCGACGTCGACCGCCGACCCGCCGCTCAACCCGCCACGGCGCGGACGTAGGCGACGCAGTCGTCGTGCAGGGCGGACCACCGCTCACCAAACATCTGGTCGGCGGCGTCGTCCAAGGAGCGGTGCTCGTGCACCACCGTCCGGAAGAAGTCGAGCACCCGCTGCTCCCCGTATCGGTCGACCAGGTGGCGTACGGCCAGGTAGCCGACACCGTAGCTGCCGCCGACCCGGTCGTCGGCCGCGTCGTCGGCGGGGGCCAGCGAGTCGAGCCGGCCGGTCCACCCGCCGTGCACGAGCGTGCGCACCTCGGCCAGGCCCTCGTAGCGGCCCACCGGCTGGCCGTCCGCACCCGCGTATTCGGCCAGCCCCTCCACCAGCCACCAGCTGGACCGGTCGGAGTAGCCGTGGTCGGGCAGGGACGCGGCGTGGGTCAGCTCGTGCCGGAGCAGCTCGTCGACCCCGGCCGAGGTGAGGCTCGGCGCGTTCAGCACGACGTCGTGGTGTCCACCGCCGACGCCGACCGCGTACCCGGCGGTCCACTTCGGGCGGCCACCGCCGTACCAGCGCTGCCACTCCGCCCGGCCGGCGTAGAAGACCAGGTAGCGGTCCGGTGGGGTGCCGGTGACCGCGTAGCGGTCGGCGACCGTCGCGGCGGCCTCGGCCTGGGCGAGCAGCCCGGGAAGCTTGGCCCGCAGCGCCGGCGTGGTGGCGACGACGGTCCGCTTCCCGACCGCCACGGCCAGGTCACTCACCTCCCAGGGCCGGGCACCGGCGGGCTTCGCCCGGGACTCCTCGACGGCGAGCAGTCGGGGTTCCTCCCCGACCAGGTGCCACCGGGTGCCGATCTCCACCGTGCTCGGGGTGCAGCCGGGCACCACGAAGCAGTAGCGGACCGTCACCGCCAGCCGCCACTCCCCCGGTCGCCCGTCGACCGCCGCCGGCACCCCGTCCGCCGTCGGCTGCCACACGGTGACCCGCAGCGCGCGCAGCGCGGCGTACCGGCGGGTGAGGTCGGGGCGGGCGGCCGGCTCGGCGACGGCGAGGAAGCCGGCCCGGTCGCCGCCGAGCAGCGCGCTCGCCTGACGGTCGAGCTGCGCCGTCATCCGCACGCCGAGTCGCCGCGCCGCCGCCGCGGCCGGATCGTCCCGGCCCGCTGCCGGCCGCCCGGCCGCATCCCCCACCAGACCGAGCAGGAGTACGCCCGGAACACCGCACGCCACCAGGGCGAGCACCAGCGCCAGCGCGGTCCAGAGCGGCCAGCCCCGACGACGACGCAGCGCTCCGCTGCTCGCCGCGACGGCCGGATCGGGCTGCTCGCCGTCGCTCACCGCCGGGCCCGGGGCCTGCTCGTCACCGTCGGTCACCGGCGAAGGGTACGACCAATCGGGGGCTCCGGCCAGAGGCCCCGCGCGTCGGCGACGGTTCCACCCCACTTTCTGTCCGCCCGAACGAAGTGTTCCCGACACCTACGAACTTGATGTCGCAGACGATTCACCCGCCTCGTGGGTGACCGCCCCCGACCGACCCGCGCGTGAGTCGTTTTCGACATCAGCTCTGTAGGCACCCGAAGGTGTCGTCCCGCTCCGCCGGGCCTCCGCCGACCCGGTCACGCCCCCGCTCGGCGCGAGCCAGGCCACCACGGGAGACCGCGGTGCGGGGCGATGGTGCTGCCGGGCGCAGAGCCCGCCCGCGAGGCGCGCCGGCAGCGGGCAGCATGCGGGCCGGCTCAGACCGGGTCGCCGGCCCCACACCACGGCGATCAGCAGCGGCGCCTTCATCAGGGCCGCCAACCCCGGTACGCGGTGTCCAGCGCGGCCACCATCTGGTCGAAGGAGCGGTCGATGTCCCGGGGCAGGCCGAACCCACCGGCCGCCTCGAGGGTGATGAAGCCGTGCACAGCGGCCCGGAACATCCTGGTGGCGTCGACGGCCGCGCCGCCGGTGAGGTCGTATCCGCGCAGGATCGCGTAGATCGCGCCGACGGCCCGCTCGGCGGCGGCGACATGCTCGGGGTCGGCGGGATCCGGCGCCCGCTGGATGGCCGGGTAGCGGCCGGGGTGCCGGCGGGCGTACCCCCGGTATGCCGCGGCCACCGCGCGGAGCGCGTCGTCGCCGGCCCGGCCCGCGGCGGCGGCGGTCAGCTCGGTGGCGATCTCGGCGGTCGCCAGCACGGCCAGCTTCCGGTGCAGGTCGTCCACGCCCTTGACGTGCTTGTAGAGGCTGGGCAGCGCGACCCCGAGCCGGCCGGCGAGCGCGGCCAGGGTGAGCCGGTCGTAGCCGACCTCGTCGGCGAGCACGGCCGCCTCCCGGACCACGGCCGCCGGGGTGAGGCCGGCCCTAGGCACGGAACGTCACCGCCAGGAACTCGACCAGGTCGGCGGCGGTGGCGTCGGGCTGGTCGGCGTGCGGGTAGTGACCGGAGTCGGCGATCATGCGCGCCTCGGCGGTGGCGAACAGCCGCCGGGCGGCCCGCGCCTCGGCGCCCGGGTCCGGGAAGTCCGGGTCCTTCGTACCCATCAGTACCAGCACCGGCTGCCGCACGTCCCGGGTCCGCGCGGTCCAGTGCGGCTCGACCGGCGCGATCACGCCGCGCACCGCGGCCATCCGGCCGCGCAGCTTGGCGACCAGTTCCTTCCGGTACGCGGCGTCGTCGTCCGGCCGCCCGCACGGGAAGAGCGTGCGGTGGAACATCCCGAACAGTCGGGGGCTGCGCAGGACGACCGCCTGCGCCAGGCGCATGACCGGGTTAGGGTTCGGCGGGGCGACGAAGGGGCTGACCTGCACGATGCCGTTGACCAGCTCGGGCGCGTCGGCGGCAGCGAAGACCACGGCCGCCGCGCTGGACGAGCTGCCGACCAGGGTGGCCGGGCCGCCGAGCGCCCGGACCACGGCGAGCAGGTCGGCGCCCACCTCGGCCGGGGCGTACGTGGGCCAGTGGGCGCTGGAGTCGCCGTGCCCCCGGACGTCGACCGAGGCCACCCGGTAGCCGGCCGCCACCAGCCGGGGCACCAGGTGCCGGAAGGCCGCCCGGTTCTCCCCCATACCGTGCGAGAGGACCACCAGCGGGCCCGCCCCGTGCACCTCGTACGCGATGGCTCCGCCGTCCCGCGACACCTGGCTAACAGTCATAGCTAAAAGGCTAATGCCATTAGCTTCAACCGTCAAGGATACCCAGGAACGAGGAACGGGCCGGCGGGACAGGGGTCCCACCCGGCCTGTTCCGCCGTCGGTCAGCTCACTTCTTCGAGATGAGCGCGCGCCCGAAGAACATCAGGTTGGCCGGGCGCTCGGCCAACCGCCGCATCAGGTAGCCGTACCACTCGTCGCCGTAGGGCACGTAGGTGCGCACCGTGTAGCCCTCACCGACCAGGCGGGCCTGCTCCTCGGGGCGGATGCCGAACAGCATCTGGAACTCGAAACGCTCCGGCTCGCGGTCGAACCAGCGGGCCCGGTCCGCGCCGATGGCGATCAGCCGCGGATCGTGGGTGGCCAGCATCGGGTAGCCGTCCCCGGACATCAGCACGTTCAGGCACCGCACGTACGACTTGTCCACCTCGCGGGCGGACTGGTAGGCCACCGACTCCGGCTCCTTGTACGCGCCCTTGCAGAGCCGCACCCGCGACCCCGCACCGGCCAGCTCCCGGCAGTCCGACTCGGTACGCCGCAGGTACGCCTGGAGCACCGCGCCGGTCGACGGGTAGTCCTTGCGCAGCTTGGCGAGGATGTCCAGGGTCGAGTCGGTGGTGGTGTGGTCCTCCATGTCCAGGGTGACCGTAGTGCCCGCCGCGTCGGCCGCCGCGCAGATCGCCCGCGCGTTGTCGTACGCGAGCTGCTCGTCGAACTTCTGGCCGAGGGCGGACAGCTTCACGCTCACCTCGGCCGCCGGGGTGAGCTCGGCGGCGGCGAGCAGCCGCAGCAGCTTGAGGTATTCGTCCCGGGTGGCGTTCGCCTGCTCGGGAGTGACGGTGTCCTCGCCGAGGTAGTCGAGGGTGACCGCTTGGCCGTCGGTGACGAGTACGCGGGTCGCGCGCAGCGCGTCGTCGGTGCCGGCACCGGCGACGAACCGGCGGACGACGTCCCGGGTGAACGGGGCCGTCGCAACGAGCCGCTCGACCTGGGATGACCGGGAGGCGGCGAGGATGACGGAACGGAGCATGAGCTGAGCGTAACGCCCGCTCGCCGACCCCCGCCCGGGGCCGGCCACCAACGTCACGCTCCGTCCCGGCCAGGGGAACGAGGGGCAGCCGGGCTGGCGCGGATGGGCTACAAGGATCTTGTGGAACGACACCCCCGCCGCCGCCTCCGGTCGGCCACCGTGCAGCTCGGCGCGCTGACCGCCCTGGCGCTCGCCCTCTCCGGCTGCAACCTGACCGACGACGATGACGACTGCGCCCTCGGCCCGGTCGGTGGTGGCGGGGACAACGTCGCGCTGGCACTGCGGGCCCCGGCACCCGCCGCCGCGCGGGACACGTCCCCGCCGGTCGCCGCGGCGCTGCCCGCGCGCGGCGGCTTCGGCACCCACCTCGCCTCCTGCGGCGGCTGAGGTGCGGCGCGAGGCCAGCGTCCCGCGCCCCGGCTGGGACGCCACCATCCGCTCCCAAGGTCTGGTGTACGTCGACACCGAACTGCCCGACGGCGGGGTGATGTCGTACTGGGACGAGACCGCGGCGTACGCGTTCGGGCTGGACGAGGTTCTCCGGTTGGAGGAGGCGACCGAGGAGCTGCACCGGATGTCGGTGGCCGCCGCCGAGCACGTGGTGGCCCGCAACCGGTACGCGGAGTTCGGTATCCCGGCCTGGGCCGCCGAGGCGGTCGCCCGGTCGCTGCGCGAGGCACCGCCGACCCTCTACGGCCGCTTCGACCTCTGGTACGACGGGTCCTGGCCGCCGAAGCTGCTGGAGTACAACGCCGACACCCCGACCGCGCTGGTCGAGGCGAGCATCGTCCAGTGGTACTGGCTGGAGAACATCCGGCCCGCGGCGGACCAGTGGAACAGCCTGCACGAGCGGCTGGTCGGGGCGTGGGCGAAGATCGGTGCCGGCCTGCACGACCGGCGGGTGCACGTGGTCTGGTCCGCGGAGGAGGAGTCGGGCGAGGACCAGATCACCGCCGGCTACCTCGCCGAGACGGCCCGCCAGGCCGGGCTGGACGTCACGCTCATGCCGATCCAGGAGATCGGCTGGGACGGGCGGCGCTTCGTGGACGCCGCCGACCGGCCGATCACCACCTGCTTCAAGCTCTACCCGTGGGAGTGGATGCTGGCCGAGCCGTACGGGCCGCCCGCGCTGGCACCGGGCACCCCGACCACCTGGATCGAGCCGGCCTGGAAGCTGCTGCTGTCGAACAAGGCGCTGCTGGCGGTGCTCTGGGAGCTGTACCCGGAGCACGAATACCTGCTGCCGGCATACCTGGACTCGCCGCGCGGGATGACCGAGTACGTGGCGAAGCCGCTGCTCGGCCGGGAGGGCGCGGCCGTCCGCATCGTCACCGGAGGCACCGAGATCACCAATCCCGGAAGGTACGGCGACGAGGGCTTCTGCTACCAGGAGTTCCGCGCGTTGCCCGATTTCGCCGGCAATCACACGGTGCTGGGGAGCTGGATCGTCGACGGCGAGTCGGCCGGCGCCGGGGTGCGCGAGAGCGCGAGCCTCATCACCGACAGTTACGCCCGGTTCCTCCCCCACTACATCGACGCGCCGCGAACGCCGTGAGTCGTCTACCGTTGGTCTCGTGAACTTCGACGCGTACGCCCGGACCGGAGTTGATCTCGTCAACACCCGTCTGGACGACCTCGACGACCTGCGGACCCTGTTTCCGGACGAGAACGCGTGGATGCGCGACGAGGTCACGGAGCGGGACCTGGCGATCCTCCGGCGGGCGCAGAAGCGCCTGCGCGACGTCTTCGAGTACGGCACCTCGGGCCGGGACGCCGAGGCGGTGGCGGAACTGAACACGCTGCTGGAGGCGTTCCCGGTGCAGCCGCGCATCTCCGGCCACGACTCCAGCGACTGGCACATGCACGTGACCAGCCGGGGCGCCTCGGTCTCGTCGGAATACCTGGCCGGCGCGGTCTGGGGCCTGTCGGTCTGGCTCTGCGAGTACGGCAGCGCCCGGTTCGGCGTCTGCGCCGACGAGCGCTGCGGCAACGTCTACCTGGACACCTCGTCGAACTGCTGCCGGCGGTTCTGCTCGGAACGCTGCGCCACCCGCTCGCATGTGGCCGCCCACCGGGCCCGGAAGCGGGCCGCCGTCGGCGACCAGCTGCCGGTCCCGGCCCAGTCGGAACCGCTCGCCCCGGTCAGCTGACCCGCACCAGGGTCAGGCGTCGACCGGGGACGGGGCGGTGAGGTTGGCGCGGGCGAACTCGAGCGCCGCGCGGAGGTCGGCCTCACGCACCGCGCGGCTCTTCGCGCCCCGGGTGGTGACCTCCACCGCCACCGAGCCGGTGAAGCCACGGCCGGCCAGCGAGCGGAGCAGCTCCGCGCAGGGCTGGCCGCCACGCCCGGGCACCAGGTGCTCGTCGCGCCCCTCGCCGGTGCCGTCGCCCAGGTGCACGTGGGCCAGGCCCGACCCCATCCGGTCGGCCATCGCCAGGGCGTCGGTGTGCGAGGCGGCGCAGTGCGAGAGATCCAGGGTGTACGCGGCGTAGCCGGTGTCGGTCGGGTCCCAGCCCGGGACGTACGGGACGAACTGCCGGCCGGCCATCCGCACCGGATACATGTTCTCCACCGCGAAGCGCAGCCCGCCGAACTGCCCGGCGATCGTGTCGAGGCCGTCGGCGAAGTTGCGGGCGTAGTCCCGCTGCCAGGTGAACGGCGGGTGCACCACGACCGTGGGTGCCTCCAGCGTCTCGGCCAGCTCGGCGGCCTTGCGCAGCCGCTCCCACGGATCGGGACTCCACACCCGCTGGGTGACCAGCAGGCACGGGGCGTGCACCGAGAGGACCGGGACGCCGTAGTGGTCGGCCAGGCCGCGCAGCGCGCCCGGGTCCTGGCTCACCACGTCGGTCCAGACCATCACCTCGACGCCGTCGTACCCGAGCGCCGAGGCCAGCTGGAACGCCGCCGCGGTCCGCTCAGGAAAGACCGAGGAACTGGAGAGGAGCACCGGCACGCGGGTAGTCACACCCTTCAGGGTAACCGCCTCCGCCGCAGCCCATCAGGACGAGCATCCCCAAACCGCCCAGAACGACCCGGGTCACATCGGCGCCAGCTGATCGAGCCGGCGGAGGATGACCCCCTCCCGCAGCGCCCACGGGCAGATGTCCAACCGGTCCACGTCGAGCCGGCGCAGCACCGCCTCGGCCACCACGGCGCCGGCCAGCAGCTGGTGGGCCCGCCCCGCGCTCACCCCCTCCAGCTCGGACAGCTGCGCCGGCGGGATGTGCCGGATGAAGCCGAGCACCTGCCGCAGCCCGGTCCGGGTCAGGCTGCGCGGGGCCCACAGCCCGGCGCCCGACGGGGCGGCCCCGGCCAGCCGGGCCAGCGTCCGGAACGTCTTCGAGGTGGCGACCGGCCGCTCCCAGCCCACCTCGGCCAACTGCTTCACCACCGGGTCGAGCAGTGTGTGGACGTGCTCCCGCAGCTCCTCCACCGCCTCGGCGGACGGCGGCACGGACCCGGCCGGGTCCACCCGCAGCCGTTCCCGGCTCAGCCGCCCGGCGCCGAGCGGCAGCGACACCGCCACGTCCGGCTCCTCGTCGATGCCGGCCGCCAACTCAAGCGAGCCGCCACCGATGTCCAGCACCAGCAGCCGCCCGGCCGACCAGCCGAACCACCGCCGGACCGCGAGGAAGGTCATCCGTGCCTCGTCCGCGCCGGAGAGCACCTCCAGCCGTACGTCGGTCTCGTCGCGGACCCGGGCCAGCACCTCGCCGGCGTTGGTGGCCTCCCGGACCGCGGAGGTGGCGAAGGCGAGCAGGTCGTCCACCGCCAGCCCGGCCGCCGCCGCGCGAGCCATGCCGACGGCCTTGGCCAGCCCGTCCGCGCCCGCCTCGGTCAGCGCGCCGTCCGGGCCGATCTGCTCGGCCAGCCGGAGCACCACCTTCTCGGAGTGCGCCGGCCAGGGGTGCGCCCCGTGGTGGGCGTCGACCACCAGCAGATGCACCGTGTTCGAACCGACGTCGAGGACACCCAGTCGCATGCTGACGACCCTAGGGCCAACACGTTTCGGCGGCTCGCCGGCCGGCCGGGCCGACCACGCGTACGCTGGTCCGGGTGACAGGCCAGATCGAGCTGCAGGTGCTGGTGGACGACCCCGACGACCCGCGCAGCCGGGAGGTGGAGCTGGACTTCCCCCGGGAGTGGATCGAGTTCGTCGACCCAGCGGACGAGAAGCACATTGTCCGCGCCGACCTGACCTGGCTGCTCTCCCGCTGGACGTGCATCTTCGGCAAGGGCTGCCACGGCATCATCGCCGGCCGGGGCGCGGACGGCTGCTGCTCGCACGGGGCGTTCTTCACCGACTCCGACGACGAGAAGCGGGTGCGCGCCGCGGTCAAGCGGCTCACCCCGGAGACCTGGCAGCACTTCCGCAAGGGCTTCAAGAACTGGACCGAGAACGACACCATCGACGGGAAGAACCCGGCCCGGCGTACCGCCACCCGGGACGCCGACTCGCCGTGCGTGTTCCTCAACGACGCCGACTTCCCGGGCGGGGGCGGTTGCGCGCTGCACGCCCAGGCCCTGCGTGACGGGGCGCACCCGCTGGAATACAAGCCGGACGTCTGCTGGCAGCTGCCCATCCGCCGGGACCAGGACTGGCACAAGCGGCCGGACAACACCAAGGTGCTGATCTCCACGCTCGCCGAGTTCGACAGGCGGGGCTGGGGCGCCGGCGGGCACGACCTGGACTGGTGGTGCACCTCCTCCACCGACGCGCACGTCGGCGCCGAGCCGATGTACGTCTCGTACGGCCCGGAGCTGACCGCGCTGATCGGCGCAGCCGCGTACGCGAAGCTGGCGGAGCTGTGCGCGGCCCGGCTGCGCCAGGGCCAGGTCGCCCCCCATCCGGCCAGCGAGGGCTGAGCCCGGCTACGCCGACGCGGGCAGGACGACCACCCCGTCGTCGTCGCTGTAGACGTGCGCGCCCGGCGCGAAGACGCAGTTGCCGAAGAACACCGGCACGTCCCGCTCGCCCGCGCCGGTCTTGGCGCTCTTGCGCGGATTCGTGCCGAGCGCCTTGATGCCGATCGGGAGGGTACGCAGCGCGGCCACGTCCCGGACCGCGCCGTTGATCACCACGCCGGCCCAACCGTTCTCCGCCGCCGTGCCGGCGATTAGGTCACCCATCAGGGCGGTGTGCACGGAGCCGTCACCGTCCACCACCAGGACGCGACCCTCCCCTGGTTCGGCGACGATCGACTTCACCAGGGCGTTGTCCTCGAAGCAGCGCACCGTCACGGCCGGTCCGCCGAAGGTTGGCACCCCGCCGAACTGGCGCAGCTGGGTGTCGCACGAGCCGAGGGTCTCGCCGTACCGGTCGTAGAGGTCGGCGGTGGTGGGTGTCTCCATGGTGGTCCTTTCGCTCAGTCCGGGTTCGGATCCGTACGGTGCAGGCCGGTGGCGGCGACGGCCGCGCCGGCCAGGCCCGCGGCGGTGCAGGCGAGCACGCCGGCCGCCCCGGCGCCGGCCGCCAGCACGCCGGCGGCGCTGGGGATGAGCACCTGGCCGAGCCGGTTGCCGGTGAGTCGGAGCGACATCGCCCGGCCGCGCAGCCCGGGCGGCGCCGACTCGGCCAGGAACGACATGGTGAGCGGCTGCCCGGCGCCGAGCCCGAGGCCGGCGACGGTGACGACCACGGCCATCGCCCAGAACGGCAGCGGCGGCAGCAGCAGCGCCAGCCCGGCGGCGGAGAGTGCGACCGTGCCGATCAGCAGCCAGCGCCGGCCGATCGCGGCGACCAGCCGGCCGAGCCCCAGCCGAGAGACCATCGACGCGACCGCGCGCAGGCCGAGCAGTACGCCGATCTCGCCGGCCGCGATGCTCCGCTCGGCGCCGAGGGCGGGCAGGTAGACCAGGGTGATGTCGACCGCCGCCAGGACCACGCAGCTGACCGTGAGGGCACGCACCAGCCCCGGCTGGCGGAGCAGGTCCCGCATCCCCCCGGCGTCCGGCCCGGCCGCCGTCTGATGGTGCGCGGACGGGCGGAGAAACGCGGCGGCGGCCAGAAGGGGCACGGCCAGCGCGGTGGCGCCGAGGAAGATGGCCCGGGTGTCCGGGATCGGCCGGTCCCCGCCGAAGACCACGATCAGGCCGGGCCCGAGCGCCTGCCCCAGCGAGGCGGCGAAGGTGTAGTAGCCGAAGGCCGCGTCGTACCGGTCGGCCGGGGTGCGGTTGGCGACCAGCGCCTGCTGGGCCACCACCGCGCAGAGATGCGCGGTGCCGAGCAGCATGCTGGCCAGCACCAGGCCGGCCACCGAGCCGGCGAAGAGCACGAAGGCGAGTCCGGCGGCGGCGAGCAGGGCCGACCCGGCGAGCGCCACCCGGCGCTCGCCGAACCGGTCGACCGCGTGGCCGCTGGGCACGGCCAGCACCAGCGGTACGACGGCGAAGCTGGCCCCGAGCACGCCCAGCCAGGCTCCCGGCACGTCCAGTTCCAGCGCCCGGTACGCGGATGCCGGCCGGAGCATGAAGGTGACCGCCTGCAGCACGACGGTGTGTGCGAGCAGCAGGGCGGTCTGGGCGCGCCCGGGAGCGGTCAAGCTCCCGGGCGCCACTCAGCCGGCCTTCACGGCGAGGACCGGGCAGGGCACCCGGAGCAGGATCTCCTGCGCGGTCGACCCCATGATCAGCTTGCCCACCGGGGTGCGGTGCCGGATGCCGATCACCACCAGCGACACGTCCTCCGCCTCGACGATCTCCTCGATCTCCTCGGCCGCGTCCCGCCCCCGCACGAGTTGCCGCACGTTGTGCGGCACCCCGGCGGCGGTCAGCTCGCGGGTGACCCGCTCGAGATCGGGCTCCTGCGCGAGGCGTGGGTCGGCGTACGCGTCGCCGCGGGAGGTGTTCACCACGAGGATCGGCTCCTCGCGGAACCTCGCCTGCTCGATCGCCGCCCGCAGGGCCGCCTCGCCCAACGGCGACGGCACATAGCCCACCAGCACGGTCATCCGGTCACCAACCTTCCCCGCAGCGGACGGACCACGAACCGCCCGACCAGCGGCCAGAGGAGCACCACGGCGATCGCGGCGTAGATCAGCCAGGACACCCAACCGCCGAGCAGCCCGTGCAGCTCACCGCCGGAGAGCTGCAACGCCCGCCGGCCCTGCAGCTCGGCACGCGGGCCGAGGATGATGCCGACGATCAGCGGCAGGATCGGTAGCCCGAAGCGCCGCATTCCGAAGCCGAGCAGGCCGAGCGCGAGCAGCAGGAACAGGTCGAACGGCTGGGCGTTGACCGCGTACGCGCCCATCGAGGCGAAGAAGAGGATCCCGGCGTAGAGGTAGGGGCGCGGGATCCGCAGCAGGCGCGCCCAGGCCGGGGCGAGCGGCAGGTTGAGCACCAGCAGCAGCAGGTTGCCGATGAAGAGGCTGGCGATCAGCGTCCAGACCAGGCTGGACTCCCGGGTGAAGAGCAGCGGGCCGGGCTGGATGCCGTACCCCTGGAAGGCGGCCAGCATCACCGCGGCGGTGGCGTTGGTCGGCAGGCCGATGGCCAGCATCGGCACCAGGGTGCCGGCGGCCGAGGCGTTGTTGGCCGCCTCCGGCCCGGCGACGCCCTCGATCGCGCCCCGGCCGAACTCCTCCTTGTGCTTCGAGAGCTTCTTCTCGGTGACGTACGACAGGAACGTGGGGATCTCCGCCCCGCCGGCCGGCACCGCGCCGAACGGGAACCCGAACGCCGTGCCGCGCAGCCACGGCTTCCAGGACCGTTTCCAGTCCTGCTTCCCCATCCACGGCTGGCCCACCGGGATCACCTCGCCGGCCTTGCGGCGCAGGTGCGCGGCGATCCAGAGCGCCTCGCCCACGGCGAAGATGCCGACCGCCACCACGACCACGTCGATGCCGTCGGCGAGCTGCGGGATCCCGAAGGTGAGCCGCTGCTGACCGGACTGGTCGATGCCGATCACACCGATCATCAGGCCGAGCACCAGCGACGCGAAGCCGCGTACCCGGGACGCGCCGAGCACCGCCGTGACGGACACGAAGGCCAGCAGCATCAGCGCGAAGTAGTCGGGCGCGCCGAGGCTGATCGCGAACTGCACCACCGGCGGGGTGACCACCACCAACAGCACGGTGGCGATGGTGCCGGCGACGAACGAGCCGATCGCGGCGGTGGCCAGGGCCTGGGCCGCCCGGCCCGCCTTGGCCATCTTGTTGCCCTCGATGGCGGTCACCACCGACGAGGACTCGCCGGGGGTGTTCAGCAGGATCGAGGTGGTCGATCCGCCGTACATGCCGCCGTAGAAGATGCCGGCGAACATGATGAAGGCCTGAGCCGGCTCCATCCCGTAGGTGACCGGCAGCAGCAGCGCCACGGTCATCGCCGGGCCGATGCCGGGCAGCACGCCCACGGCGGTGCCGACGGTCACGCCGAGCAGCGCGAACAGCAGGTTCATCGGGGTCAGCACATTGGCGAACCCGTCGAGCAGGTTGGCGAGGTTGTCCATCTACAGGATCCCTTGCAGCACGCCGGCGGGCAGGTCGACGCCGAGCCCGATGGCGAAGGTGTAGAACGTGATCAGCGACATCGCGACGGCGATCAGCAGGTTCCGGACGTAGTGGCGGTTGCCGAGCGCGAACGCCGAGCCCCAGAAGAGGATCGTCCCGCTGATCACCCAGCCGAGCCGGTCGATGAGCACGGCGTTGACCAGGAACGCGCCGATCAGCAGCAGCACCGTGCGCCAGTCGATCGGGGTGCTCAGGTCGACGTCCTCGCCCGCCTCCGGCTCGCCGGCGCCGCCGCGGGCCACGTCCACCCCGTAGATGGCCGCGATGATCAGCAGCAGCACGCCGAGCAGGATCGGCACCGCCTTGGGGCCGATGGGGTCGGCCGTGTTGATCGCGTTCCCGATCCTGGTCGTCGCGTCGAAGATGACCAGCCCGCCGACCAGGGCCAGGAAGGCGCACACGCCGTACTGCGCCCGGTCCCGCTTGGGCGCTGGGCTCTCCGCCGCCGTCCCGTCGGCGTCCGGCCCGGTGTCCGCAGGTGGTGCCGCCGACCCGGCGGGTTGCCCCGCCGGGTCGGCGGCCGGCGGGTCCGCGACCGGGACGGGCGCGGGGGGCAGCGCGCCCGTCTCCCGGTCCGGCGGCGCCGCCTGGTCCGGCACGATGGGTACGGCCGGCCGGGACGGCGGATCGCCGCCCCGGTCCGGTCGGGTCGTCATGCCGGTCATGCCAGCCCGAGCTGCTTGAGCACGTCGGCCACGGCCTTGTCCTGCTCGGTCAGGAAGGTGCCGAACTCGTCACCGGTGATGAACGCGTCGGTCCAGCCACGCTTCTTCAGCTCGGCCTTCCACTCCTCCGAGTCGTGCATCTTGGTCAGCACATCGATCCAGACCTTCTTGTCGGCGTCGCTGATGCCGGGCGGCGCGACGATGCCCCGCCAGTTGGTGAAGACCAGGTCGATGCCGGAGGACTTCAGGGTCGGCACGTCCTTCAGCGCCTCGATCGGCGCCTCGCTGGTCACCGCGAGGACCCGGATCTGGCCGGCCTCGACCTGGTCGAGGAACTCGCCGAAGCCGCTGGCGCCGAAGGCCACCTTGCCACCGAGCACGGCCGGCAGCAGCTCGCCGCCGCCGTCGTACGAGACGAAGTTGACCTGGCGGGGGTCGATGCCGACGGTCTTGGCGAGCTGCATGGGCAGCAGGTGGTCCGGGCCACCGGGCGAGGAGCCGCCGCCGACGGCGATGCCCTTCGGGTTGGCCTTCCACGCCGCCACCAGGTCGTTGATGGTCTTGTACGGGGAGTCCTTCGGCACCACGATGGCGCCGGCCTCCTCGATCATCTTGGCCAGCGGTGTGGTCTGGGTCAGCGTCGCCGCCGACTTGGAGGTGTACGAGGCACCGACCACGCCCAGCCCCATCTGCATGGCGAGCTTGCCGTTGCCCTTCTCGTTCACGGTCCGCTGAAGGCCGACCGTGCCGCCCGCGCCGGGCAGGTTGAACACCTGCACGCCGGTGGCGATCTTGGCGTCCTCCATCACCTTCGCGGCGGTACGGGCCGTGGTGTCGTATCCGCCACCGGGGGTGTTCGGGACCATGATCCGCAGCCCGGTGACCGGCTTGCCGTCGTCGGCGGCACCGGCCCCACCCTTGTCGGCGGTGGCACCGCAGGCTCCCAGGGCGAGCGCCGTAGCGGCGGCCACGCCCATGACCAGCACGTTTCTCCTAGTTGCCATCATGTTTCTCTTCCGTTTCGAATGAGTCCGGCGGCAAGATGGTGGCCTCCGAGCAGGCAAACTGTCTGCGTTGTGTCACCAGCGGAAGTTGAGGTCTTTGTGGTCGCGGTCACGTCCCGGCGTCGTACGCTCGCCGGGCAACTGCTCGTCCTCCAGCTCGCGATCATCGTCGTGGTGCTGGTGGCGGTGGCCGCTGTCTCGCTGGCCCAGTCCGCAGCCACCTTCAACCGGGTCGAGGGACGCCGGGTCGCCGCGCTCGGCGAAGAGCTCGCCGGCAGCCCGCTGCTGCGCGACCAGCTCACCCAACCGGCGCCCGGCGAGGCGATCGCACCGCTGCTGCAGAACACGTTGATCCGGTCCGGGGTGACCCACGTGACCGTGGCCAACGAGCGGGGCCGGGTGGTCAGCTCGACGGACCCGACGCTGGTCGGCAGCCCCGTGAGGCTCGGCGACCCCCGGGTCGCGGAGGGCCGGAGCTGGTTCGGGGAACTGGCGGTCGACGGGCCGCAGGAGCTGGTGGCGCAGGTGCCGGTACTCGGCGACGACCCGGTGACGAAGAAGAACCTCGGCCGGTACCTGGGCGTGGTGGTCGTCGGCGAGAAGTCGCCGAGCTGGTCGGAACGACTGGTCGGGGCCTCCTCGTACCTGCTCACCTACCTGGGCATCGCCTGCGGGCTCGGGGTGATCGGATCGTGGCTGCTGGCCCGGCGGATCAAGCGGCAGACCCTCGGCCTGGAGCCCCGGGAGATCGCCGGGCTGGCCGAGCACCGGGAGGCGCTGCTGCACGGCATCGCCGAGGGGGTGATCGCGCTGGACCCGCAGCAGCGCGTCACCCTGGTGAACGCGGTGGGCCGGCGGCTGCTCGACCTGCCCGAGGAGTGCCTCGGCCGCAGCCTCCGCGAGCTGCGCATCAACGGCCGACTGCGGGACGTGCTGGCCGGGGCCGGCGGCGGCCCGGACGCCCGGGACCAGGTGGTGGTCCGGCGCGGCCGGGTGCTGGTGATGAACCGGATGACGGTCCGCAAGGACGGCCGCCGGCTGGGCTCGGTCACCACGCTGCGGGACCGTACCGAGCTGGCCCGGCTGGAGCAGGAGCTCGGCTCGTTCCGCAGCACCACCGAGCTGCTGCGGGCGCAGACCCACGAGTTCGCCAACCAGTTGCACACCATCTCCGGGCTGATCCAGATCGGCGAGCACGACGAGGTGGTCCGGTACGTGGACGCGCTGAGCCGGCACCGGGCGTCACTCGACCTGACGGTCACCAGCCGGATCCACGACACGGCGATCGCGGCGCTGCTCATGGCGAAGTCGGCGGTGGCCGCGGAACGCCGGGTGGAGCTGCGGATCTCCGAGCAGACCGGGCTGGACCGGCTGCCGGCGGAACTGTCGGCGGACGTCGCCACAGTGCTCGGCAACCTGGTGGACAACGCGGTCGAGGCGGTGGCGGGCGGCCGGGAGGCGGCCGGCGACCCGGCGGAGCAGCCCGCCTGGGTGGAGGTCGAGCTGCGGCAGGACGCCTCCTCGGTGGAGATCGTCGTCCGCGACTCCGGCCCCGGCGTCGCGCCGGAACTGGCGCAGGAGGTCTTCACCCACGGCTTCACCACCAAGGCGGCCCACAGCGGCGAGCGGGGCATCGGCCTGGCGCTCACCCGCCTGGTGTGCCACCGTCGCGGCGGCGAGGTGGCGGTGACGAACACCGCCGAGGGCGCCATGTTCACCGCGCGGATGTCGGTGCTGGCCAGCATGCTGGAGGAGGCGCGATGATCGACGTGCTCGTCGTCGACGACGACTTCATGGTGGCCCGGATCCACCGCGGGTTCGTCGACCGGATCGACGGCTTCCGGGTGGTCGGCACCGCCAGCACCGGCGAGCAGGCGGTGGCGGCGGTCGAGGAACTCCGGCCCGACCTGGTCCTGCTCGACCTCTACCTGCCCGACATGTTCGGCCTCGACGTGGTGACCCGGATCCGGGCCGCCCGGCACGACTGCGACGTCCTGGTGATCAGCGCCGCCCGCGAGGCCGAGGCGGTACGCCGGGCCGTCCGCTACGGCGCGGTCAACTACCTGCTCAAGCCGTTCGGCTTCGACGAGCTGCGCACCCGGCTGGCGCAGTACGCCGCCCGCCGCGCCGCCCTGCGTACGGCGGTGGTCGCCGACCAGGCCGACGTCGACCGGGTACTCTCCCGCAGCGGCTCGACGGCCACCACTCCGGCGCTGCCGCGCGGACTCAGCCCGGAAACCGCCGAGCTGGTGGAACGCGCCCTCCGCGGGCACACCGGGACCCTCTCCGCCAGCGAGTGCGCCGACCGGGTCGGCATCTCCCGGGTCAGCGCCCGTCGCTACCTGGAGCACTTCTCCGGCACGGGGCGGGCCGAGGTGACCCTGAAGTACGGCGCGGCCGGCCGGCCGGAACGCCGCTACGCCTGGGTAGCCTGAGCCGGCCGCTGCGGGCTGCGGTTGACGGCTGGGGGCGGCCCTATGTTCCGGTTGTGGGCTGGGGGCGACCGTGCGTCGCGGTCTTCCAGGCGCCAGCATCCAGAGACACTGCTGGCCGGCACCCATCTTGGGGTGCCGGCCAGCGGCGTGTTCACGTTCTTTCGGTTGTCAGCTGTGGTGCTCGGCTGTGTTGTCAGCTGTTCCAGTGCTGGGCGACGAGGTCGGCGGCCTGCTGTTCCCACTGGGCGTAGGCGTCCGGGTAGGCCGACACCTGCACCGTCT
>NZ_JBEYSO010000009.1:0-101469 GCF_040642675.1 Micromonospora sp. NPDC047738
GGACGGGCGGAGTAGGCGCACGACGGGGCTGGGGGCGAGGGTGACCGGCGCAGGGATCAAGCGTGACCGCCCGGAGCCGGTCACCCTCGCCCCCAGCCCAACACGGCAACCACCGCCCAACAGCAACCAGCCACCAGAGCAACCAGCCAACAGAAGCGAAACCCAGGTGACAGCGGTCACGAACCGCAGCGGAAGAACAGGACCCCTCGTACCGTTGTGCAGAGCGTCGGTGTGTCCAGTGTCCCCGGGCCTCACCCAAATTGCCTTCGCGGAATACCGTCCGGCTGGAGCCGCGTCGTGCCACTCGCCGAGAGGCGACCTGCACACCGACGCCCAGCGGCGCCCCGGCCATCCGGTCGGGGCGCCGCTGTTTTCCCCACGCTGAGGATTGCCGAAAATGATCCGCGACTCGACTCGCGGGGCCCCGGCGGCTGGCCTAATGTTCAGGAGGTCAGCTTCCGCCAGCGGGGGAGGGGGTGTCGCGGGATGGGTCTGAAGACCTTCATCGAGGGTTGGCCGGTCTACCGGCAACTCACCGGCACGGACCCGCTCGGGCGGGGCGCGGCGGCCCAGTCGGCCCGTTCGGCGGCGCTGACGGCGCGCACCGAGACCGCCGACAGCGTGGCGCGCTCGGTCTGCCCCTACTGTGCGGTGGGCTGCGGGCAGCGGGTGTTCGTCAAGGACGGCCAGGTCACCCAGATCGAGGGCGACCCGGACAGCCCGATCTCCCGCGGCCGGCTCTGCCCGAAGGGCTCCGCCAGCAAGAACCTGGTCACCAGTCCGCTGCGGCAGACCACCGTCCGCTACCGCCGGCCGTACGCGACCGAGTGGGAGGACCTCGACCTCGACACGGCGATGGACATGATCGCCGACCGGGTGCTCGCGGCGCGGGACGCCACCTGGGAGGACACCGACGAGCAGGGACGGGCGTTGAACCGCACCCTGGGCATCGCCAGCCTCGGCGGCGCCACGCTGGACAACGAAGAGAACTACATCATCAAGAAACTCTTCACCGCGCTCGGCGCACTACAGATCGAGAATCAGGCGCGGATTTGACACTCCGCCACCGTCCCCGGTCTGGGGACCAGCTTCGGTCGCGGTGGCGCGACGGTCTTCCAGCAGGACGTCGCCAACGCTGACGTCATCGTCATCCAGGGCTCGAACATGGCCGAGGCCCACCCGGTGGGCTTCCAGTGGGTGATGGAGGCCAAACGGCGGGGCGCGAAGGTCTTCCACGTCGACCCTCGGTTCACCCGTACCAGCGCGCTGGCCGACACCTACCTGCCGATCCGAGCGGGTACCGACATCGCGTTGCTGGGCGGCATCGTGCGCCACATCCTCGAGAACGAGCTGGACTTCCGGCAGTACGTGCTGGCGTACACGAACGCGGCGACCATCGTCAGCGAGGAGTTCGTCGACACCGAGGACCTCGACGGCCTCTTCTCCGGCTACGACCCGAAGACCAACTCGTACGGGCAGCGCAGCTGGCAGTACGCGGGCCACGAGAAGAACTCCGGCGACCGCAACACGCACAAGGAGCGGGAGACGGCCGCCGGCCTGCGACACGAGTCGCACGGCATGCCGGTCGGCGGCCAGGTCCAGCGGGACGAGACGTTGCAGCATCCGCGCTGCGTCTACCAGCTCCTCAAGCGGCACTTCTCCCGCTACACCCCGGAAATGGTGGAGCGGACCTGCGGCATCCCGCAGGACAAGTTCCTGGAGCTGGCCAGGGCGTGGACGGAGAACTCCGGCCGGGAACGCACCGGGGTGCTGATCTACTCGGTGGGCTGGACCCAGCACAGCGTGGGCGTGCAGTACATCCGGACCGGCGCGATCATCCAGCTGCTGCTGGGCAACATGGGGCGCCCTGGCGGCGGCGTCCTCGCCCTGCGCGGCCACGCCAGCATCCAGGGTTCGACCGACATCCCGACGCTGTTCAACCTGCTGCCGGGCTATCTGCCGATGCCGCACTACACCGACCACACCAGCTTCACCGACTGGGTGGACAGCATCCGGCACCCGGGCCAGAAGGGCTTCTGGGACGACGCCCGAGCGTTCGGCGCGAGCCTGCTCAAGGCGTACTGGGGCGACGCGGCGACGCCGGAGAACGACTTCTGCTACGGCTACCTGCCCCGGATGACCGGCGACCACGGGACGTACCAGACGGTGCTGAACATGATCGACGGCAAGGTCAAGGGATACTTCCTGCTCGGCCAGAACCCGGCGGTCGGCTCGGCGCACGGCAAGGCCCAGCGGCTGGGCATGGCGAACCTGGACTGGCTGGTGGTCCGCGACCTCTTCATGATCGAGAGCGCGACGTTCTGGAAGAACAGCCCGGAGGTGGAGACCGGCGAGATCGTGCCGGAGGAGTGCCGTACCGAGGTGTTCTTCCTGCCGGCCGCCTCGCACGTGGAGAAGGAAGGCACCTTCACCCAGACCCAGCGGCTGCTCCAGTGGCGGGAGAAGGCGCTCGACCCGCCGGCCGACGCCCGCTCCGAGCTGTGGTTCTTCTTCCACCTCGGCCGGATCATCCGGGAGAAGCTGGCCGCCTCGGACAAGGCCCGCGACCGTGCGGTGCGCGACCTCGCCTGGGACTACCCCACGCACGGCGACCTGGTGGAGCCGAGCGCGGAGGCGGTGCTGCGGGAGATCAACGGGTACGAGGTGGCGACCGGCCGTCCGCTGTCGGCGTTCACCGAGGCCAAGGACGACGGCTCCACCGCCATCGGCTGCTGGATCTACACCGGAGTGTACGCCGACGGGGTCAACCAGGCCGCCCGGCGCAAGCCCGGACGCGACCAGGACTGGGTGGCCGCCGAGTGGGGCTGGGCCTGGCCGGCCAACCGCCGCATCCTCTACAACCGCGCCTCCGCCGACCCCGAGGGCCAGCCGTGGAGCGAACGCAAGAAGTACGTGTGGTGGGACGCCGACCGGGGCGAGTGGACCGGCTACGACGTGCCGGACTTCGAGAAGAAGAAGCCGCCCACGTACCGGCCACCGGAAGGCGCCACCGGTGTCGAGGGGCTCGCCGGCGACGACGCGTTCATCATGCAGGGCGACGGGAAGGGCTGGCTGTACGTGCCGACCGGGCTGCAGGACGGACCGATGCCGACGCACTACGAGCCGGCCGAGTCCCCGATGCGCAACCCGCTGTACGGGCAGCAGGCCAACCCGACCCGCAAGGTCTACGACAACCCGGTGAACTCGGTGAACCCGAGCCCGCCGCAGCCGCACACCGACGTCTTCCCGTACGTGTTCACCGTCAGCCGGCTCACCGAGCACCACACGGCTGGCGGGATGAGCCGGATGGTGCCACGGCTGGCGGAGCTCCAGCCGGAGATGTTCGTGGAGGTCTCCCCGGAGTTGGCGGGTGAGGTCGGCCTGGACCACCTCGGCTGGGCGCACCTGATCAGCGGGCGGGCGGCGATCGAGGCCAAGGTCCTGGTCACCGACCGGCTCACCCCGCTGCGGCTGGACGGCCGGGTGATCCACCAGGTGTGGCTGCCGTACCACTTCGGTCGCGAGGGCATCGTCACCGGCGACTCGGTCAACGACCTGTTCGGCATCACCCTGGACCCGAACGTCCTGATCCAGGAGAGCAAGGTCGGCACGTGTGACATCCGGCCCGGCCGCCGCCCGACGGGACCCGCCCTGCTCGAACTGGTGGACGACTACCGGCGCCGGGCCGGGCTGGTCCGGGGCCGCCCGCCGATCGTCACCACCGACGCGTCCGAACGGGAGGTCGGATGATCGAGGCCAACAGCCTCTACGGGCCGCTCGATCCCGCGCCGGACGCCGGATGGACCGACGCCCCGCCCCGGATGGGCTTCTTCACCGACACCAGCGTCTGCATCGGCTGCAAGGCGTGCGAGGTCGCGTGCAAGGAGTGGAACGGGGTACCTGACTCGGGCTTCGACCTGCTCGGCATGTCGTACGACAACACCGGCGCGCTGACCGCCAACTCGTGGCGGCACGTCGCCTTCATCGAGCAGCCGAGCCCGGCCGGGCACCGTACCCCGCCGTTCGAGGGGAACCCGACCGGCCCGGCGGCCAGCCCGGCCAGCGCCGCCACGGCCGCCGGGACCAGCACCGACACCGGCACCAACCCCGGCCTGCCCCCGGGCCGGCCGGATGCCGCCACCCGGATGGCCGCCGGGCCGGAGTTCCTCGGCATGCCTGGCTCCCAGCCGCCCGGCCGGGCCACCGGCGCCGAGTCGCGCACCGACTTCCGCTGGCTGATGATGTCGGACGTCTGCAAGCACTGCACCCACGCCGCCTGCCTGGACGTCTGCCCGACCGGGTCACTGTTCCGCACCGAGTTCGGCACCGTCGTGGTGCAGGAGGACATATGCAACGGCTGCGGCTACTGCATCTCCGCCTGCCCGTACGGGGTCATCGACCAGCGCAAGGGCGACGGCCGGGCGTGGAAGTGCACACTCTGCTACGACCGTCTCGGCGCCGGCATGACCCCCGCCTGCGCGCAGGCATGCCCGACCGAGTCGATCCAGTTCGGGCCGCTGGACGAGCTGCGGGAACGCGCCGCCGCGCGGGTTGCCCAGCTGCACGACCGTGGGGTGCCGGAGGCGCGGCTCTACGGCCACGACCCCACCGACGGCGTCGGCGGCGACGGCGCGTTCTTCCTGCTCCTCGACGAGCCCGAGGTGTACGGCCTGCCACCGGACCCGGTGGTCACCACCCGGGACCTGCCGAAGATGTGGAAGCGGGCCGGGCTGGCCGCTTTGGCCATGGCGGCGGGCGCCGTCGCCGCGTTCGTCGGAGGTGCCTCGTGAGCCCGGACCGCGCCCCGGTGGGCGACCTGTTCCGCCGGTTCCGGGAGCGGCTCGCCGCCGACGGGCCGGAGCGCCGCGTCGGGCCGGGGCTGGCACCGCAGCTGCCGCGCGGCGTCGACCCGATCGAGCGGTCCCGACGCAAGGGCCGCAGGGGCGGCGGCGGGGAGCATATCAACGTGCCGCCGGCCGAGTTCACCTCCTACTACGGCCGGCCCATCCTCAAGCCGCCGGTGTGGAAGTGGGACATCGCGGCCTACCTGTTCACCGGCGGCCTCGCCGCCGGCTCGTCGCTACTGGCCGCCGGCGGCCAGCTCACCGGCCGGCCGGCGCTGCGCCGGGCCGGCCGGGTCACCTCCCTCGCGGCGGTCAGCGCCAGCGCGTACTTCCTCATCCACGACCTGGGCAAACCGAGCCGGTTCCACCACATGCTGCGGGTGGCGAAGCCGACCTCGCCGATGTCGGTGGGCACCTGGATCCTGAGCACCTTCGGCCCCGCCGCCGGGCTGGCGGCGGTCGCCGAGGCGGCGCCCTGGCTGCCCGAGCGGGGCCTGCTCGGCCTCGGCCGGCGGCTGCTGCCTCCCGCCGGGCACGCGGCCGGGCTGCTCGCCGCCGCCACCGCGCCGGCGCTGGCCACGTACACCGGGGTGCTGCTCGCCGACACCGCGGTGCCGTCCTGGCACGACGCGTACCCGGAACTCCCGATCATCTTCGCGGGCAGCGCGCTGGCCAGCGGCGCCGGTGTGGGGCTGCTGGCCGCGCCCACCGCGCAGGCCGGCCCGGCGCGGCGGTTCGCGGTCGCCGGCGCCGCCATGGAGCTGTGGGGTTCGCACCGGGTGGAGAACCGGCTCGGGCTGCTCAGCGAGCCCTACGCGACCGGCACCCCCGGCAGGCTGCTGCGCGCCGGCCGGGCGCTGACCGCCGCCGGGGTGGCCGGCGCGCTGGTCGGGCGGCGCAGCCGGCTCCTCTCCGGCCTGTCCGGCGGGGCGCTGCTCGCCGCCGCGCTCTGCACCCGGTTCGGCATCTTCCACGGCGGGGTCGCCTCCGCCCGGGATCCGAAGTACACCGTGCTGCCGCAGCGGGAGCGCGCCCGGCAGCGGGAAGGCCAGGCACCAGACGGCAACGGGCCGGGCGCCGGCCCGATCGGGGGGTAGCTGCGCTGCCGCCGCTGACCCGCCTGCCGATCACCCCCGGCCGGCGCCGGCCGCGCTTCGGGACGCCCGGACCCTGACCGCCCGGCGGTTCGCCCCTCTCGCGGGCGGACGGAGATCGCATGTGGTTTAGTGCTCGGTGGAGGCGTTCAGGAGGCTGGTGCCCCTCCCGGTCTTCAAAACCGGTGTGGTCCGGGACCCGGGCCAGGCGGGTTCGATTCCCGTCCGTCTCCGCCAAGCAACCGTGCGGCTCCGCCTGCGCGAGGCAGGCCAGGGGGAGATGACGCGATGCGTGACGCCGACCCGCGGCGGCGGGTGCCACGTACCGACACGTTGCTGGCCGACCCCGGGCTGGCCGCCGCCGTCGACACCCTCGGCCGCGACCGGGTCAAGGCCGCCATCGTCCGGGCCCAGCAGCGCGCCCGCCGCGGCGAGATCACCCCCGACGAGGTACGCGACGCCGCGCTGGCCGACCTGCCCGCGCCCGCCCCCCGGGCGGTGCTGAACGCCACCGGCGTCGTGGTGCACACCAACCTCGGCCGGGCGCCGCTCTCCGCCCCGGCCGTGGCGGCCCTCGTCGCCGCCGCCGGGCACACCGACGTGGAACTGGACCTGCGCACCGGGCGGCGGGCCCGACGCGGCCGGGACGCCCTCGACGCGCTCGCCGCCGCCGTGCCCGACGCGCCCGCCGTGCACGTGGTCAACAACGGCGCCGCCGCGCTGGTGCTCGCCGCGACCGCCCTCGCCGCCGGCGCGGAGATCGTGGTCAGCCGGGGCGAACTGGTCGAGATCGGCGACGGCTTCCGCCTGCCGGACCTGCTGGCGAGCACCGGCGCCCGGCTGCGCGAGGTGGGCACCACCAACCGCACCGCCCTCGCCGACTACGCCGCCGCGCTCGGCCCGGACACCGGGTTCGTGCTGAAGGTGCACCCGTCGAACTTCGTGGTCCGCGGCTTCACCTCGGCGGTGCCGGTGCGGGACCTGGCCACGCTGGGTGTGCCCGTGGTCGCCGACATCGGCTCCGGACTGCTCGCCCCGGACCCGTTGCTGCCCGACGAGCCCGACGCCGCCACCACCCTGCGCGCCGGCGCTCACCTGGTCACCGCCAGCGGCGACAAGCTGCTCGGCGGCCCGCAGGCCGGCCTGCTGCTCGGTGCCGCCGACCTGGTCGACCGGCTGCGCCGGCACCCGCTCGCCCGGGCACTGCGGGTGGACAAGCTCACCCTGGCCGCGCTCGCCGCCACCCTGCACGCCCCGACCACCCCGACCCGGGCAGCGCTGCACGCCGACCCGGCCGCGCTCAGGCAGCGGGTGGAACGGCTGCGCGACCGCCTCGGCGAGGACGGGTGCAAGGCCGAGGTGGTGCCCAGCACCGCGGTGGTCGGCGGCGGAGGCGCGCCCGGCGTGGAGCTCGACTCGTGGGCGCTGAGCCTGCCCGAGCGGTACGCCCAGCCGCTGCGCACCGGCGAGCCGCCGATCCTCGGCCGGGTCCTGCACGGGCGGCTCCTGCTCGACCTGCGCTGCCTACCGGCCGACGCCGACCAGGCCGTCCGGGCGGCGATCCTGCGGGTGGGCGGCTGACATGTGGGTCGTCGCCACCGCCGGGCACGTCGACCACGGCAAGTCCACCCTGGTCCGGGCACTGACCGGGATGGAACCCGACCGGTGGGCGGAGGAACGCCGCCGAGGCATGACCATCGACCTCGGCTTCGCCTGGACCACCCTGCCCTCCGGCGGGACCATCGCCTTCGTCGACGTGCCCGGGCACGAGCGGTTCGTGCCGAACATGCTGGCTGGCGTCGGCCCGGTCCCGGCCGCACTGGTCGTCGTCGGCGCGGACGAGGGCTGGATGCCACAGTCGGCTGAGCACCTGGCCGCGCTGCACGCGCTCGGGGTGTCGTACGGGCTGCTGGCGGTGACCCGCGCGGACCTGGCCGACCCGGGCCCGGCGGTGGCCCGCGCCCGGGCGGAGATCGCCGCCACCTCCCTCGGCGAGGTGGAGGCGGTGGCCGTCAGCGGCGCCACCGGCGCGGGCCTGCCCGAGCTGCGGGCCGCCCTCGACCGGCTCGCCACCCGGCTGCCCGCCCCGGACCTGGGCGCCCCGGTGCGGCTCTGGGTGGACCGCTGCTTCA
This sequence comes from Micromonospora sp. NPDC047738, assembly GCF_040642675.1. Taxonomy (NCBI): domain Bacteria; kingdom Bacillati; phylum Actinomycetota; class Actinomycetes; order Micromonosporales; family Micromonosporaceae; genus Micromonospora; species Micromonospora sp. NPDC047738. The sequence continues at coordinate 8,071 of NZ_JBEYSO010000009.1, forward strand.
CCATCCGGGGCAGCGGCACCGTGGTCACCGGCACCCTCGGCGGCGGCCGGCTGCACGTCGGCGACCAGCTCGAACTCGCCGCCACCGGCGAGCCGGTGCGGGTCCGCGGCCTGCACTCCCTCGGCGTCGCGCGGGACCGGATCGACGCGGTCGCCCGGGTGGCGGTGAACCTGCGCGGCGTGCCCCGCGAGCGGATCGCCCGCGGCGACGCGCTGCTCAGCCCCGGCCGGTTCCACCGCACCGACCTGCTGGACGTCCGGCTCGCCGGCGATCCGGCCGCCGACCTGCCGGCCACCCTCACCCTGCACGTCGGCTCCGCCGCCGTGCCGGCCCGGGTACGCCCGCTCGGCCCGGACACCGTGCGGCTGCGGCTGGCCCGGCCGCTGCCCCTGCTGATCGGGGACCGGGCGCTGCTGCGCGACCCCGGCCGGCACCACGTCGCCGGCGGGGTGACGGTGCTGGACGTCGCCCCGCCGCCGCTGCACCGGCGGGGCGCCGCCACCGCCCGGGCGGCGGTGCTGGCCGCGCTGGACGGCAGGCCCGACCTGGCCGGGGAGCTGCGCCGCCGGCGGCTGAGCCGGGCCGGTGAGCTGACCCGGATGGGGGTGGCGGTCACCGCCGCGCCGGTGGCCGGGGACTGGCTCGCCGACCCCGAGCACTGGCGGGCCCTGGCCGGACGCCTCGCCGAGGAGGTCACCCGGTACGGCCGGGCGCATCCCCTGGAGCCCGGCGTGCCCGTCGAGGTGCTGCGCCAGCGCCTCGACCTGCCCGACCGGGCGCTGGTCGCGGCGCTGCTGCGGCCACCGCTGCGGCTGCGGGCCGGCCGGGTCACCGCCGCGGCGGCCGACACGCTGCCCGATCCGGTCGCCCGCGCCGTCGACCGGGTCCGCACCGAGTACAGCGACCGCCCCTTCCAGGCCCCCGAGGCACACCGCCTGGCCGACCTCGGCCTCGGCCCACGGGAGATCGGCGCGGCGGTCCGGGCCGGAGCCCTGCTGCGGCTGGCCGACAACGTGGTGCTGCTGCCGGGCGCGCTCGACGACGCGGTCCGGATCCTGGCCCGGCTGCCGCAGCCGTTCACGCTCAGCGCCGCGCGGCAGGCCCTCGACACCACCCGCCGGGTGGCCGTGCCGCTGCTGGAGCTGCTGGACCGGCGCGGCGCCACCCGCCGGCTGCCCGACGACGCCCGCGAGGTGGTGGCACCGCCCGGCTGACCCTTGCCCCGGTGTGCGAGCGTGTGGCCATGATCATTCCATGGCTCGGCGCAGGCTTCGCCGATTCCCGCAGCCGCCGTCGACTGCTCCGGCGTGCCTTGGCCGTGGTGATGGCGCTGTGCTGGTTGGCCTGGGCCGCCCTCGCCTGGTGGACGGCGCCCCGCCAGGTCGGCCCCGAGCAGCTGGACCGGGACCTCGCGGCCGGCAGGATCGTCACCTTCGTCCGCGCCGACGGATGGGACCAGGAGGGCGGCTTCTGGGGGCGCCGGCCCGAACCGCGGTACGACAGCGAGGGCTGGATGATGATCTGGAGCCTGCCCGACGGCCGGGTTCGCTACGCCGACGTCGGTGGCCTGTCGATCGATGAGGAGCGGCCGGCCGACCACGAGGACGCGCGCCTTGCCCGGGTCGCCTCCAGCTGGCGCACCGACGGAGCGCCCGCCGACCGGCTCGCCGACGCGGCGACGCTGCTGGCCGGGGCGCTGGCGCTGACGTGGCTCGGGCTGCTCATCGCCGGCCCGGCACCGCAGGCCGGCAGCCGCTGCTTCTGGTTCTGGCTCGGGCTGCTGCCGTTCGGTGCAGGAGTGCTCGGCTGGCTGCTTCGCGAGCAGTGGCACGCCGAGCTGCCGGCGGGCCGGGACCGGCAGTCCGGCTGGGCCGGGTTCGGCTGGGCGCTGCTCGGGGGATTGGTGCTGTCGCTGGCGGTAATGGGATTGCGCGCACTGTTCGGCGGGATTGTCATACCCGGCGGGTGATCCCAAGCCGCTCCGTCAGCGCCGCGGGTCGCCTACGGTGACGCCATGGATCCTGCGGCGATCTGGCGGGACAAGCAGCACCGGTGGCGGATCGAGGCCTACCGGGCACCGGATCTGCGGTTCGCCATCTTCGCCACGAACGGCACCACCGAGTCCGCGCCGCTGTGGCTGTTCGGGATGAACGCGCTGGCCCGCTGGCTGATGACGCACAAGATCTCGCTGGACGACCTGGAGAAGGACTGACCGGCCGGCGCGGCACACCGGGCGGCGGGAGGGGGCGTGATGGCCGGACAACTCGTCCTGATCGTGGTCCTGGTGCTGATCAACGCGGCCCTGTCCGGTAGCGAGATGGCACTGGTCACGCTCCGGGAGGCGCAGCTGCGGCGGTTGGCTCGGGCGGGGCAGAGCGGGGCCCGGCTGGTTCGTCTGGCCCGCGAGCCGAACCGTTACCTGGCCACCGTCCAGCTCGGCATCACCCTGGCCGGCTTCCTCGCCTCGGCGGCAGCCGCGGTGTCGTTGACCCAGCCCCTGGTGGGGCCGTTGAGCTTCCTCGGCCGGGCGGCCCATCCGGTGGCCGTGCTGCTGGTGACCCTCGTACTGGCCTTCGTCACCCTGGTGGTGGGTGAACTCGCCCCGAAGCGGCTGGCCATGCAGTGGACGGAACGGTGGGCACTGCTGAGCGCGGGACCGCTGGACCTGCTGAGCCGGGTGTCCCGCCCGGCGGTGTGGCTGCTCAGCCGCTCCACCGACCTGCTGGTCCGGCTCGCCGGCGGCGACCCCCGGGCGCGTCGCACCGAGGTGACCGAGGAGGAGCTGCGGGAGATGCTGGTGAGCCAGCGCGGCCTGTCCGCCCAGCAGCGGGAGATCCTCGCCGGGGCGTTTGACATCGCCGGTCGGCGGCTGCGGGAGATCCTGGTGACCCGGCGCGACGTGACCTTCCTGCCGGCCGCGATCACGACGGCCGAGGGGATGCGCCGGCTCGCCGCGACCGGCCGCTCCCGCGCCCCGGTGGTCGGGCCGGGCGGCCTGGACGACGTGTGCGGCGTGGTGCACATCCGCGACCTGGTCGACGGCGACGGCGCCACCGTCGGCGCCCGGGCCCGCCCGTCGGTGCTGCTGCCGGGCACGCTGCCGGTGGCCGACGCGATCCGCCAGCTGCGCCAGCGCCACGAGCAGCTCGCCCTGGTCGTCGACGAGTACGGCGGCATCGACGGCCTGGTCACCATGGAGGACCTGCTCGAGGAGGTGGTCGGCGAGCTGTACGACGAGACCGACCTGGACGTGCGTGGCGTGCTCCGCGAGCCCGACGGCGGCCTGGTGATCCCGGGTGACTTTCCCCTGCACGACCTGCCCGACGTGGGGGTGCGGCTCACTTTCCCGCTGACCCACGAGTACACCACGGTCGCCGGGCTGGTGCTGGCCGGCCTGGGTCGGGTGCCCACCGGCCCGGGCGAGACGGTGCGGCTGCCCGGGCTGACCGTGGAGGTGGTCGAGGTGGCCGACCGGGCGGTGCGCCGGGTACGGCTGCGGGGCCCGGCCACCGGCTCCCGCCCCGACTGACCTGACCCGGACGGGGGACCTCCGGCGAAACGGACGAACTAGGCTCAACACGCCTGTACCGTGCGGAGCGTGAGGGACCGAAACCTGCGTACCTTCCTCGCGGTGCTCGCCGGGGTGGCGGTGATCTACTTCGGGGTCAGCGGCCACCGCAGCGGCGGCGGCGAGGGCGGCATCTCCGGCGGTCTGGTCCTGCTCGCCGTGGCCGCGTCGCTGCTGGTCTGGTACCTCACGAAGCCGGGCCCGGCCAAGTGACCCTCAGCGACCGGCGGCCGTGCGGCTGACCTCGCCGGCCGACTCCTGGCCGAGCGCCACCCGGACCAGCGCCGACGCGAGCCGCCCGAAGTCGGCGTCGCCGACCAGCCCGGCCAGCCGGCCCGGGTTCGCCGGCAGGCCGAGCCGCTTCGCGCCGGCGAGGGTCCGCCGGTCCGCGTACGGGCGCAGATCCGGCCACACCGCCTGCGCCTCGCGCAGGAAGATGTCCGCCCCGGTCGGCCCGATGCCGGGGAACTCGGTCAGCAGCCGCCGCAGCGCGTCGCGGTCGCCGTCGGCCTCCCGGTGCATGCGGCGCAGGTCCCCGTGCCACCGGTCCAGGCACAGCCGGGCGGCCCGGCCGAGCATGGTCGCGGTGCGCTCGTCGTAGCGGCGGTAGTGCCCCCGACCGAGCGCGTCCACCCGGTCCTGCCAGCTCGCCGCCTCCATCGCCTGCGGGGTCCGGTAACCCGCGCCGAACAGTTCGCGGGCCGCCGCAATCGCCACGCAGGCCCGGATCCGGGTGCTCAACAGGGTGGTGAGCACCAGCAGCTGGTAGAGCGGCGCGGGCCGGTCGGCGAGCGCGATCCCCGCCTCCTCCGCGTACGTGCGGGCCTGCCGGTCCAGCAGCACCCGCGCCACCTTCCGATCGTCTGGCATCCCGTCCGGGTACCCGCCCCGGCGGCAGACAGACCAGTGCGCTCGGCATCTCTGTGGGTGGTCCGTGCGGACCAGATGCGCCACGGAGGTGCGGAATGCGCCTGGGCGGCGGCGGGTACGCCGATCAGGTACGCGGCCCACGCCGTGTGCTCCCACTGGGAAGGAGAGACCTGTGGTCAAGCCGCAGCAGGAGGAACTCCGCCGCAACGACAAGGGCGCGACCAGCCAGGACAGCCGTGAGGGCCTTCAGGTGAGCGGGCATCCGCGCAACAAGGGCACGTCCAACGCGGACGTGGGGCGGCCGGTTCCGAAGGGACAGGTGTCGCCGTACGGTCCGGCCGGTCAGCCGGTGGCTGACGACGAGAGCGGCCGGCGGCGCTAACGGCGCCGCCGAGACGGCGGCCGCAGCCTCCGCCAGGTGGCTGCGGTCGCCATTCCGTACGCCAGGTGCGGCACGATGTCGGACAGCCAGTCCTTCGGCCGCCAGGTCCGGGGGTCGCTCACGCCGAGGGCGGCGATCGACCCGTCGGTGGTGGCCATCACCCCGCCGCCGAGCAGTCCCGCGGCGAGCGGCAGCGGGATGCGGCGACGGGCGGCGAGCACTCCGAACACGGCGCCGGCGGCGATGCCGGTGCCGTAGCCGAGGACGGCCCCGAGCCCGGACCGGCGGTTCGCCGCCTTCTCCTCGGGCCCGAGGTCGATGTGCGCGGCGTGGGCCATCCGCCCGGCGGTCTCGTCCGGGGTGCTGCTCGACGGGCGGGCCCGAACCACCATGTCCAAAAACGTGACGACGTTCAACGTGGCGGTGCCGACGGCGCCCGCGATGGCGCCGTCGACCACGGGTGCCGCCCTCACTTCGGGTCGCCCGGTTCGCGCTCACCCTTGGGGCCGAACGTCCGTTCTCCCCGGACGATGCCCCGCTGGCCGCGGTCGTCCTGGAGGATCCGGTTCGCCACCTGGTTCGCCTCCTGGTCGGCGGCCCGCCCGGAATTCTCGATCAGATCGCGTAGCCGCGCCCGCTCCTTGTCGTACGCGTTGCTGCCCGGCCGTGGTCCTGGCATCGCTGCCTCCTCCGGTGTGGGTACCCGCACCGTCTACCCGCCGACAGCGGCGCCAACCGTTCAGCCGGGGGAGCGGACCACCGCGACCGGGCAGTCGGCGTGGTGCAGCACGCCCTGGCTCACCGACCCCAGCAGCAGCCCGCTCAGCTCGCCCCGGCCCTGCCCACCGACGACCATCAGCTGGGCGTCGCGGGCGGCCTCGGTGAGCACGGCGACCGGCCGGCCGTGCACCGCTTCCCGGGTCACCGGCACCCCCGGGTGGCGCTCGGCCAGCCCGGTGAGCGACCGGGCGAGGACCTGGTCCTCCTCGTCGTGCAGCCGGTTCTCCTGGTAGACCAGCGGCTGCATGTCGCCGGGACCGGTGGAGACCGGATGCGTGTAGGCGAGCACGGCGTGCAGCGGGGCGCCGCGCAGCGCCGCCTCCTCGGCGGCGAACTCGACGGCGGCCCGGGACGGCGGGGAGCCGTCGACCCCGACCACCACCGCCCCTGCTGGCCGCTGCGCGCCGCGGGCCACCAGCACCGGGCAGTCGGCGTGTGCGGCGACCTGGACGGCCACTGAGCCGACCACCAGGGCGGCGAATCCGCCGAGGCCGCGGTCGCCGAGCACGAGCATCGTGGCGCTGGGGGTCTCACCGAGCAGCACCGCGGAGGCCTCGCCGTCGATGATCTCGCCGGAGACCCGTACCCCGGGCGCTGCCGCCTCCGCCTCGGCGACGGCCGCGGCGACCAGCTGCTCCGCCTGGTGCCGCAGCCCGCCGCCGGGCGGCGCCCCGGCGGGCGGGGTCACCGGTACGCGCAGCAGCGGCCAGATGAACGCGTGCACGACCCGCAGCGGCCGGTGCCGTCGGGCGGCCTCGGCCGCGGCCAGCCGGACGGCCCGCCGCGCCGGCTCCGAGCCGTCGACGCCGACCACCACCGCCGCGCCGTTCGCCGAGTTCACCGCTGCACCTCCTGGCCGCCGGACGCCCGCGGCCAGTATCGCGGCCGGTTGTGCGTCGCCGGGGCGATACCGAAGGAGCCGACCCCTGGGTACGCTGTCGACCACCGCCCGAGGAAGGGAGCCTCGTCGATGGCCGAGCCCGACCAGCCGAGCACTGCCCGCATGATCGACTTTTGGCTCGGCGGCGAGCACCACTTTCCGGTGGACGTGGCCGCGGCCCGCGCCTTCGAGGGGGCGTACGGGCCCTGCGCGGAGATCTTCCGCTCGTTGCGGGACTTCCTCGGCCGGGCGGTCCGGTCGATCGCCGGCGCCGGGGTGGACGGGTTCCTGGTCTTCGGCGCCGGCGTGCCGACCCGCGGCAACGTGCACGAGGTCGCCCCGGACGCCACCGTGCTCTACACCGACGTCGACCCGGTGACCATCCGCCTCGGCCAGCGCCTGCTCGCCGACAGCGACCGCGCCGGGTACGGCTTCGGCGACGCCACCGACATCGGCACCATTGACCCGGCCCAGCTGCACCGCTTCGTGCCCGGGTGGGGACGCCGGCCGGTCGGCGTGGTCTTCCTCGGGCTGGCCGCGTTCCTGGACGACGCCACCCTGGCCCGCACCCTCGACGAGCTGTACGAGGCGGTCGCGCCGGGCAGCTTCCTGGCGATCGACTTCGACAGCGAGGAGTTGGCCGGGCATCCGGAGGCGCTGGCCATGATGGGTCCGGCGTTCCGGATGCGACCGCCGGCCGGGTTCGCGCCGCTGCTCGGCCGCTGGCAGCCCACGGTGGACGGCATCGTGCCGGTCGCCGAGTGGCGTCCGGCGGGTGCGCCCGCTCCGGTGCCGGACGCCTTCTACGGCGCGGTGGCCGCCAAGCCCGGCGGTTGACCGCGGGCGTTTCCGGCCCTCCGGTCTGTCCCGGACCTGCCACCGTCGACCCGCTGGCGAGCCGGCGGGGAACCGGGGCGGCCGGCCGTGCAGCGCCCTCCGTATGATGCTTGCTCCGCAGCAATAGTCGCCTTCGGAGGATGAGCATGCCGGATGCGCCCGGACAGGTGTCGCGTGCCCTGCGCGCGGCGCCGCCCGACCAGTTGGCGGAGGAGGCCGACCGGGCGATCCGCCTGGCGCTGGACGCGTCGCGGACCGAGGTGTTCATCGCCGACTACGGGTTCAGCGGCCTCTGGCCGGTGCTCGACCCGGACCTGCCGGACGGCGGCTTTCTCGCCTGCCAGGGCGTGGCGCAGCGCTGTTTCAGCAGTCAACAGCCGGTGTTGGACAGCGGCGAGGGCGGTCGCTGCCGGGTCTACCTGCCGCTGTCGGTGTGGGGTGAGCGGCTCGGGGTGCTGATGCTGGAGCTGCCGGTGAACCCGGACGCGGCGGTGGTGGAGGTGGCCCGGGACGTCGCTGGCGACCTGGCGGTGGCGCTGCGGGCCGCGGACCGGGGGACCGACCGGTATCGGCGGGCCCGCCGGCGGGAACGGCTCAGCATGGCGGCGGAGATGCAGTGGGACCTGCTGCCCGGGCGCAGCGTCACGCACGGCGACTTCGTGCTGGCCGGGCAGCTCGAACCGGCGTACACCGTGGGCGGCGACCACTTCGACTGGTCGGTCGACAGCGACCGGCTCACCGTCTCGGTGCTCAACGGTGCCGGCAGCGGCCTGGCCGCGTCGCTGCTGACCACGGTGACCGTCAACGCGATGCGCAACGCCCGGCGCTCGGGCGGAAGCCTGGTGGAGCAGGCCGAGCTGGCCTCGGACACCATCTTCTACCAGCAGCGGGGGAGCCGGCACGTGGCCACGCTGTTGCTGGAGCTGGACACCCGGCGGGGCGTGGTCCGGGCGGTCGACGCGGGTTCGCCGCACGTGCTGCGGCTGCGCGGCGGCGCCGTCTCCCCGGTTCCGCTGGAGCAGCAGTTGCCGCTCGGCATGTTCGCCGAGACGCGGTACGAGGTGCAGGAGTTCACGGTCGAGCCGGGGGACCGGCTCTTCGTGGTCAGCGACGGCGTGTACGCGGCACAGCCGGACGGGCAGGAGCCGTACGGGGAACGGGCCATGGCGCGATCGATGCGGTCCACTCGGTTGCAGCCAGCGGCCGAAGCAGTTGGTACGGTGATGCGCGAACTGCACGCGTACCACGCCGACGCGGATCTCCGTGACGACGCGGTGATCGTCTGCCTGGACTGGCGCGGTTCCAGCCCTCCGGACGACGCCGACGGGCAGTGACCAGACCGGCGGGGCGAACATCGCAGGGGACATCGGGTGGAGCGATCTCCGAATCTTGCCGCGGCCATCGATGCGGCTGCCGAGGCGCTCATCGGTGTGCTCGACTCCGCGGCCCCCCGGCACACCGTGAGCGTCTCGCCGACCCAGCTCCGCGTGCTGTCGCTGATCATGGCCCATCCGGAGACCAACGTGAACCGGCTGGCCGAGCTGCTGGACGTCGTACCGTCCTCGGCCAGCCGGCTCTGTGACCGGCTGGAGGCGGTCGGCCTACTGCGCCGGGTGGCCGATCCCCGCGACCGGCGCGAGGTGCGGCTGATCCCCACCGCCGCGGCCGAGAGCCTGTTGCGGGACCTGAAGGAGCGGCGCCACAGCGCGGTCCAGGCGGTGCTGGACCGGATGCCCCACCGGGTCCAGCACGAACTGCTGGTGGCCCTGATCGCGTTCAGCCAGGCGGCGGCGCTCGGCGCTCAGCAGGCGGCTGCCGACTCCACCGCCCGCACGGCCTGACTCCGGCGCTCGCCCACGCAGCACACGATTTCGGCCTGCGTTCCGCCTTTCGACTAGTGTCCTAGGATGCCCTACGGGTGGTGCGCCGCCACACAGAAGACAGACACGGCCACCCCGACCGAAAGCGGGCCCCGGGCACGCCGGAGCGGCCCGATATAGTGGCAGCGCAACTGGCCGGCCCGCGATCGACACGACCGCGGGCCGCATCGGGGAGGTCCCAGCCCGGGATCACAGAGGGCGCCGGCACTGACCGGCCGGCAACGCGCACGTCCGAAGGAGCGGCCGATCGTGGTCGGTCCCGGGCCGTGCTGCGAAGGGAGGGTTCGGTGTCGCGTCGGCCGGCTCCATCGGAGCATCCGGCTCCCGGCGGTGCGACGGCGGTGGTGGTCGACCGTGTCCTCACCCTGCCGAACGTGATCAGCTTCGTCCGGCTCGTCGGCGTGCCGCTGTTCCTCTACCTCTTCCTCGTGGTCCGGGCCGACGTCGCGGCGATCGTTGTGCTGGCGATCGGCGGCACCAGCGACTGGGTGGACGGCTGGATCGCCCGCCGGCTGCACCAGGTCAGCCGGCTGGGGGAGCTGCTCGACCCGCTCGCCGACCGGCTCTACATCCTGGCCACGCTGCTGGCGTTCACCGCGCGCGAGGTGGTGCCGTGGCAGTTCACCGCAGCGCTGCTGGCGCGCGAGCTGCTCCTGCTGGGGTCGCTCGGGGTGCTGCGCCGCTACGGTTACGGCCCACCGCCGGTGCATTACGTCGGCAAGACGGCGACGTTCCTGCTGCTGGCCGCGTTCCCGACCCTGCTGTTGGCCGCCGCCGCGCCGAGCATCGCCACGGCGGCCGGGGCGATCGGCTGGGGCCTGGCCTGGTGGGGTCTGGTGCTCTACTGGGTGGCCGGGGGCATGTACGTGGTGCAGGCCAGCCGCCTGGTCCGCGAGATGCGGGCGCGGCGCGCGGGAGCGGCGGCATGAGCCTGGCGCCGCGGGAGCGGGCCGGGGACCCGTCGGCGCGGTCGTACGCCCCGGACTTCCTCACCGAGCTGTTCCGTAACCCGCTCGATCCCGGGTACGCCGACGCGGCGGCGCGGCGCCGGGAGGGGCCGACGTCGCGGTTGCGGCGGCTGCTGGCCCGTCCGGTCAGCCTGGTGGTGCTCGTGGTGATCGGGTTTCTGTTCGCGGTGGCGTACCGGGAGACGATCGCGGAGCAGCCGAGCCGGGCGAAGGCGCGGGCCGGGCTGATCGCCGAGATCAAGCAGCGGGAGGCCGAGACGGACCGGTTGACCGAGCGGGCGGACCAGCTGCGCGAGGAGGTCGGCCGGCAGCGGGACGCGGCGTTGAGTGGTTCGCAGGCGTCCCGGTTGCGCAACCTGGAGGCGGGTACGGGCCTGGGCCGGGTGCGCGGTGACGGTGTGGTGGTGCGGTTGGCCGACGCTGCGGCGGACAAGGACGCGGTGACCGGTGCGGACGCCGGTCCGTCCCGGGTGTTGTACTCGGACCTGCAGAAGGTGGCGAACGCGTTGTGGGCGGCGGGCGCGGAGGCGGTCGCGGTCAACGGGCAGCGGCTGACGGCCACGTCGACGATCCGTTCTGCGGGTGAGGCGATCCTGGTCGACTACCGCCCGGTGACGAGCCCGTACGAGGTGACGGCGATCGGTCCGGGGTCGATGCGGGACAAGTTCGACGGCAGCCGGGCGGCGGACTTGATGCGCGACGTGGCGCGGACCACCGGGTTGTCGTTCGGTGTGAAGGACGTCGACGACCTCACGCTGCCGGCCGCGCCGCAGCCGCGGCTAATCTACGCCGAGCCCTCGGTGAGTCCGAGCCCGTCTCCGTCGGGTTCGGGTGTCGCCGGTTCGACCAGTCCGGGGCCGTCCGGTTCGCGGACGTCTCCCAGCCCCTCCGGAGGTGGCCGATGATCGCGGTGCTGGCGTTGTTCGCCGGTGTGCTGCTCGGGGTGTATCTGGACCCCACCGTGCCGGCGGCGTTGCAGCCGTATCTGCCGATCGCCGTGGTGGCCGCGCTGGACGCGGTGTTCGGTGGCGTACGGGCGAAGCTGGACCGGATCTTCGACGACAAGCAGTTCGTGGTGTCGTTCATCTCGAACGTGTTGGTGGCGGGGGTGATCGTGTACCTGGGTGACCAGTTGGGTGTGGGCGGTCAGTTGTCCACCGGTGTGGTGGTCGTGCTCGGGGTGCGCATCTTCGGGAACGTGGCGGCGATCCGTCGGCACTTGTTCCGGGCGTAGGTTGTGGTGATGAGCGAGGAGCACCGGGAGACGGGCACGGGTTGGCCGGAGCCGGAGAAGCCGGCGCGGCCGTCGGGTCCGGCGAGTGAGCCGGATCCGCGCCCGGACGCGCCGGATCCGGACGAGTTGAGCCCGTTGGCGCCGTCGGAGCGGGAGGCGGAGGACCCGCCGGCGGGTGACGCGCCGGACGGGTCGGCGACGGCGACGGCGAAGTCGGTGTCGCGGCGGTTGACGTCGGCGGGGGCGATGATCGCGGTGCTGCTGGCGTTGCTGGGGTTCACCCTGGTGGTGCAGTTGAAGACGACGTCGACGGATCCGACGCTGGCGGCGACGCGGGAGGAGGACCTGGTCCGGATCTCGTCGGATCTGGATTCGCGGGAGCGGCGGCTGCGGCAGGACATCGCGGCGTTGGAGGAGAGCCAGCGGCAGTTGCGCTCGGGTGAGCAGGGTCGGGCGGCGGCGTTGGAGGAGGCGACGCGGCGGGCGGACGAGCTGGGCATCCTGGCGGGTACGTTGCCGGCGGTGGGGCCGGGTCTGTCGGTGCGGTTCGAGGGTGGCGAGAAGGCGTTGGCGTCGACGCGGATTCTGGACGCGGTGCAGGAGTTGCGGGGTGCGGGCGCGGAGGCCATGCAGATCGCCGGGGCGGATGGGACGGCGGTGCGGATCATCGCGTCGACCTATTTCGTGGACGGGCAGGGTGGTGGCCTGGTGGTGGACGGGCGGCGGTTGAGCGGTCCGTACACGGTCCTGGTGATCGGTGATCCGGCGACGATGCGTACCGCGTTGAACATTCCCGGCGGGGTGGTCGCATCGGTGACGGATGCCGGCGGTAACGTGATCGTTGAGGATCGTGAGGCTGTGGAGGTTTCGCAGTTGCACGCGCCGATCAAGCTGGAACACGCCCGGCCGGTTTCCTGACCGGTCGGGGCCGCGCCGGTTTTCCCCCCGGTGCACCGATGATGAAGGACGCAGCTGGTGATTCCTGAGGATCTGCGGTACACCGCCGAGCACGAGTGGGTGGCGGGTGGTGACGGCGGTGCCGTCCGGGTCGGTATCACGCACTTCGCTCAGGACGCTCTGGGTGACATCGTGTTCGTCCAGTTGCCGGACGAGGGTGCGGTGGTGGCGGCGGGTGAGTCGCTGGGTGAGATCGAGTCGACCAAGAGTGTGTCGGAGATCTACGCGCCGGTGAGTGGCACGGTGTCGGCGCGCAACGAGGCGTTGACCGACACGCCTGAGGTGATCAACACGGACCCGTACGGTGCGGGGTGGTTGGTGGAGATCACCGCGGATGATCCGGCGGTGGTCGAGGGTTTGTTGACCGCTGCTGCGTACCGCGAGCTCACTGAGAGCTGATTGTCGTTGCGGGCGGCGGGGTTGGTTCTCCGCGCGTCCGGTTGCCCTGATTTTCGGCGCTGGCTAGGCTCGCCCAGTCGACCGAAAAGCCGATAGTTGAGCGTTGTGGAATGCGCCTTCCCGGGCACGGGGAGCCAGCCGCCGGGTGTGTGACTGCCCGGCGGCCAGACCCGCCATTACCCCGACGCCGACCGAACAGATCCGTGAGGTGGTCCCCATGACGCGCCCAGGCGACGAGTTCCCCCCGCTCGACGTCACTTCTACGCTCAATCTCGGTTCGCTCGACGAAGTGCTGGAGGGTCCGGACACCGATGTGGTGCCGAGCCGGATGTCCGGTTCGTTGCCGCCGGGGATGGCGCTGCTGGTGGTTCGTCGCGGTCCGAATGCGGGTGCCCGGTTCTTGTTGGATCACGATGTGACGACGAGTGGGCGGCACCCGGACAGTGACATTTTCCTCGATGACGTGACGGTGTCGCGGCGGCACGCCGAGTTTCACCGGGACGGTGGCACGTTCACGGTGCGGGACGTGGGCAGTTTGAACGGCACGTACGTGAATCGGGAGCGGGTCGAGGCGGCCACGTTGAGCAATGGTGACGAGGTGCAGATCGGTAAGTTCCGGGTGGTGTTCATCGCCGGTCCGCGTCCGGAGGAGGAGGCCGGCCGGGGGTGAACGGGCCTGCGGCTTCGACGCCGTCCGGGGCGGCGCGTGCCACACCGCTGATGAGTATCGGTGAGGTGTTGGCGCAGTTGCGGGCGGAGTTCCCGGACGTCACCATCTCGAAGTTGCGGTTTCTGGAGGCCGAGGGCCTGGTGGAGCCGCAGCGGACGCCGGCGGGGTATCGGAAGTACAGCTGGGACGATGTGGCGCGGTTGCGGTTCGTGTTGACCGCGCAGCGGGACCAGTATCTGCCGTTGCGGGTGATCCGTGATCAGTTGGCGGAGTGGGACGCGTCGGGTGCGGCGCCGGGGCGGCAGCGGCCGGCGTTGGTGGCGGTCGGTCCCGGTGGTGAGGTGCCGGGTCGGGACGGGGCGGAGCCCGCCGAGTCGTCGGAAGTGCGGCTGGGGCGGGCGGATCTGATCTCCCGTAGTGGTGTCGACGAGTCGACGCTGGCCGAGTTGGAGCGGCTCGGTGTGCTGGTGTCGGATCCGCCGGGTTGGTACGACGCGGATGCGTTGATCATCGCGCGGGCGGTGGCGGGGTTGGCGGCGTACGGGTTGGAGCCGCGGCATCTGCGGGGGTACCGGACGGCGGCGGATCGGGAGGTCGGTCTGTTCGCGCAGTTGGTGGCGCCGTTGGCGCGGCAGAGTGATCCGGCGGCGCGGGCGCGGGCGGCGGAGACGGCACGGGAGTTGGTGGCGTTGTCGCAGCAGTTGCACGCGGCGTTGGTGCGGGTGGGGCTGCGGTCGACGTTGGGTCGATGAGGTGTGGGGCCGGGTGTCGTGGGGGCGCCCGGCCTCTGCTGTCGGTGGGCGCGGAAAGATCTGGCTCGGGAAGCGTGTCGTAGGCTTGCCGGGGTAACCCGTTCTGGCGAGGCGTGGTGCACGTAGCGCACGGGACTCTCGTGTCGCGGTCCGTGTACCGTGCAGGGAAGGGCGCGGTGCGGGCGTAGGTGACAACGACACGGAGGCGGCGGTGCGCGAGCTGAGCGTGGTCGGAGTTCGGGTGGAGCTGCCCAGCAACCAGCCGATCGTCCTGCTGCGGGAGGTCGAGGGGGACCGCTATCTGCCGATCTGGATCGGCGCGGTCGAGGCGACGGCGATCGCCTACGAGCAGCAGGGGGTCAAGCCGGCGCGGCCGTTGACGCATGATCTTTTGCGGGACGTGTTGGCGGCGTTGCAGGCGCCGTTGCGGGCGGTGGAGATCACCGAGTTGAAGGAGAACGTCTTCTACGCCGATCTGTTGATCGGTGACGGGGTGCGGGTGTCGGCGCGGCCGAGTGACTCCATCGCGTTGGCGTTGCGGGTGGGGGCTCCGATTCGTTGTGCGGAGCAGGTCCTCAGTGAGGCGGGGATCGTGATCCCGGACGAGCAGGAGGACGAGGTGGAGAAGTTCCGGGAGTTCCTGGAGCAGGTGCGGCCGGAGGATTTCGCGGGCTGACTGGTGGTCGGCCCGGGTGGGTTCGGTGGCCGGGCGTACTGGTGTCACGGTGGGTGAGCGTCGCTTGCTGTGGGTGATCTTCCTGGTGGTTGCGCGGCGTGTCGCGGTGGTTCGTGCGTGGTAACTCCTTGGTGCGGCGATAGGGTTGCGGTGTCGAGGGGTGCACGTGCGCGGAGAGGCGGCGTGTCACCGCACGGGCGGGGAGGTTGTCCGGATGCACGAGCCGCGAGATCCTGGTCCGGGTATGGAGCAGCAGGCGGGTGTGGCGCCCGCGCCGGGCGGTGACGGCGAGGTGGGCTACCGGGGCGTGACGGCCTGTCACGCGGTGGGCATCAGTTACCGGCAGTTGGACTACTGGGCTCGTACGGGCCTGGTGGTGCCGAGCGTGCGGGACGCGTCGGGGTCGGGGACGTCCCGGTTGTACTCCTTCCGCGACCTGGTGGTGTTGAAGGTCGTGAAGCGGCTGTTGGACGCCGGGGTGTCGTTGCAGAACATCCGTAGGGCGATCGAGGCGTTGCGGTCGCGTGGGGTGGAGGACCTGGCGGGCATCACGTTGATCTCCGATGGGACGTCGGTGTACGAGTGCCGGTCGCCGGAGGAGGTGGTCGACCTGTTGCAGGGCGGCCAGGGGGTGTTCGGCATCGCGATCGGTGGCGCGTTCAAGGAAATCCAGGGGTCGTTGTCGACGCTGCCGGCGGAGCCGGCGGATTCGTCGGGTCGTGCTGGCGAGGAGTCGGCGGAGTCGCCGTCGACGGAGTCGGTGGGTGACGAGTTGGCGGCACGTCGGGCGCGTCGTCGGGCGGGCTGAGCTGGCGGTCCGTCGGCGGGGGTTCCGTCGGGGCCGGTGTGTGGAATCGCGTCGTGGCTGGAGCCCGACGCGATTCTTTATTGCGCTGCGTGTCGGGCCGGCTGGTGGTTGGCCGGGCTGGTCCGATGGGTGGGACCGGTGGCCCGGCGCGACGGGGTGCCGTGCCGGATGACGTCTACGGTGATCACAGCCCGTCGTCGGCCGGGCGCGGCGGTAGCTGGTCGGCGCGGTCCAGGGTGGAGGGTGTCACGTGGACAGGTCCACCGCCGGTGACGCACTGACATTGTCGGGTGGGCCCGACGATGAAACGTCCTTCCGGCTGATGACGACGCTGGCCGGTCGGCGGTTGTCAAAAATCTGATAGGCCGGCCGTGCCTTTATCCGGATGGCGCGCTAAGGTCCCACACGGTCGCGCTGGCACTGAACGTTACGGCACCTCCCGCCAGCCGACCGGTTGCCCCTCCGCGCCGAGTCGCGCGGCCTTTCACCCTGGAAGGAACGACCGTGACGGTTATTGAAGAGACCGCGCCGTCCCACTACGAGCGGATTGGCGGCGCCAGTTCGGTCAAGGCGGCGGTGGCCCTGTTCTACGACAAGGTGCTCGCCGACCCGGAGCTGGCCGGCTACTTCACCGAGCTCAACATGGCCGAGCAGCGGCGGCACCTCGCGTTGATGCTCACCGTGGTGCTCGGCGGACCGAACGAGTACGAGGGCCGTGAGCTGGCCGAGGTGCACCAGCCGTTGAACATTCCGGTGGCGCACTACGTCAAGGTCGGTGAGCACCTGACGGCGACGCTGACGGAGCTGGGCGTGCCGGGCGACATCATCGGCTACGTGCAGGTCGTCCTGGAGAAGGTGCAGGACCAGGTGGTGGCCCAGGGACGCGGAACGGGCGTCTGAGTGTGGATGCGGCACGACTGAAGCAGAGTTGGTCCCTGGTCGCCGCGCACGGCGACCAGGTGCCGCTCTATTTCTATTCCATGTTGTTCCTGTCCCATCCGGAGACCCGGCAGATGTTCCCCACGAACATGGCCGGGCAGCGGGATCGGCTGGTGACCGCGTTGGGGCACATCGTGTCCCACGTGGACCAGGTCGACAGCCTGGTCGGGTTCCTGCAGGATCTCGGCGCCGACCACCGCAAGTTCGCGGTGCGCCCGGAGCACTACCCGGCGGTCGGTGAAGCGCTGGTCGCGACGTTGCAGCATTTCCTCGGCGAGGCGTGGACCGACGAGCTGGCGCAGGACTGGACGGCCGCGTACGGGCTGGTGTCGCAGGTGATGATCGACGCGGCGCAGGCGGCCGAGGCGGTGAACCCGCCGTGGTGGGTGGCCGAGGTTCTCGGGCATGAGCGGCGGGCGTTCGATCTGGCGGTGCTGACGCTGCGCCCGCAGTACCTGCTGCCGTTCGCGCCGGGCCAGTCGATCGGGGTGTCCCATCCGGCGGTGCGGGCGTGGCGGTACTACTCGCCGGCGAACGCGCCCCGGGCGGACGGCACGCTGGAGCTGCACGTGCGCGCGGCGCCGGGCGGCGCGGTGTCGTCGCGGCTGGTGTACGGGTGCGCGGTGGGTGACCAGGTCCACCTGGCCGCCCCGGTGGGGGACCGGTTGACGCTGTGGCCGGCCGGCACCTCCGATCTGCTGCTGCTGGGCAGCGGCACCGGCTGGGCCCCGCTGAAGTCCCTGGTGGAGCAGGTCGCGGCGGAGGGGTCTCGGCGCCGGGTCGATCTGTATGTGGGAGCCCGGTCGCCTGGCGAGTTCTACGACAACGAGGCGATCGAGAAGCTGGTGGCGTCGTATCCGTGGTTGGCGGTCACCTACGTGGTGGGTACGGACCTTCAGCGGCCGGGGGAGTTCGGGCACGTGGTGGACCGGGCGCTGGCCGACGGGGACTGGCGGTCCCGGCACGTGTACATCTGCGGCTCGGACGAGATGGTCCATCATTCGGTGACGACGTTGACCAGGGCGGGCTACCACCAGGGTCAGCTTCACCATGAGGGTTTCGGCAAGCACTGGTACGGGCCGACGTGGCGGACCGCGACCGCCTCTGACGATTCCGGAGGTGTCCGGTGAGCGCGAGGAGTGAGCTTGCGAGGCCCGCAGTCGCGAACGAAAGGGGCGCCCGGTGAGCGCAACCCCGATCAGCAGGTATGACGGGGGCCAGGTCTCCAGCGTGCAGGTCCGGTTGACCTCGGACCGGGTGCGGCGGTGGGAGTTCGGCGCGGCGTCGTTCACCCGCCGTGGGTACGAGCCCACGGACGTGGACCGGTTCCGGATGCAGGTGGCCGATGAGCTGGATGTGCTGGCGACGCAGGTGGCGAACCTGCGGGCGGAGAACGAGCGGCTCAACGACCATCTGGAGCTGCACCGGCACGGGGTGATCCCGAGTACGGGGGCGAAGCTGCCCGCGGCGAAGGAGGTCAACCTGCTGTCGGCGGCGCAGCGGGAGGCCGAGCAGATCATCGCGCAGGCGCACGACTACGCCCAGCGGGTGGCCGAGTACGCGCGGATGCAGTACGAGAGCTACATGCGGGCGGCGGCGGAGGAGGCGAAGCAGGAGGCCGAGCGGGCGGTGGCGGACTACCGCAGCAACGCCGGCGCGAGCTTCGACGACTCCGTGGCGACGCGGGAGGCGCTGCGGATCTTCGGCGAGATGATGATCTCGCACATGCAGGCGGCGGCCCGGCACCTCGACGACGGCAGTGAGCAGCTGGCGCGGACCATGGAGCGGATCGCCGCGGAGGTCACCGGGGTTCCGGCGGCCGCCGGCGCTGCGCCGGTCGGCGGCCAGGTGGGCACCGCGCCGGTGGGCGGCGGCCGGGTGCGGGTGGCGTTGCCGCCCCGCCACCAGCAGCGCTGATCCCCGGGGTCGGCCCGCCCGCCGGTGGGCCGACCCGGGACCGCCGCGACGATGCCACCTGGTCGGCTACCGGGGTGAGCCGCACCGCCTGCCGACCCTCGGCCGCGGGCGGGTCCCGCCGGTGGGGGTCGTCGCCTGGGCGGGTGAGGGCGGTCACCCGGTGGGAGCCGGGGCGGCGGCTGAGGCAGCATGGACGGGTGACGGAGATCGACGTGTTGGCCGGGCTGGTGGGCGCCGGTGACGTCGTGGTGCTCAGCGGCGCCGGGTTGTCCACCGAGTCGGGCATCCCGGACTACCGGGGGCCCAGCGGCGCCGCCCGCCGGCACACCCCGATGACGTACCAGGCGTTCCGGGGACCCGGACGCGCGGCGGCGGTACTGGGCGCGCAGCCACCTGGGGTGGCGGCTGATCGCGCGGGCCGCCCCGAACGCCGGGCACCGGGCGGTGGCCCGGTTGCAGCACGCGGGCCTGGTCGGCGGGATCATCACCCAGAACGTGGACGGGCTGCACACCGCCGCCGGCAGCAGCGGGGTGGTCGAGCTGCACGGCCGTCTCGACGAGGTGATCTGCCTGGACTGCGGCAACCTGACCTCCCGGGAGGAACTGGACCGGCGGCTGCGGGAGGCGAACCCGGGCTTCGCCGCGCAGGTCGCCCACGTCAACCCCGACGGTGACGTCGACCTGCCCGACGGGGCGGTGGCCGGGTTCCGCACCCTCGACTGCGGTGTCTGCGGCACCGGCATGCTGAAACCGGACGTGGTGTTCTTCGGCGAGACCGTGCCGGCATCCCGGGTCGCCGACTGTTTCGCCCTGGTCGAGCGGGCTCGGGCGCTGCTGGTGCTCGGCTCGTCGTTGACGGTGATGTCCGGGCGGCGGTTCGTGATCCGGGCGGCGAAGCTGGGCATCCCGGTGGCCATCGTCAACCAGGGGCCGACTCGCGGCGACGGGCACGCCACCGTGCGGGTGGACCGGCCGCTGGGTGAGGTGCTGCCCGCGCTGGCCGACCGGATCGGGGCGCCCGCCGTGAGCGGCGTCGCCGGGGAGCCGGCCGCGGTGTAGGGCGGCCGGCAGGGTCGGAGATGAGCCGGAAACCCGGTCGCTGGTAGCGTTGACCATGCCGGTACCACCCACGCGGGAGAGACCGCCCGGAAACCACCCGGACGGCGCCGAAGGGGCAGATTCCTCCCCGGAACCTCTCAGGCAAAAGGACCACGTGGGCAGGCACTGTGGAGCGCGTCAGCGCGACTCAGGGGGAGGCCGACCCGTCGACCTCGCCCCGACAAGGAGCGCCGCGCATGACAGAGCAGTTCGCCGACCGGCACATCGGCCCTGACCCCGGCGACGAGCGCCGGATGCTGGAGACCGTCGGCTACAGCTCCATCGACGAGCTGATGGACGCCGCGATCCCCGAGGTGATCCGCTGGCACGGCACCCTGGACCTGCCGGCCGCGGCCAGTGAGCGGGAGGCGATCGCCGAACTGCGCGCCCTGGCCGCCCGCAACACCGTCGCGGTGTCGATGATCGGTCTGGGCTACCACGGCACCCACACTCCGGCGGTGATCCGCCGCAACGTGCTGGAGAGCCCGGCCTGGTACACGGCGTACACGCCGTACCAGCCGGAGATCAGCCAGGGCCGGCTGGAGGCGCTGCTGAACTTCCAGACCATGGTCACCGATTTGACCGGGTTGGCCACCGCGAACGCGTCGATGCTCGACGAGGGCACCGCGGCGGCCGAGGCGATGACCCTGGCCCGCCGGGCGTCCAGGAGCAAGAGCCCGGTGTACGTGGTGGACGCCGACACCCTGCCGCAGACCATCGCGGTGATCATCGGCCGGGCGGAGCCGCTCGGCATCGACGTGCGGGTGCTTGACGTCGAGCGGGACGAGCTGCCCGGTGAGTTCTTCGGCCTGCACCTGCAGTATCCGGGCGCGTCCGGGGCGGTCCGGGACCACACCGGCCTGGTGGCGGCGGCGCACCAGGTCGGGGCGCTGGTGTGTGTGGCGGCGGACTTGCTGGCGTTGACGCTGCTGCGTCCGCCGGGGGAGATCGGCGCCGACATCGCCGCCGGCACCACGCAGCGGTTCGGGGTGCCGATGGGCTTCGGTGGGCCGCACGCCGGCTACCTGGCGGTCCGGGCGGGCCTGGAGCGGATGCTGCCCGGCCGGCTCGTCGGGGTGTCGAAGGACGTCGACGGGAACCCGGCGTACCGGCTGGCGTTGCAGACCCGCGAGCAGCACATCCGGCGGGAGAAGGCGACCAGCAACATCTGCACCGCGCAGGTGCTGCTGGCGGTGATGGCCGGGATGTACGCGGTCTACCACGGCCCGGACGGGCTGCGGGCGATCGCGCGGCGTACCCATGAGATGGCGGCGCGGCTGGCGGCCGGGCTGCGGGCCGGCGGCGTGCAGGTCGCGGACGTGGCGTTCTTCGACACGGTCACCGCGACGGTGCCGGGGCGGGCCGCCGAGGTGGTCGCCGCCGCGGCGCGGCGGAACGTGAACCTGCGGCTGGTCGACGCCGACCGGGTGGGGATCGCCTGCGACGAGACGACGACCCTCGCGCACCTGGCGGCGGTGTGGGCGGCCTTCGGGGTGCCCACCTTCGACGGCGTCGGCGGTGCGGCGCTGCCGCAGGGGCTGGCGCGCACGTCGGACTTCCTCACCCACCCGGTGTTCCGCAGCCACCACTCGGAGACGGCGATGCTGCGGTACCTGCGGCGGCTGTCGGACTTCGACTACGCGCTGGACCGGGGCATGATCCCGCTGGGGTCGTGCACGATGAAGCTGAACGCCACCACCGAGATGGAGGCGGTCACCTGGCCGGAGTTCGCGCACCTGCACCCGTTCGCGCCGGCGGAGCAGACCGCCGGGTATCGGGAGCTGATCGGCCAGTTGGAGGACTGGCTGGCGGAGGTGACCGGGTACGACGCGGTCAGCGTGCAGCCCAACGCCGGCTCGCAGGGTGAGCTGGCGGGGCTGCTGGCGATCCGGGCGTACCACCGGCAGCGGGGGCAGGGGCATCGGGACGTGTGCCTGATCCCGTCGTCGGCGCACGGCACCAACGCGGCGTCGGCGGTGATGGCCGGGATGCGGGTGGTCGTGGTGGCCTGCGACGTGGACGGCAACGTCGACCTGGTCGACCTCGACGCGAAGATCGACAAGCATCGGGACGCGCTGGCCGCGATCATGGTGACGTACCCGTCGACGCACGGGGTGTACGAGACGGGCATCGGGCAGTTGTGTGCGAAGGTGCACGACGCCGGCGGTCAGGTGTACGTCGACGGGGCGAACCTCAACGCCCTCGTAGGGTTCGCCAAGCCGGGCCGGTTCGGGGCGGACGTGTCGCACCTGAACCTGCACAAGACGTTCTGCATCCCGCACGGCGGTGGTGGCCCGGGTGTGGGGCCGGTGGCGGTGCGGGCGCACCTGGCGCCGTTCCTGCCCGGCGACCCGTCCGGGGTGGCGCAGGAGGGCCGGCCGGCGATCTCGGCCGCCCGGTACGGGTCGGCGGGGATCCTGCCGATCCCGTGGGCGTACCTGCGGATGATGGGGGCCGAGGGTCTGGCCCGGGCGACCGGGGTGGCGGTGCTCGCGGCGAACTACGTGGCGGCGCGGCTGCGGAACCATTTCCCGGTGCTGTACGCCGGCAACAAGGGCCTGGTGGCGCACGAGTGCATCCTGGACCTGCGGCCGTTGACCAAGGCGACCGGGGTGAGCGTCGACGACGTGGCGAAGCGGCTGATCGACTACGGGTTCCACGCGCCGACGATGTCGTTCCCGGTGGCGGGGACGCTGATGGTGGAGCCGACCGAGAGTGAGGACCTGGCCGAGCTGGACCGGTTCTGCGACGCGATGATCGCGATCCGGGCGGAGATCGACAAGGTGGCCTCGGGTGAGTGGCCGGCCGGGGACAATCCGTTGTGCAACGCCCCGCACACGGCGGCGATGGTGTCGGCGGACGAGTGGCCGCACCCGTACCCGCGGTCGGTGGGGGCGTACCCGGCTGGCGTGGACCGGGCGGGGAAGTACTGGCCGCCGGTGCGGCGGATCGACGGGGCGTACGGCGACCGGAATCTGGTCTGCTCGTGCCCGTCGCCGGAGGCGTTCGAGAGCTGACGGGTGGCGCCGGGGCGGTGCGGTTCGCCGCCCCGGCCGGTGCGTCGACGGGTCGACGCGTACGCTCCTGACGGAGCGTGATCGGTCAGGCGACGAGGGCGTGTCGGGCGGGGCCGCGGTGCGGGGCGATGGTGCTGCCGTCGGGGAGCAGTTCGCCGGTGTCCTCGAAGACGATGACTCCGTTGCAGAGCAGGCTCCAGCCCTGCTCAGGGAAGCAGGCGAGAACGCGGGCGGCTTCGCGGTCGGTCGCCTCGGCGGAGGGGCAGGTGGGTTGGTGCTGGCACATCGGGTTCTCCGGGCTGTGGGGGCGCTGTGTCATGGTTCACATGACCAGTGACGCACAGTACCAAGCGGAAGCGCGCGCTATCGAGCAGGCTTCCGTCTTGTTCACCCGAAATCGGCTGAACGGATGAGCGGCAACAAGCCATTCGGCGTGGAAGCGCTCCCACGCGTCGACGTGCCCGGCGCGCCCGCCGGATGCCGGGACCGGCTCGTGGAACGGGCCCGGCTGCAGTGGCACCCCGCCGACGGCGGCGACCCCGCGGTGCTGGCGCAGGAGTTCCTCGCCGCCCACGGGATCGCCTGGCACGACCTGGCCCGCCCCGGCACGCACGACCCGACCGGGGTGTGCGGCGCCGCCCTGCACCTGTCCGCCGCCGCCGGGGCCCTGATCGCCGGCGGCGCGCCGGGGGCGCCCAGCCCCGTACCGGCGCTGCCGGACATGGTGGTGGTCGTCTACGGCCACGCGCCGTCCCCGCCCGCCCGGCCGGCCGGCGGCGGCTGGTGGCTGGGGGACTGGCGGGACAGCTGGACGCCCCGCGAGCACGAGAACGCCGTGGCCGCGGTGCGCGCCGCCATCGGCCGCGGCGACGTGTACCAGGTCAACCTCGTCGGCCACGCCGCCGCCCCGTACGCCGGGGACCCGCTGCCCGCCCTGGCCCGGCTGGCCGCCCTGCCCGGCGCCCGCTACGGCGGCACCCTGTCCGGGCTCGGCTGGGCGGTCGGCTGCGCCTCCCCGGAGACGCTGGTCGCCCTCGAGCACGGCCGGCTGGTCACCCGGCCGATCAAGGGCACCCGGCCGGCCACCCCCGCCGGACGCCGGGAGCTGCTCGCCTCCGCCAAGGAACGCGCCGAACACGTGATGATCGTCGACCTGGAACGCAACGACCTGGCCCGGGTGGCCCGCACCGGCTCGGTGCGGGTCGACGAACTGTTCGCCGTACGCCGGTGGTGCGACCTGTGGCAGGCGGAGTCGACGGTGTCCGCGGCGCCCGCCGACGGGCTGGGCCTGGCCGACCTGCTGCGCGCGGTCTGCCCCGGCGGGTCGGTGACCGGCGCCCCGAAACTCGCCGCGCTGGACCGGATCGCGGCCCTGGAACCGGTCGGGCGGGGCGCCGGCATGGGCGCCCTCGGCTGGGTCGGGCCCGACCGGCTCGACCTGGGGCTGACCATCCGCACCGCCGCGGCCGACGCCGAACGGCTGCACCTGTGGGCCGGCGGCGGCATCACCTGGGGCAGCGACCCGGCGGCCGAGGTCGCCGAGGCGGCCGCCAAGGCCGCCCCGGTGCGCGCGCTGCTCGCCGCCGGCTGAAGCCCCGCCGCGCGGCGCCGGCCGCGGGTGCGCGGCCCGCAGGTGGGGCCGGTCAGGCGCGGGCGAAGGCGTCCAGCGCCGCCACCACCCGCTCGCCCACGCCGTGGCCGCTGCCGTGGCCGCCGGACTCCACGATCTCCAGCCGGGCGTCCGGCCAGTCCCGGGTGAGCTGCCAGGCGATGTCCGGCGGGCCGCTGACGTCGAGGCGGCCCTGCACCAGCACACCCGGGATGCCGGCGAGCTTCCCGGCGTCGCGCAGCAACTGTCCGTCGGGCAGGAAGCCGAGGTTGCTCCAGTAGTGGGTCACGATCCGGACGAAGCACGCCCGGAACACCGGGTCGGCGTAGCGGGGGCTGGGCGTGAAGCCGCCGGCGAGGGAGACGTGCACGTCCTCCCAGGCGCACCAGTCACGCTCGGCCTGCTCCCGCACGGCGGGGTCCGGGTTGTTGACCAGGCGGGCGTACGCGGCGGACAGGTCGCCGTCCCGGTCCGCCGCGGGCACCCCGTCACGGAATCGGGCCCACTCCTGCGGGAAGATCCGGCCCATGTCCCGGGTCACCCAGTCGATCTCGCGGCGGGTGTTGGCGACCACGCTGAACAGCACCAGCGCGGTGACCCGTTCCGGGTGGCGCTGGGCGTAGGCCAGGGACAGCGACGAGCCCCAGGAGGCGCCGCACAGCAGCCACCGGTCGACGCCGAGGTGCTCGCGCAGCTGTTCCATGTCGGCGAGCAGGTGGGCGGTGGTGTTGACCGACAGGTCCACGGCCGGGTCGCTGGCGTGCGGGGTGCTGCGCCCGCAGCCGCGCTGGTCGAACAGGATGATCCGGTAGGCGGCCGGGTCGAACAGCCGCCGCCAGGACGCGGTGGCGCCGGAGCCGGGGCCGCCGTGCGCCACCAGGGCGGGGCGCCCGTCGGGGTTGCCGCAGGTCTCCCAGTAGACGCGCTGGCCGTCGCCGACGTCGAGCAGGCCGTGCGCGTACGGCTCGATCTCCGGATACATGCGGTTCCCCTCCCGAGGCCCAGATACAACAGCGCTGTTACATTAGCGGACGTGACCGCCATCCCCGACCGCGAGGCGCTCGGCACCCTGCTGCGCCACGTCCTCGAGCTGCTCGACGGCGACGTCGCCGCCGTCTACGACGACCTGGACCTGGCCGACTACCGGCCCCGGTACTCACCGCTGGTGCGGGTGCTGGTCGCCGACGGGCCGCTGCCCATCCGCGACCTCGCCGCCCGGGTCGGGGTCACCCATTCCGCGGCCAGCCAGACCGTCGCCCAGATGAGCCGCGCCGGCCTGGTCGCCCTCACCCCCGGCGCCGACGCCCGGCAGCGCATCGTCACCCTCACCGACCGGGCCCGCGCCCTGCTGCCCGTCATCGAGGCCGAGTGGGCGGCCACCACCACCGCCATGCGGCAGCTAGACGCCGAACTGCCCGTACCCCTGGCCGACGAGCTGTACGCGGTCCTCGCGGCGCTGCGCCGCCGCCCGCTGCGCGACCGCATCGCCGACACCGGGCTGGCCCCCACCGGCCGGCCGGCCTGAGGTGACCCCGCAGCTCCGGGCGGCCCCGCCGGGGCCGCCCGGAGCGGTCACCGGTCGAGGCGTTGCCAGCGGCGCGCGGACAGCGGCAGGAACACCGCGATGAGCAGCAGCGGCCAGGACGCCGGCGTGCTCGGCGGGCCAGGTGTCGGCGCCCCAGCCGGGGTTGCCGAACAGGTCCCGGCAGGCGGCCACCGTGGCCGACAGCGGGTTCCAGGCGGCGATGGCGGCCAGCCAATCGGGCATGGTGGCCGGGGGCGACGAAGGCGTTGGAGGCGAAGCCGAGCGGCCAGACCAGGATCTGCAGCGCGGCCACCGCCTCGGGACGGCGCAGCAGCAACGCCAGGTAGACCCCCGACCCAGATCATCGCGAAGCGCAGGAGCAGCAGCAGCGCCACCGCGGCGTGCAGCAGGTCGGCCAGGGCCCGCCCGGTCACCACGGCGCTCGCCTCGAGCACATCGCCCGGGAGAACCGGGCGCTGTACCTGCGCCACCCGTGGCTGCTGCGGGTCGCCACCACCCGCCCCCCGCTGGGCCCGCAGGTGATCGGGTTCCCCCTCGCCGCCCGGGTGGGCACGACCGCCGGCGAGGAGTACCAGGCCGCCGGCGACCCGGCCCGCGCCTTCGAGTTCGGGCTGGCCCGCATCCTCGACGGCATCGAGGTGCTGATCCGCAACCGGCCGGCCGGGCGGGTGGGCGCGACCGGACAGGTAACGGGCGGTTAGCCTTCCGGGCATGACTATGCGCCCGATCCGGATCATCGGCGACCCCGTGCTGCGTACCCCGTGTGAGCCGGTGACCAGCTTCGACGCCGAGCTGCGCGCGCTCGTGCAGGATCTGATGGACACGCTGCTCGGCGCGCCTGGCCGCGCCGGGGTGGCCGCCCCGCAGATCGGGGTGAGCGCGCAGGTGTTCGTCTACGACGCCGACGGCCACCGCGGCCACCTGATCAACCCGAGGCTGGAGCTGTCCACGGAGCCGCAGGACGACGACGAGGGCTGCCTGTCCATCCCCGGGCTGTACTTCCCGACCGCGCGGGCGATGCACGCCACCGCGCACGGTTTCGACCAGTACGGCCAGCCGCTGACCATCTCCGGCAGCGGGTTCCTGGCCCGGGCCCTGCAGCACGAGACCGACCACCTGCACGGCCGCCTGTACGTGGACACGCTGCGCGGCGACACCCGCCGCCGGGCGTTGCGGGAGATCCGGGCCGGGCGGTTCGACTCGCCCAGTCGGGGGTTGTGACGACGCGGGGGTGGCCGGACGGTCACCCCCGCGTCCGCTCACCGGCTCACTTCGGCGGCGGGGCCACCAGGCAGGTCGCGGTCGAGGTGTTCCCGGCGTCGTCGACGCCGGTGATCACCGCGTCGCCGCGCAGCGTGACCTTGTAGTCGATGTCGCCGGCGCCGTCCTTGACCCGGGACTGCGCCCCTGGCGCCTGCACCAGCTTGATCTTCGTGCCGGCGGGGAACGGCCCGAACTTCACCGACGGGTCGGCGGCGTCCCCGATGTACACGTCCACCTTCGTGTCCACCAGGTCGGTGGCGGTCAACTGGTAGAACCCGTCCGGGTTGTAGGAGCCCGGAACGTTGCCGCCGCTCGGGTTGTTCGTCGGCACGCACCGCGTGGTCGGGGCGGTGGTGTCCACCACCCGCATCACCGCGGTGTCGTTGCCGGTGTTGCCGGCCGCGTCGGTGGCGGTGCAGGTGACCGTGCTGGCGCCCAGCGGGAAGGTGCTGCCGGGCGGCGGCGCGCACGTCGGGGTCAGCGGCCCGTCGACGTTGTCGGTCGCGCTGGCCGGGTAGTTGATCACCGCGCCGGCGGGGCTGGTCGCCTCGACCGTCCGGTCGTCGACGACCACCGTCGGCGGGGTGACGTCGTTGACCTTCACGCTGATGTGCTCGACGAACTCCGGCCCGCCGGAGAGTCCGTTGAGCAGGAAGTCCACCGTGCAGTGCAGGGTGGCGCCCTGGGCGGCGTTCCCGGCCACCGTGATGGTCTCGGCGAACGGCACGTCGCTGCCGCTCTGCTGGGTCCGCGACGCGGCGTCGAAGCTCACCGACAGGCCCGGGTCGCAGGAGGTCACGGTCGGGGTGACGGTGACGTCCAGGTTCCGCAGCCCGTTCAGGATGGCCGCGGTCACCGTGTCCGGGGCGCTGCCGACGACCTGGCCGCCGGTGGCGGCGGCCACGCTGCTGGCCTGGCCGGCGGCGTCCAGCCCGCCGCCCCCGCCGCTGACGTTGACGGCGAGCAGCCGGGCGGCGTCGGCCTGCAGCGCGGCGGTGGCCTGCGCGAGGGTGTGTCCGGCGCTGGGGTCGTGGCTGGGTGCGTCACCGACCAGCACCACGATCCGACTGCTGCCCGACCTGTAGGCGATCGCGCCGTCGGAGACCTGGAACAGGGCGTTCACCCACGCCTCCGGGGTGTCGCCACCGCCGGCGGCGGCCAGCCCGTCCACGGCGGTCTGCAGGGCGGTGGCGTCGGCGGTGAGGTCCTGCCGGACCCGGAACAGCTCCGGCCCGTCACCCTCGTCCCGGTAGGAGGCGACCGCGAACTCGGCGCTGGGCTGTGCGGTACGGACGTTGGTGATCACCTGCTGGAGGTTGGTCCGGACGTTGGCGATCGCCGGGCCCATGCTGCCGGTCGTGTCGACCAGCAGCACCACGTCCGGCTTCGGCGGGATCGGCGGCGTCGAGACCACTTTGCTGATCGGGATCGTCGCGCCCGGATCGGCGGACCGGTCCACCGTGCCCGGGTCGACCCCCGGGGCCGCCCAGGCGGGGGCCGCCACCGCGGTCACCATCGCGGCCACGGCGGCGACGGTAACCCCCCTGGCGCGCCCGCGGGCCACTGCTGTCAAACCCATCGTGTCTCCTTCGACTCCGCCGCGCCCGCCCCGGACGCGGCCTCGAAGCAGACGCTAGGGGCCCGGCCGACCCCGGCCGGTCCGACACATGCCCAGGTCAGCGTCGGGTTGTTGACCCGGCGTGGCGGCTGGACAGGGCAGACTGGCCGGCCGCGTCGTCACGGGCGGCGGCGCAGCGCGCACTCGGTGAAGTCGGCGACCCGGGTGAAGCCGAGCCGCTCGTAGAGGCGCACGGCGGCGGCGTTGTCGGCCCGGACGTTGAGCGTCACATGCTCGACGCGGGCCCGCAGCCGGGCGCAGAGCGCGGCCACGGCGGCGCCGGCCAGGCCGCGGCCGCGGGCCCGTGGGTGGGTGGTGACGTTGCCCAGGGCGGCCACCCGCCAGGTGGGGGACCAGACGTGCACCCCGGCCACGGTGACCAGCTCGCCGGCCTCCCGGATCCCCACGTACTGGCCGGTGTCCAGCATCCGCGGGTCGAACCAGTTGCCCGGATAGGCGACCGCGTAGAGGTCGAGCAGCGCCGGCAGGTCGGACCGGTCGAGCACGTCCCCGGCGGCGGTGGCCCGGGCCAGCCGGTCCGGGTCGGTCAACGCCATCCGGTGGTGCACGGCGGCGTCGGACACCTCATACCAGCGGGCGACGGTGGCGTCCAGGCCGGGGGAGAGGTGCGCCCACAGCCGGGCCGGCAGCACCGGCGCGAGTTCGCCCAGCAGCGCCGCCAGCTGCCCGGTCCGCTCCGGGGTGGTGAAGGCCAGCAGCGTCGGCAGGTCGACGCCGTGGTAGAGCAATGCCACCTGGTCGCCCCGGCGGTACCACGACGTGTAGGGCCAGAAGAAGTCGTCCAGGTCGCCCAGCTGGTAGGCGTGCAGCACCGGGTCCCGGCCCAGCAGGTCGGCCAGGACGGTCCGGTCGTGTTCGGCGCGTACGGGCATCCGCCGATGATCACACGGCGGCGGTCAGCAGCCGCCGGGGCGTCCCGTCTCGGCGGGCAGGTGGTCGTGGGCCCAGCGGGCCAGGGCGTCCAGGGCCGGCAGCAGGGCGGCTCCCCGGTCGGTGAGCTGGTAGCTGACCCCCACCGGCGGTCCCTCCCGCACGGTGCGGGAGACCAGGCCCACCCGGCACAGCTCACCGAGCCGGTCGGACAGCACCGACTCGCTGATCCCGGGCAGCGCCCGGGCCAGCTCCGCGAAGCCGGCGGGCCCGTTGGCGAGGGTGCCCAGCAGCACCCCGTTCCACCGCTTGCCGAGGAACGCGAAGGCCCGGGCCAACCCCCCGTCGCAGGAACGGGGCGTGTGCTCCACCTGGGGCCTCGTCGTCATGCCCTCAGGATACGCGCTACGCTCGCCCCGCAAGGCACTACTAAAAAGCTAGCTGCTCCCGTGCATGGAGTAGCGCCGCCGAAACGAGGACCCATGAGCGACCTGATCACCCTGCACCCCGAAGCGCAGGCCCTGCTGTTCACCGACGCCCGCACCGCCAACACGTTCACCGACGAACCGGTCAGCGACGCGCAGCTGCGCACCATCCACGAGCTCGCCAAGTACCCGCCCACCGCCGCCAACACCCAGCCGCTGCGGGTGCTGTTCCTCCGCGACGGTGAGCCCCGCGAACGGCTGCTCACCCACATGAACGAGGGCAACCGCGCCAAGACCGCCACCGCGCCGGTCGTCGCCGTCCTCGCCGCCGACACCGACTTCCACGAGTTCGTCCCGCGGGTCTTCCCGATCCGCCCGCAGATGCGCGACGCCCTCGCCGAGGACCCCGCCGGCCGCGAGCAGATGGCCCGGTTCAACGCCACCCTGCAGATCGGCTACTGGCTGCTCGCCGTCCGCGCCGCCGGCCTGGCCGCCGGCCCGATGGGCGGCTTCGACGCCGCCGGCGTCGACAAGGAGTTCTTCGCCGACAGCAGTTGGCGGTCCCTGCTCGTGGTCAACATCGGCAAGCCCGGCCCGGACGCCTGGTTCCCCCGGCTGCCCCGCCTCGACTACGACGAGGTCGTCCGACACGCCTGAGCCGACGCGGTGGCGGGCCGGCTCAGCCGGCCCGCCACTGGTCGTAGCCCAGCTTCACCACCAGGGCCAGCACCACCACCAGCAGCACCACCCGGACGAAACCGGCGCCGCGCCGCAGCGCCATCCGCGCGCCCAGCGCGGCACCAGCGACGTTGCACACCGCCATCGCCGCCCCGAGCAGCCACCACACGTGCCCGGTGGCCGCGAACACCACCAGCGCGCCCAGGTTGGTGCCCGCGTTGACCACCTTCGCCATCGCCGAACCCTGCACGAAGTCCGCGCCGATCAGCGCGGTGAACGCCAACACCAGGAACGTGCCCGTGCCCGGGCCGATCAGGCCGTCGTAGAGGGCGATACCCACCCCGGCCACCGCCACCGCGGCCGTCACCCGCGCCGGCGTACGCCGATGCGGGTACGACACCACGCCCAGCCGCGGCCGGGTCAGCACGAACACCGCCACCGCGAGCAGCACCACCAGCACCACCGGCCGGTACGCGCCCGCCGGCACCGCCCCGGCCAGCGCCGCGCCCAGCCCGGCGGTCAGCACAGCCAGCCCGGCCGCCGGCCCGGCCACCGCCCAGTCCAGCTTGGTGCGCCGCGCGTACGTCATCGCCGCGGTGGAGGTGCCGAAGATCGCGGCCAGCTTGTTGGTGCCCAACGCCGTGGCCACCGGCACGCCCGGCGCGGCCACCAGCAGCGCCGGCAGCAGCAACAGCCCGCCACCGCCGACCACCGCGTCCACCCAGCCCGCCAGGGCCGCCGCGGTCAGCAGGGTGGTCAACGACAGAGGGTCCACGGGCGGCCATTCTTCCCACCGCCGCCGCCCCGACGAGTGCCGCTGTGGCCAGGTTCACCGCCGGCTCAGCGGCCCCGGCGCCGCCGCAACCACAGGCCCGCCGCCGCCACCGCCACGAACACCAGGATCGAACAGACCAACGCCTTCAGCACCGGGCAAGCCTGCCACGGCGACGTAGGGTGTGCAGGTGCGCCTGGCCACGTTCAATCTGCTGCACGGCCGGTCCCTCACCGACGGACTCGTCGACCCCGACCGGCTCGCCGCCGCCGTCACCGCACTCGACGCCGACGTCCTCGCCCTGCAGGAGGTCGACCGCGACCAGTCCCGCAGCGGCAAGCTCGACCTCACCGCCATCGCCGCCCGCGCCCTCGACGCCCCCGAGCACCGGTTCGCCGCCGCCGTCGTCGGCACCCCCGGCGAAGGGTTCCGCCCGCTGACCCACGACGACGACGGCGACGGCGAACCCTGCTACGGGGTGGGGCTGGTCAGCCGCCACCCGGTCCGCTCCTGGCAGGTCACCCGGCTGCGCCCGGCCCCCGTACGCTCCCCGGTCTACGTTCCCGGGCCCGGCGGCGGGCTGGTGCTGCTGCGCGACGAACCCCGGGTGGTCCTCGCCGCCGTGCTGGACACCCCGTACGGGCCGCTCACCGTCGCCGCCACCCACCTGTCGTTCGTCCCCGGCTGGAACGTGCTGCAACTGCGCCGCGTCGTGCGGGCGCTGCGCACCCTGCCCGCCCCGCGGATCCTGCTCGGCGACCTGAACCTGCCCGCCGGCCCCGCCGCCCTGCTGTCCCGGTGGCGTCCCCTCGGGCGGCGTCCCACCTACCCGGCCGGGCAGCCCCGCGTCCAACTCGACCACATCCTCGCCGACCGGCAGGGCCGGGACCGGTTGCCGCCCGTCACCGCCGTCGACACCCCGCTGTCCACCATCTCCGACCACCGGCCGCTGCTGGTCAACCTCGGCTGAGGCGTGCCGGGAACCCCTACCGTCGGGGAGGCGCGCGGCGCGACGGAACAGCCAAACCCGTCCGGCCGCCGGGCGCCCGTGATAGCGATGGGACGTCGAGGGGAGGGGCCAGCCATGTCGCTGACCGGCCTGCCGCTGCTCATCACGATCGGGGTCATCGCCGCCGGCGCCGCTGTCGGCACCGCCCGCACCTGGCGTCGCCACGGCCGCTGGCAGGCCCTCACCCGACCCGTCGCCGTCCTGCTCACCGAGGTCCTCGCCCTGCTGGCCGTCGGCCTCGCCGTCAACCGTGCTGAAGGGTTCTATCCCACCTGGGGCGACCTGCTGCCCGCCGGGGTCGCCCGCCACGACACCGACCCCACCCGGTCCGGGCGCCTCGACCGCTGGATCACCAGCCGGGCCGGCGCGGCCCCCACCCCGGTCGCCTTCCCGTGGCACCCGCCGCGCGGCGGTCGCTGGCCGGTCACCGCCACGCCCACCGTGGTGGTGCCCGCCGACTACCCGCAGCACCCCACCCGCCGGTACCCGGTGATCGCCGTCCTGGCCGACCACGCCACCGGCGCCGGGGAGGCCACCGCCGCCCGCACGGTCCAGGCCGACACCGGACCGGTGATCGTCGTCTTCACCCACCTGCGGCCCACCGCCGCGCCGGCCGTCCTCACCGAGGCCCTGCCCGCCGGCCTCGCCCGCGACCTGCGGGTCACCAGCCACAGCTGGGCGCTGATCGCCCCGGCCGACCTGGCCGGGCTCGCCGGGGCCGTGGTCCGCGCCGCACCCACCCGCTATCCCGCCCTCGCCCTCGTCGACGAGGTGCCGGAACCCGGCGGCGTCGCCGTGCCCGCCGACCTGCCCGCCACGGAGACCGTCGCCGTCATCGGCGCGGCCACCCACCAGCCCGGCCGCCCCGCCGACCCGCTGCCCACCGCGCTGCGCTGGGCCTGCCGGCAGACGCCCGCACCCCTGGGCGGGCCCGCGCCGCTGATCCCGCCGCCCCCGCAGGCCGGCCCCCCGACCGGCGGACGGTGACCGTGGCCCCCGACAGCCTCGCCGCCGCGCTCACCGCCACCAGCGTCGCGGTGGCCGCCGCCGTGCTGCTGTCCGCGCTCTGGGACCGCGGCGCCGGGGCCCGCCGCGTCGCCGGGCGCGCCGCCACGGCGCTGCTGTGCCTGCTCACCGCCGTCGCCGCCGCCGGGATCTGGGTCAACCGGCAGGTCGACACCTGGACCAACTGGTCGGCGCTGCTCGGCCGCAACCCCGCCGACGCCGCCGCACCCGCCGCCGGCCCCGGCGGGGGACGGGTCGTCACCCTCACCGTCGCCGGCGCCGCCAGCGGTCTCACCCTGCACGTCGCCGCCTACCTGCCGGCCGCCTACGACCGGCAGCCCACCGAACGGTTCCCCGTCGTCGAGGCGCTGCACGGCTATCCCGGCTCACCCGCCGCCTGGCTCAACCGCCTCGCCGCCGCCCGGCACCTCGACCAGGAAATCAGCGCGGGCCGGATGGCGCCCACCGTCGTGCTGTTCCCCCCGCAGACCCCCAGCCCGCTGCTGGACACCGAATGCACCAACCTGGTTCACGGGCCGCAGGCGGAGACGTTCCTCACCGTCGACGTGCCGGCGGCCGCCGCGGCCCAGCTGCGGGTGCGCACCGACCGGGCCGGCTGGGGGCTGATCGGCTACTCCGCCGGCGGCTACTGCGCCACCAACCTGGCCCTGCGCCACCCAGACCGGTACGCCGCCGCCGCCAGCCTCTCCGGCTACGCCGACCCCGGCATCACCGTCGGCGACGGCAGCGAACACACCCTCAACGACGACCGGTGGCGGCTGCTACACCTGCCCCCACCGGCCGTCGCCCTCTACCTGTCCAGCGGCCGCGCCGACCGCAAGGCCCACCACGACGCCGAGACGCTGCGCTGCCTGGCCCGGACGCCGCTGGCCGTCACCACCGCCTACGTCGACGGGGGCGGCCACAGCATGTCCGTCTGGGAAGCCACCGAGGATCCCGCGTTCGACTGGCTCTCCGGCTGGCTGGGCCGCCCCGTCCCCGCCACCTGACGTGGGCGGCCTCAGGCCATCCCGGCCGCCCGCTGCGCCGCCCGGACCGCGTTGCGGAACAGCATCGCCACCGTCGTCGGGCCCACCCCGCCGACCCGCGGCGTGATCGCCCCCGCCACCGCGGCACACGACTCGTCGACGTCCGGCAGCAGGCGCCGCCCCTCGTACCGCACGCCGCCGCCGACCACCACCGCGCCCGGGCGCACGTGCTCCGGCTGGATGATGCCCGGCACGCCCGCCGCCGCCACCAGGATCTCCGCCCGCCGCGTGTAGCGGGGCCAGTCCGCCACCCCGGTGTGCACCACCGTCACCGCCGCGTTGGCCGTGGGGCGCTTCTGCGCCAGCAGCATCGCCAGCGGCCGGCCCAACGTGGCGCCCCGGCCCAGGATCACCACCTCACGGCCCGACACCGGCACCCCGTGGTACGCCAGCAGCGCCTCGATGCCCGCCGGCGTGCACGGCAGCGGACCCGGCAGGCCCAACGCCAGCCGGCCCATGTTCACCGGATGCATCCCGTCGACGTCCTTGTCCGGGTCGAGGACCTGCAACGCCCGGTCGTAGTCCAGGTGCCCCGGGATCGGATGCTGCACCAACACCCCGTGCACGTCCTTGTCGGCGTTGAAGCCCGCCAGCACCGCGTGCAGGTCCGCCTGCGACGCCGAGGCGGGCAGGTGCACGTGCGGGGAGACGAACCCCAGCTCCGCCGCCTGCCGCTGCTTGATCCGGATGTAGCCGGCGCTGGCGTCGTCGTCGCCCACCAGGACGGTCGCCAGGGCCGGGGTCACGCCGGCGGCGCGCAGCGCCTGCACGGCCTCGGTGACCTCCGCCAGCACCTGGTCCGCCACCGGTTTGCCGGACAGGATCCGGGCGGTCGTTTCCACAGAAGACATGGCTCACCTCGCCCGCGGAGGCCCAGGCGGTCGACCCCCGCGACGAGCTCCCCGATGGTTGCTGCCATCCCCGTGCCGCCAGTCGCGTCCACGCTCAGCCTGCCACATCCCACCCGCCGACCGCACGCGACACCTCCCACCAGCCGGGCAGAGCCGCCAGCACCTCGTCGGCCCGCCGCCGCCGGTCGGCCGCCGAGGCCACCCCCAGGTCCGCCACCGCCGCCTCGAACGCCGGCCGCAACACCACCTCCCGCGCCGGCGCGTCCGCGGCCAGGATCGTGTGGCAGCGGGCGTACGTCGCCACGATCCAGAACATCGCCTCCCGGTGCGCGCCCGCCGCGACCAGCTCCGCGCCGCCGTCCACCACCACCGGCCGGGCCGCCGGCGTGATGTCCGCACCGAAGGCGAACGGCGTACGCGCCACGCGTGCCGCCTCGTCGAACGTGCGCGCCAGCCCCGCCAGATGCTCCCGCACCCGGGCGGGGGACATGCCACCGCCGTCCAGCCAGCCGAGCAGTTCCCGGTATCGGTCGGCCAGCCCGTGCCCGGCCAGCACCTGCCGGGCCAGCACGTACCGGCGGCGGACCGTCGGGTCCCGCCGTGCCGCCACCACCGGCAGCAGCGCCGTCAGCGACGTGGGGAACAACCACGCGGTCACCTGGGTGTGCAGCGGCGCGGTGTCGTCGAGCCGTCGGAGCCCGTCCTCGACGCGCCGGCGTACCCCGGCGCACCGCCGTCGCACCCACCCCGGGTCGGTGAACCCGGCCGCCACCCGATCCCGGATCGCCGCCAGCCGGCCCGTGGGGTCCGCGATCACGGTGTCGGTGCGGAACATCGGCGCGTACACCCACGACCCGAGCACGTCGTCGGCCGACCCGAGGTCCGCCCAGGTCAGCTCGCTGACCTCCAGCAGCACCCCGCGGTGGCGGAACTTGCCCAGCTTCCCGCCCGGCTCGTCGCGCACCAGCAGGACGTCCACGTCGGACGACGCGGGCAGCACCGCCTGCTCCGGCAGCGCCACCGTGGAGCCGCTGAAGAAGGCGCCCCGCACGGCCGGGTCGTGGCGCATCCGCTCGCGTACCCAGTCGACCGCCACCGCTTTCGCCGCGCCCACCCGCATCGGGCAATGCTGCCATGGCGGCGGCCGGTGGCTACGCCCCGGCGAGGGGGAACTCGTCGAACAGCACCACCCGGGCGGCCGGATCGGCGGTGTCGAAGCGATACGAGCGGACCAGTCCGTCGGCGGTGTTCAGCAGCGTGAACACGGTGATCTCGTTGCTCGCCACGTAGGGCAGGGCGGTGCCGTCCGGGCCGGTCAGCGGCGCGACGGTGGGGACGACCGGGGCCAACCCACCCGGGTCGCCCTGCTGGACGTACCCGGGCGGCAGCTCACGCGACCGGCCGGACGTGACGTCGTAGGCGCCGTAGCTGTTGCCGACGTTGGAGGTCTCCAGCCAGTGCACCCCGGCCGCGTTGCGGAACCGGTTCCACACGTGTGAGTGTCCGTTGAGGACCAGGTGGACCTGCGCCGCGCTGAGCAGCGGCTCGACGTCGCGCAGGATGTGGTCGTCGCCGAGTGGATAGTGGTAGGTGATCCCACCCGGCCGCACCGTCGGCACCGGGTCGGTGAACGGCGGCGCGCAGTGGTGACCGAGCCCGTGGCTCGGGTGGTGGAACATCACCACCCGGTACCGGGCCGCCCGGGCCGCGGGGGACGCCAGTTCGTTCGCCAGCCAGCGGTACTGCGCCGAGCCGCGGGCGATCGGTGCGAAGATGAACTGGCCGTGCCCCCACCGCTGCGGGCGGTCGACGTCCTGGGCGGCCTCCTGGAACTTGCCCCGCCCGATCGGCTTCGGCGAACGCCACACCGCCGTGGCGAACAGGCTGATCAGATGGACGTCGCCGATCGTCCGTGACCACCAGCGCGGCCCGCCCGCGTCGCTGCGCGGCACCGGAAACAGCTCCCCGTAGGTGGTGACGTCCCAGTCGTCGGGCCGGGCATCGTTGAACTGCTCCTCCAGCGAGCCGGTCTCCGACCAGCGCCCCATGACCTCGTGGTTGCCGATGGCCGGGTAGAGCGGGGTGTTCGGCAGGATCGGCGCGCCCGGCCAGCGGCCGGTCGCCCGGCCGGCGAAGCTGGCGAAGAAGGCCGGCCGGCGGGTGCTGTCGAACCAGTCGCTGGCCCGGTCCGGCACGTTGACCATGTCACCGGCCATCAGCACGCCGTCCAGGGCGGTGCCGGCCGTCTCGCCGACCTGGGCCAGGTTCGCCGGGACCATCGGCATGAGTTGGTGGTCGCTGGTCAACAGCAGCCGGACCGGTCGTCCCGGCGGCACCGCCGGAGCCAGGCTGTAGCTGGCCGTGACGGTGATCTGTCCGTCGTCGTCGATCGACACCACGCGGTACGGCAGGCGCCCCGCCGGCAGCCCGCCGACCTCGGCCAACTGCCGGTACACCGGGCGCCGGGTCACCCCGGCGTACGCCCGGCCCGGCACCGACGATTCGGCGTCCTCCCGCATCCGCGACAGGGGCCGGGTCTCGGCGCGGAACCGCCGCCACCCGCCACCGGACTCGGCGGGACCGGTCGCGGCGGCGTACGCCTCCTGCTCGGTCATCTCCGGCACGTCCACGCCGACCAGGACGACCTGGCACCGGCCGGCGCGCTCGGTGTGCCAGAGCACGTGGACTCCGTCCGGCTGCGGGTCGAGCAGGTACGGTTCGCACAGCAACGTCACCGCACGAGTATGCGGGCCGCCCGCTCCGCGCTGCGTCCCGTGGCACTGTCCGGGCCCGCGAGTAGGAGAACCTCCACCGCGGCGGGCCGAGCCTCCCGTTCTGCTGAGGAGTCGTCACCCGCCGGACGGTGGCTGTTCGGTCGGCGCGGCCGCCCAGCCCGGGCGGACGAGACCTGTCTCGTAGGCCAAAATCACGAGCTGAACTCGATCTCGGACGTCGAGCTTGGCGATGGCCCGAGTGATGTGGGTTTTCACCGTCAGTGGGCTGATCACGAGGTGACCGGCGATGGCGTCGTTGGACAGGCCGCTCGCCACCAACCGGACGATCTCCCGTTCGCGCTCCGTGAGTGCGGCGAGCCGCGCCGAACCGGTGTCGGCCGCCGGCCGGTGAGCGAGTTGCGCAATCACGCGGCGGGTAACGCCCGGTGAGAGCAGCGCTTCACCGGCCGCCACGACCCGGACGGCCCGGCGCAGGCCCTCCGGGTCGATGTCCTTGGTGAGGAACCCGCTTGCCCCTGCCGCCAGGGCGGTGAAGACGTACTCATCTGTTTCGAAGGTGGTGAGGATGACCACCCGGCTGCCCTGCAGTTGCCGGTCGGCGACGATCTGCCGGGTGGCGGCGATCCCGTCCATGCCCGGCATCCGAATGTCCATCAGCACCACGTCGGGCCGCAGCGCCCGGGCGGTGCGGACTGCCTCGTCCCCGGTCGATGCCTCATCGAGGACGACGATGTCGCGGTCCCGCTTGAGCAGACTGCGGAACCCGGAACGAACCAAGTGCTGGTCGTCCGCGAGGAGCACGGTGATCGCCATGGTCACCCGGTCACCGGAATCGACGCATGCACCGTGAACCCGGACTCGGCGGCTGGACCGGCACGCAGGGAACCGCCGAGCGCGTTGACGCGTTCACGCATCCCGGCGATGCCATGCCCGGCGGAGTCCGCGTTCCCGGGTTCGCCGGCCGGTCCGCTGATCTTTGGGAGGTCTATATCGCTGGTGGTGGCAGTCCAGCCGACCTTGGCGCACGTGCCGTTGTCGGTGACGGTGACGGTGACCCGGGCCTGTTCGTAGCACAGTGCCACCACGGCCCGGGTTGCCCCAGCGTGGCGGACGGTGTTGGTCAACGCCTCCTGCACGATCCGGTAACTGGCCAGCGCCACCGGGGCGGGCACCGCCGACCGGTCGCCGGTCTCCTGCAGCTCCACGTCGATCCCGGCAGCACGCACCTGCTCGACCAGGATGGCCAGCCCGTCCAACTGGGCCGCCGGCGACTCGATCGTCGGCGCGGACCCGTCGCGCAACACATCGACCAGTGCCCGCAGGTCCGCCATCGCCTTGCCGCGCACGTCCTGGGCCAACTGGAGCGCGTCCCTGGCCTCATCGGGCGCCGACTCCAACGCGTCCAAGGCCACGTTGAGGTGCACCCCGACCACGGCGAGGGTGTGCGAGACCAGGTCATGCAGCTCGCGTGCGATCCGTACCCGCTCCTCCGCCCGCCGGCGCCGGGCGTCAAGCTCGCGTTCGTACGCGGATTGCGCTACCCGGGCGGCCAGTTCCTGCTGCCAGCCGCGCCGGTTGCGGTACGCGACACCGATCGTCACCACGAGAGCCAGCCAGAACACCTCGCCACCGACCCGGCCGACCACCAGATTCGGGCTGTACCCGAGCACCGCCCACTCC
This sequence comes from Micromonospora sp. NPDC047738, assembly GCF_040642675.1. Taxonomy (NCBI): domain Bacteria; kingdom Bacillati; phylum Actinomycetota; class Actinomycetes; order Micromonosporales; family Micromonosporaceae; genus Micromonospora; species Micromonospora sp. NPDC047738. Next base: position 47,834 of record NZ_JBEYSO010000009.1, read on the forward strand.
CAACTGGCGGCATAGGCCACAACGACCGCGCCGATGCCGACAGCCCAGCCGATGCGCCCGATCATGACAGCGTGGGCGAACAGGACGGTGGCCGGCCAGACCCAACCTCCCTCCACCAGGCCGGCACCCCGCATCGCCGTCACCGCCGCCACCGAAGCGAGCAGAGTGACCAAGGGCCACCGCCGACGCAGCATCACCAGAATGGCGAGGGTCTCGGCCAGCGGAACTGCGCCGTACACGGTCACGCTGCCACCGGTGAGCGCGATTCCCGTCGGCACGCCGACCAGGGTCAGCACGGCCAGGACCGCGGTGACGGCCCAACGCGGCAACCCGGTCCACATCGTAGGCAGCGCGGTGGAGGAGCGTTCCATCGATGCAGCCGCCTGTGTCATCAGAGGATTATCCTCCCCGCGCGATACGGCGCAGCCCGCCCGCCGCGACAGCGAGCCAGCCGACGTAGGCCCACACCATCACCCGCTCGGCGAGACCGGTGATGGTTGCCCACGGTCCGACCGCCAAGGAGGGGCCGCCCTGCACGTCGAGGAACGTGATCATGAACAGGACGAACGCGACCACTGACAGCGCCGTAGTAACGGCCAGCCCACCGGCGACCGAACGCCACCGGGAGTCCCGGCGCCACACCCGGCTGAGCACGACCGCAGCTGCGGGCAGGACCGCGAAGGCAAGCAGCCCGGCAACGCCGTGCAGCGTGCCGGCCGTAGTCGGCGGCTTGTCCCAGTGGCCGGGCGGGTCGGCAGGAAACACGCCGGCGACCAACAGAGCAGACGTCCAGACACCGAGCAGCACCAGACCGGCACGACGCCCGCGGGTGTACGCAGCAGCCAGCCACGTCAGTGTCCCCGAGGCGACAGCCAGGGCCAGCACGCCGAGCGGAACCAGCCACCCGCCACGCGGAGCGTGCACATAGTGGCTGATCATCGCCTCGGCCGGGCTCCAATCCGGGTTGATCCCGTCGACTACAGCGAAGCCGATCAGCGGCAAGGCCAGCCCACCTAGCACGCCCTCCACGGCAATCCGGCGGGCGGTGCGCGCCGAGCCCGGCACCGCTGCGGGCTCGATCGACTGTGGTCCAGGGGATGTCGGCGAAGTGTCGGCCGGGCCAGCGCTCAACATGGAGCCTCCTCACTCGGGAATGCTCCGACGCTATGAAATCCCGGCCTGCGTCGCGTCATCCCAGGGATGTCACCTTGATCGACGCCGATCGAGTACCGCCTACACCAATCGGTGTAGCCGTCGCCCGCTCCTGAAACGCGAGCCGACAGCCAAGCACTGGGTCAGTCACCAGCCGGCGATGGTGCTGCCCACCCGTGATCGCCGGACTGCTGGTCGCGGCGGCACTCGGCCCGAGCACCACCGGCGCCGCCGTCGCGGTCGCCGCCACCGCCTGGGCACCACTGGCCGCGCACACCGCCGCCCTCGTCCAAGACGAACGCGGCAGCGGCCACGTGCAGGCCAGCCGCGTGCTCGGGGCGAGCCCCACCCGCATCCTCCGCACCCACGTGCTACCCGGGGTGCTACCCGCGGTCACCCGCCACGCCGTCCTACGGCTGCCCGGCATCGCCCTGGCGATCGCCTCCCTCGGCTTCGTCGGCCTCGGCGCCCAGCCACCCACCCCGGAATGGGGACTCCTGCTCGCCGAGGCCATGCCGTACGTCGAACGCGCCCCCTGGGCCGCGCTCGCCCCCGCCACCGCGCTGGCGCTGCTCGGCGCCTTCGCCGTCACCACCGCCACGACCATCGGGCCCCGTCAGCGCCGCACCGCCGCCCGGCAGTCCACCAGGCAAGCCCCGCCGGCCGACACATGCACTGCGGTTTGAGGGTTTGGCCGAGGATTCCCGGCCGGCAAGCAGAAAAGTCTCAAAGGGCGGGTCAACGATACGGTAGAGGTCATGGCTAACCCTCCCGCACCCGGCCGCTCCCACGACGCCCCGCCGCACCTCGCCGGACCCGCACCGACCGCCGACGAGATCGCCGACCGCATCCTCGCCCTGCCCGAGGTCACCGTCATCGTCGCCGACGAAGCCTCGGGCGCCCCACCCGTGAGCTGGGGATACCGGTTCTTCTTCGTCGGCCCCGACCGCCGCCGGCCGTTCGCCACCCTCGCCGAACACGACATGCCCGGCTTCGACGACAACTCCCACCTCGACCGGCCCGGCGTCTACCGGCTCAACCTCGACCTCGGCCGCGCCGAGTTCGAACGCCACTTCGGCTACCCACCCGCCCAGTTCACCGACCACCGGCCCTCGCTCGACGCCACCACCCTCGACGAGATCCAGCCCCACCCCGTCTACGGCACCCACGGATGGGCGTGCGTCCTCAACCCCGGCATCGCCAGCCTCACCGAGACCCAACGGCTGCTCGCCTATGCCCACGACCGGGCGCTGCAACGACACCGCCGCACCCTCGACCGCCGGCACCGCCCCGACTGATCCCGGTCACGAGGCCGCCTGCCAGTGGTACGTCCACGGCGGCCCCGACCCGACCACCGGCTCCCGCACGTACAGGCCGTCGCCGACCACATCGACCTCACCGGGGTGCAACTCGGCCGGCGGGTCGCCGCGATCGTCCAGCTCCACGGTCGCGGTCCGCCCGTCGGCCGGCCCACCCACGATCGGGACATCAGCTACCTCTCGCATACGTGCAGCATCACGCCCCAGCCCCCGACGACACCCCGAACCGGCGAAGCTCACCCGCCCGATCAGGAATCGTCGCCGCGCCCACCCACCAGCACCGCCAACGCACGATTCGTGCGGTTCGACCGCACCGCCGCCCGCTGCTGACCCGCCGTCACCTCGATGTACGTCTGCGACGACGCCAACGACGCATGCCCCAGCAACCGCATGATCTCCGCCGCGCTCGCCCCGTCCTCCGCCAACCGCGTCGCGAACGTATGCCGCAACGCGTGCAGCCGCGCCCCCCGCGGCACCCGGTCACCGATCCCCGCCCGCCGGTAGCAGGACTCCACCAGATACTGCAGGCCACCCCGACGCAACGGCTCACCCCGCCGGTCCACCAGCAAGGGCGAGTCCGGCCGTACGCTGCGTGCGCCGAACCGGCGCCGGCGACTGTCCAGGTAGTCCGCCAGCACCCGATCCACACCTGACTCGATCGGCACGGTCCGGGGGCGGCCGCCCTTGCCCGCCACGTCCACCCGCCGCTCGCCGGGCCGGCCGGCCAGCGACGCCACCCGCAACGCCAACAGCTCCGACAGGCGCAGCCCCGCGCACAGCGCCAGCGACAGCACCGCCAGGTCGCGCTCGGGCCACGGGTCGCGCTGCCGGCCGTCGTCCCGGGCCACCGCGGCCAGGAGTTCCTCCGGGGTGTCCTCGCCGCGCAGCGGCTTGGGCTGGGGGAGCGGGGTGCGGGGCCGCCCCACCGCCGGCATCGGATTTCCCGGTACGACCCCCTCCGCCACCAGGAAGGTGAAGAAGCTGTTCCAGGTGGACCAGGCCCGGTGCACGGAGGCGGCGGCGCGCGGGGCGGCGAACCGGGCGAACGCCGCCCGCATGACCCGGGGGGAGAGGGCGGCGATCGGCAGTTGATCGAGGGGGAGGGGAGTGGTTTCGTCCTCGCTGACCAGGGCCGCGATGGTGGTGAGGTCCCGCCGGTACGCGGCGAGGGTGTGGGGGGAGGGCTTGCGGGTGGCCCGGGCGGTCAGGAACTCCTCGATCAATCGCCCGACCGACTCGTCCGGTTTGTCATGCATAAGGCATATTATGCATGATTTTCGCGTTCGGGTCACGCCGCCAGCAGGGGGAGCAGGGCGCAGCCGCCGGCAGTCAGGCGGGGTCGGCCACGGTCTCGCCGGGCTCGGCGGGTCGCCCGCCAGCCGGTCAGCGCCAGATAGAACTGGTGACCGCCGAACCCGCTCAGCGGGGCGACGAGCAGCCTCAGCCAATTTGTCCCCGGCGGCAGCGGCAAGGGGGACGGTGACGGCCAGCAGGACCAGCGCGACGATCACCCGCCGCACGGCTGTGCGGGTGGGGGCGGGTTCGCCCATCTCCAGCACCCCGGGTGGGCGCGCGGGCAGGCCTTCCTGCAGGCGCTCGAGTTCGGCGACGGTGCCGATAGCGTGCCGGCGGCCCGGCCCGGCCGCGTACGTGGCGATCGCCTTGGCCACGAAATCCGCGTTGGCGCCCTCGAAGACGACCTCGTCGCGCGCCAGCGTCCACCCCACGGGATCATCAGGGCGCCGGCTGCCTTGGCGGCCTCGATCCCGCTGGGCCGCAGGGTCAACCCGGCACCCCGCCAGTACGCCCGGCAGGTCTCGGCGAGGATGCCGCCGAAGAGCAGCCCGCCGGCCAGGCCGAGCCAGGTCTCCTGGATGAGTGCCAGGAAGAAGCCGGTGAACTGCAGGCAGGTCAGGCCCCAGGAGGAGGCCGTTGGCGTGGACCGGCGTCCGGAAGCTCCGGTCGCGCTCGTCGACCAGGAAGGCCGCCGGCGGGCGCCGGTTGCGCCGCCAGCCTGCGATCAGGGCCGCCACGAGCAGGATTCCCGCGCTCGTCACGCAGGCGATGTAGACCGGCACCGGATACCAGGCACTGGCGACCAGTTCGGCGGCGACGATCCCGAGCCCTGCGACGATGACCTTGCGCCTGTTCACCACGCGACGGTACGGGCGGGGCGGCTGGCGCGGAGCGGCCGACCGGCCCCTTGAAGATCATCCGGGCCGCCCGCCTGGCTCGCCGAATACCCTGTCAGGGAAGGGTCCGTCGGTCTTACTTGACATAATGTTCATTATCGAATGTCAGCGGAAGCGTGTTCAGGCGGCGTGACGCGCCACCTAGCGGGTGGTCCCTCACCTCGGTTGCAAGCCCTGGTGAGGGACCGCCCGCTCGTTCAGGCAGTCAACAACGGACTTCCTGGTCAGAAGCCCAGGCGGCCGGTGCCCCCCACGACGGGCAGCGTCAGCGCACTGCCATTCAGGTACACGGTGACCTGGCTGCCCACCGCGGCCGCGTCGCGCGCCGGGCGGTTGGACGTCGGGTTCGCGTTGTAGTTGCCGGTGATGACGACGCCGATCCGGTGTCCGGCCGGGATGACGTGCTCGGACGGGAGGGTCTTCCACCGCACGTTGTACTCCTCGCCCGGCGTCAGCGCGTGGCTCCGCCGAATGTCGGGCGAGTTCTTCACGTCGATGTGGCCCCAGGCCAGGACGCGCTCCGGCGTGATCGCGACGCTCGCCTCCATCGGCTCGGCGCACCCGGTCCGATCGGCCAGGTCCGCGGGCTCGCAGGACTCCTGCACCACCTCCAGCGGGTCCTTGCCCGCCACGGTGACGGTCGGTCCCGCGCCGTAGTCGACGAGGAGGGCCGACAGCAGCGCCGTCCCGGCCGTCGTCGACATCCGGACCGCCAGCTCCGGCGTGCCGGAGAGGCGTACGTCCGCAGCGAGCGGTGGGGTCACGTACGCGAGCCGGCCGGGCTTGGTCTGCTCCGCGTTACCGATCTTGACTGCCTGCGACTCGATCTGGTCGACGAAGCTCTGCGAGGGGTTGCCCTTCGGCGCGTTGAGCGACAGGGTGCCCGCCGCGTCGGCCGTCGTCGGACCGAAGCGCAGGTCCACCTTCTCGGCGGCGGCGTCCGGCCAGGTCGAGTGGGTTTCCCAGGTGCCGTCGGGACGCTGGATGTCCGCCATCGGCTCGTCCATGATCCCGTTGGGGATGTCGTACAGCCAGTGGTCCATCCACCTGTGCATGACCGCCTGCCACTCGGGGAGCCGGAAGCTGGTCGGGTTCACGTGCGCGCCGCGGTGGAGCCAGATCTTGCGCGGCATCTGGCGCTTCTCGACCTCACGCCACAGATCGGCGAAGTGCATGGTCTTGACGTTGAAATCGGTGAGACCGTGAACCATGAACACGGACGTCTCCGCTGTCTTGATCTTGTTGGCGTCGGGCAGGTAGTTCCGCTGCTGCCAGAACGGGGTGAAGTCGGAGGCGCTGGCCTGCTCGGCGTCGCCGAGCCCGGTGATGACCGACTCGCAGGCCGGCGCCGACGCGGAACCCGGTAGCGTCCGGCCGACGGAGACGTAGTCGGCGAGGTACTCGGTGTACCGGAAGTTGACGTTCTCGCTCCAGGTCGACCACGCGATCCCCTGGTCGTTCACGTACCGGTACCAGCTGGAGATCGCGGAGATGGGCACCACGGTCCGCAGGCCGGGTACGCCCTGGGTGGCGACCGCGTTGGGCAGGGTGCCGACGTAGGACACGCCCTGCATTCCTACGTTCCCGGTGCTCCAGTCGGCGACCGCCGCGCTGCCGTCGTGGTGGAAGCCCGGCGCGCGGCCGTTGAGCCAGTCGACAACCGCCTTGATGCTGATCGTGTCCTCGGGTCCGCCGGTGGTCGGGCAGCCGAAGGACCGTGAGGTGCCCTGCATCTCCACTTGGACGACGGCGTAGCCCCGGGGGACGAAGTACTCGTCCCACCAGCCGGGGAATCCGCGGGTCTTGTCCGGCAGTGGGTCGCCGGGGTCCCGGCCGTAGTAGGGGCTGGCCTCCATGATGGTGGGCACCCGCAGGCCCTCCTCGGTCTCGGCCGGCCGGATGACGTCGACCTCGATCAGATCCCGGCGACCGTCGGCGTCACTGTCCATCGGCGCCTCGACGTAGACGACCTCCTGGACCGCCTCGGCGTAGGAGAAGACCGGTTGGGTCACACCGTTTTCGATGACGATCCCGGGTGTGTCCGCTGTCGCGCTCGCCGAGGCGGGCGCACCCATGATCACCACCCCGACGACAGTTCCGACGGCTAGCAATCGCCGCACAACTCCCATGTCCCTACCTCCGTCAGCTCCAGAGACACATGGTTGATACAGCGTGATCGATATTGATCGAGCGGGTCAATGACCATCCGTAGCGGAGGGCCTCTTGTCCGTTACGACAGATGTCGTGCTGTGCCGAGTGTTCCGGCGAGTTCGTCGGCTTCGGCCACCGGTTCCTCACGCGCGCGTCGGGACGTAGACTGCTCGCGTGGTCCCCCTCGAAGCCGTCGCCGCCGCGTACGGTCGTTGGACCACGCCGGACCTGCCGCTGTACGGCAGCGACCACGATCGCTCCGACTTCGCTCCCTGACCGGGCCCGCTCCTGCGCCCACCGTCCGGTCAATTCCCCATCTCCCGGGAGCGTCTCGTCATGCCCGTGTCCGACAACACCCATCTGATCCCGCCCGCGGGCGGTTCCTCCGCAATCCCTCCACGCCCGGCCGACACCTCGGCCGCGGCGGTGCTCCGCGCGCCACGGACCGCCCGGGTCCTGGCCGCCAGCATGCTCGGCCGGATTCCGCTCGGCGCGGCTCCGCTCGCCCTGCTGGTGTTCGCCCGGGAGACGATGACGCTGACCGTCGCGGGCCTGCTGGTCGCCGCGTTCACCGCCGGTACCGCGGTCGGGCAGCCGATGCTCGCCCGCATGGCGGACCGTTGGCGCCAGCCGCCGGTGCTGTGGCTGGCCATGACCGCGTCGACGGTCGGTTTCGCGCTCACCGCCGCGCACGTCAATCTTGCGGTGACGGTGTTCGCGGCCGGGCTGGCCGGGGCGGGCGCGCCGCCGTTCGAGTCGTGCCTGCGGGTGCTCTGGCGCGACCTGCTTCCCGCGCACCAGGTGCAGACCGCGTACACCCTGGACATCGCAGTGCAGGAAGTGATCTTTATTCTTGGTCCGGTGGTCACGCTCGGCGCCGTGGGATTGGTCGGTCCGGCCGGTGGTCTGGCCGCGGCCGCGCTCGTGCAGGGTGTCGGCACCGTCTGGTTCGCCACGACCGACGCGGTGCGGCGCTGGCGGGGCGAGCCGGCGCCGCGACACTGGGCGGGGCCGCTGCGGGCCGGCCGGCTGCGGTTGACTCTCGGTGCGCTGTTGCTGGTCGGAGCGGCGGTAGGGAGCGTGACCGTCGCCGTGGCCGGGTATGCCGAGTCGGCCGGAGCCAGGTCCTGGGCGGGCTGGCTGCTGGCCGCGCAGGCGACCGGGGCGTTGGTCGGGGGCCTGCTGTACGTGCGTTTCGCCGGGCTGCGCCGGCACGCCACGCTCCCCCGCGCCATCGGCGTGTTCGCGGTCGGTTACCTGCCGTTGCTGCTGACTCCGGCGCCGGCGGTGATGCTGGTGCTGATGGCGGTCAGCGGTGTCGCGTTGCCGCCGCTGTTGACCATCGCCTTCGTGGTGATCGACGAGGCGGCACCGGCGGGCACGGTGGCCGAGGCGTTCGCCTGGGCGGCCACTGCGTTCTCGGTCGGCAGCGCGGGTGGTGCGGCGGCGGGCGGGGCGCTGGTGGATGCGGTGGGGCGGCCGGTGTTCGGCTTTCTGATCGCCCCGCTGGCCGCTGCCGTGGCCTCCTGGATCGCGGTGGTGGGTCAGCGGCGCCGGCGATCCGTGTCGCCATGAGCGGCCTGCCTTGCCGGGGCGCCTGACCCACTCGGCGGTTTGGGGCGAGATGGCCTTGCTCCCGGCGACGTGTCGCACGGTGACCTGCTGGCGGCAGGGCGTCCTGACGGGGTCGGGTGGCGCGGCCGGGGAGGAAGCGCCCCGACCGTTCGGCTCACGGTTTCGACCGTCCGGCGCGTGGTGGGTTTGGGCGCGGAGTGCGGTGGGGGCATGTAGGGGTGACGTTTCTCGGCCTCTTCCGGGGAGGAAGCAGCATGCTTTCCGCACTCGATCGTCGGCACACCGTCGCGCCGCCGGGGTACAGCCGTTGGCTGATTCCGCCGGCGGCGTTGGCGATCCATCTCTGCATCGGGCAGGTCTACGCGACGAGCGTGTACAAGACCTCGCTGATCGCTCATTTCGGGGCGAGCCAGACGGCGGTCGGGGTCATCTTCAGCATCGCGATCGTGATGCTGGGGTTGTCGGCGGCGGTGGCGGGCACGTGGGTGGAGGCGAGCGGGCCGCGGAAGGCGATGTTCGTGTCGGCGTGTTTCTGGGCGGCCGGGTTCCTGGTCGGTGCGTTGGGCATCGCGACGCGGCAGTTGTGGCTGCTGTATCTCGGGTACGGGGTGCTGGGTGGGATCGGTCTGGGGATCGGGTACATCTCCCCCGTCTCCACGTTGATCAAGTGGTTTCCGGACCGGCCGGGCCTGGCGACGGGGTTGGCGATCATGGGGTTCGGTGGTGGGGCGATGGTGGCCTCTCCCCTGTCCCGGCAGTTGCTGTCGTTCTACGACGCGGGGTACGACCCGGCGAACGCGGCCTCGACGGCGTCGGGGGCGGCGCTGGTGTGGTTGTTCGTGACGTTGGGCGTCGGCTACTTCGTGATCATGATGTTCGGGGTGTTCAACGTGCGGGTGCCGGCGGCGGGCTGGCGGCCGGCGGGGTTCGATCCGGCGCGGGTGGCGGCGAAGCCGCTGGTGACCACGGCGAGCGTGTCGGCGGCGAATGCGGTGAGGACCCGGTCGTTCTGGTTGCTGTGGGTGGTGTTGTTCTGCAACGTGACCGCTGGTATCGGGATCCTGGAGCAGGCCAGCCCGATGATCCAGGACTTCTTCCGCGACGGTGGGACGTCGTCGGTGTCGGTGGCGGCGGCCGGCGGGTTCGTGGGGCTGCTGTCGCTGTTCAACATGGGCGGCCGGTTCGTGTGGTCGTCGACGTCGGACGTGATCGGCCGTAAGCCGATCTATCTGGTGTATCTGGGTGTCGGGATGGTGCTGTATGTGCTGCTGGCCGTGGTCGGGCACGCGGCGACGGCGTTGTTCGTGCTGCTGGCGTGCGTGATCCTGTCGTTCTACGGGGGTGGGTTCGCGACGGTGCCGGCGTATCTGCGGGATCTGTTCGGCACGTTCCAGGTGGGGGCGATCCATGGCCGGCTGTTGACGGCGTGGTCGGCGGCGGGGGTCGCCGGGCCGCTGATCGTGAACGGGTTCCTGGACGCCCAGGGCAAGCCGGGGACGTTGACGGCGGCGGCGTATCGGCCGGCGTTGTTCACGATGGTCGGGGTGCTGGCGGTGGGGTTCGTGGCGAACCTGTTGATCCGGCCGGTGCCGGAGCGGTTCCACGAGCCGGCGGCGGGCCGGGACGTGGTCGAGGATGTGGTGGCGGAGAGGAGCGGTACGCGATGAGCGAGGGCAACCCGCGGGGGCAGCAGGCCCGGTTGGTGGTCTCCTGGCTGGTGGTGTCGGTGCTGCTGGGCTACGGGGTGGTGCAGACGGTGATCACCGCGGCGAAGCTGTTCACCAGCTGAGGCCTTAGGACGGGCGGCCCCGGGCAGCACGCCCCGGGCCGCGGGCGCGTGGGGTCAGAGGCCGCCGGCGATGCGCAGGACGGCGCCGGTGGTGTAGGAGGCGTCGGGGCCGAGGAGGAAGGCGATGGCGCCGGCGATCTCGTCGGGTTCGCCGGCGCGGCCGAGCGGGATGCGGCCGGCGGCGGTGTCGGGGCGGTCGGGTACGCCGGACAGGGCGTGGATGTCGGTGCGGATGATGCCGGGGGCGACGGCGTTGACCCGGATGCCGTGCGGGGCGAGTTCCTTGGCCAGGCCGACGGTGAGGGTGTCGGTGGCGGCCTTGACGGCGGCGTAGTGGATGTATTCGCCGGGGCTGCCGAGGGTGGCGGCGGCGGAGGAGACGTTGACGATGGCGCTGCCGCGGGTCATCCGGCGGGCGGCCTGCTGCGCGCACAGCACGTATCCGATGAGGTTGACGTCGACGACCCGGCGCAGGTCGTCGAGGCGCAGCTCGGTGAACGGGCCGATCGGGCTGGTGACGCCGGCGTTGTTGACCAGGCCGGTGAGGGGGCCGAGGTCGGCGGCGGCGTCGAAGAGGGCGGCGACCTGGTCGGGGTCGGTGGTGTCGGCGGGCACGGCGACGCCTTGGCGGCCTGCGGCGTGGATGTCGGCGAGGACAGCCGCGGCGGCGTCGTGGTCGCGGCGGTAGCCGATGGCGACGTGGTGCCCGGCGGCGGCGAGGCGGCGGGCGGTGGCGGCGCCGATGCCGCGGCTGCCGCCGGTGACGACGGTGACCGGATCCACTGTTGCCCCTCCCCTGCTGTGGCTGCTGGGCCGACGTTACCGTGGCCGGCCCTGGCCTGCGGCGGGGAAGATCACACGGGGGGCTGATCTTCCCCGTGTCGCAGCCGGCTGGTATCAAGGCTGCAATCAAACGTGTGTACGGAAGAGGGCGTGTGATGGCGGGCCAGGGTTTGTCCACTGACGAGGTGCAGGGGATTCGGGAGGCGTTGGCCGCGGGCCGTAAACCGAAGGTGGTGTTCACGGCGGCGGCGGGTCAGATGGCGGGTCAGGTCGGCCAGGTGGTGGAGCTGACCGATCCGGAGGTGTCCGAGGAGTTCGTGGTGGTGCGGTTCGGCCGCGACGAGCTGCCCTTCTCCCCCGCCGACGTGGCGATGGCGCCGCGCGGCGCGGGCCGCAAGCCGGCGGAGCCGAAGCCGGAGGTCGAGGAGCCGCCGGCGCCGGCGGAGCCGGAGTTCGTGCTGGACACGCCGCGGGTGCCGGCGCCGCGCCGGGAGGAGCCGAAGGTGGAGCAGCAGGTGGAGGCCAAGCCGGCGCGTCGGGCGGTGAAGGCGGCGAAGCCGAAGAGCCCGGCCGGGCTGACGGTCACCCTGGCGTACGCCGAGGGTGAGTGGACGGTGGCGGCGCAGCAGGGCGCGAAGGCCCTCGCCAAGCCGTACGTGGTGAAGCCGGCGGAGGCGTTGCGGATGGTGGCGCTGGTGGACGTGCCGGGGGTGCAGGAGGCGGTGGAGCAGATCCTGGCGGCGGAGCGGGCGGAGGCGGAGCAGCAGGCGGAGAAGCTGCGTGCGGAGCTGGCGGAGATCGAGGCCCGGCTGGCGGAGCTGCGCGAGGCGCACTAGGGGCCTCAGAGCGCGGCGGTCAGCCGTTCGACCACGGTGGCGGCTGGGCCGGTGCCGGCGTGCCGGTAGCCGGTGCCGGCCCATAGGTGCACCCGGTCGGGGTGGCCGGCGTCGGCGGCCGCCGCGCGCATGCCCCGGGTCAGGTGGTGCAGCTCGGGGTAGCCGAGCGGGGCGGTCGGCTCGTACCGGTCGATGAAGGTGTTGCGCAGGCCCCGCGCGGGTCGGCCGGTGAAGGCGCGGGTGAGCACGGTGCTGGTGCGGGCCGGGTCGGCCAGGGCGTCGCGGTGGGTGCGGCTGGCTCCGCTCTCGTCGGTGCGCAGCAGCAGCGTGCCGACGGCCACGGCGGCCGCGCCGGCGGCGAGTAGGTCGCGTACGTCGGTGGGGCCGGCGACGCCGCCGGCGGCCACCACGGGCAGCCCGGTGGCGGCGGCGACGTCGCGGACGAGTGCTCGGGTGGAGGTGGGCGGGGCGGGCCGGCGTGGGGTGTGGGTGCCGCTGTGCCCGCCCGCCTCGGTGCCCTGGGCGACCAGCCCGTCGACGCCGAGGTCGCGGGCGGCGAGGGCCTCGGCGACCGAGGTGACGGTGACCAGCACCCGGGAGCCGGCGCGGCGCAGCGCCGCGAGGGCCGCCGGGTCGGGCAGCCCGAAGGTGAAGCTGACCAGCGGCACCGGGTGCCGCACCAGCAGGTCGATCTTGTCGGGCCAGTGGTCGTCGTCGTGGACCAGCGGCGCGTCGGCCAGGTCGAGGTCGTACGGTTCGCCCTCGGCGGCGATCTGCCGGGCGTACCGGCGGAAGGTGGTGTCGTCGATCTCGGCGGGGCCGGGCACGAACAGGTTCACCCCGCACGGGGTGCCGGTGGCGGCCAGGTCGGCCAGGTCGGCGGCGACCGCGTCGGGGGTCTTGTAGCCGGCCGGGAGGAAGCCGAAGCCGCCGGCTGCGGTGACGGCGCGTACCAGGGCCGGGGTGGTGGCGCCGCCGCCCATCGGGGCGCCGACGAGCGGGGTCGCGCTGCCGGACAGGCGGGTCCACGGTGCGTCGGTCACTCGGCTCACTGTAGTGCGCGGGGCCGGGGTGACGGGTCGTCCCGGCCCCGCGTGCGGGCTCAGTGTTGTGGGATGTTGGCCACGCCGATGCGCTTGCGGAACACCCAGTACGTCCAGCCCTGGTAGGCCAGCACGATCGGGGTGAACACCACCGCCACCCAGGTCATGATCTTCAGGGTGTAGGGGGTGGAGGCGGCGTTGCTGGCGGTCAGGGTGCCGGTGGCGTCCAGGGTGGACGGCAGCACGTTGGGGAACAGTGCGGCGAACAGGGTCGCCACGGCCAGGCCGATCGCCACGGCGGTGCCGGTGAAGGCCCAGCCCTCCCGGCGTACCCGGGCGGCGGCGACACCGCCGAGCAGGGCGAGGGCGGCGCCGGCGGCGAGCACGACGGCGGCCGCGCTGGAGCGGATGGACAGGGTCCAGGCCAGGAAGGCCACCGCCACCAGGGCGGTGCCGGCGCCGAGTTTGACGGCGAGGGTGCCGGCGCGGGCGCGGATGTCGCCGGTGGTCTTCAGGGCGAGGAACATCGCGCCGTGGGTGAGGAACAGGCCCAGGGTGGTCACCCCGCCGAGCAGGGCGTACGGGTGCAGCAGGTCGAGCAGGCCGCCGACGTACTCGTGGTCGGCGGAAAGTGGCACGCCGCGCAGGATGTTGGCGAAGGCGACGCCCCAGAGGATCGCCGGCAGCAGCGAGCCGAAGAAGATGGCCTGGTCCCAGCGGCGCTTCCAGGACGCCTCGGGGCGCTTGTGCCGGTATTCGAAGGCGACCCCGCGGGCGATCAGGGCGAGCAGGATCAGCAGCAGCGGCAGGTAGAAGCCGGAGAAGAGGGTGGCGTACCACTCGGGGAAGGCGGCGAACATGGCGCCGCCGGCGGTGATCAGCCAGACCTCGTTGCCGTCCCAGACCGGGCCGATGGTGTTGATCAGGACGCGGCGTTCCCGGTCGTCGCGGCCGAGGACGGGCAGCAGCATGCCAACGCCGAAGTCGAAGCCTTCGAGGATGAAGTAGCCGGTGAAGAGCACGGCGACGAGGAGAAACCAGACGGTGGTCAGTTCCACGATGGGCTCCGGGGTCAGTAGGCGAACGCCAGCGGGCGCTCGGCGTCGTCGGTGTCGTCGTCGGCGGGTTGCGGGGTGAGGTCGGGTACGCCGGCCTTGGCGTAGCGGACCAGCAGCTTGAACTCGACCACGGCGAGGGTGGCGTAGATGAGGGTGAACGCGGTGAACGAGGTGAGCACCTCGGTCAGCGAGACGCTGCGGGACACGCCGTTGCGGGTGAGCATCTCGCCGAAGACGATCCACGGTTGGCGGCCCATCTCGGTGAAGATCCAGCCGAAGGAGTTGGCCAGCAGCGGCAGCAGCGGCATGACGAGGCCGGCGCGCAGCAGCCACCGGCTGGTCGGGGTGCGGCCCTTGCGTTGGGTCCAGAGCACGATCAGGGCGATCGCGGCGGCGGCCAGGCCGAGGGCGATCATGAAGCGGAAGCTCCAGTAGGTGACCGGGATGATCGGGGTGTAGCTGCCGGCGCCGTACTGGGCGGCGTACTGGGCCTGCAGGTCGTTGATGCCCTGCACGGTGCCGTTGGGGTCGCCGGTGCCGAGGAACGACAGCAGGTACGGGATCTTGAGGGCGAAGACCTCGCGGCTGCCGTCGAGGCTGCCGACGGTGAGTACGGAGAACGAGGCGGGGCTCTCGGTGGTGTAGAGGCCTTCGGCGGCGGCCATCTTCATCGGCTGCACCTCGGTCATGATCTTGCCTTGGATGTCGCCGGTGAACAGCACCGCCGCGGAGGCGACGAGCACCACCCAGGAGCCGAATTTGGTGGCGAAGCGGTAGGCGTCGGTGTCGGCGCTGCCGCGGTTGCGGATGAGGTGCCACAGGCCGACGGCGACGATCAGCGACCCGGCGACCAGGAACGCCCCGGCCAGGGTGTGCGGGAAGGTGATCAGGGCGACCTTGTTGGTGAGCACCGCGAAGAAGTCGGTCAGTTCGGCGCGGCCGGTGCTCGGGTTGACCCGGTATCCGACGGGGTTCTGCATGAAGGAGTTCGCGGCGAGGATGAAGTACGCGGACAGGTTGGTGCCGATCGCGGCGGCCCAGATGGCGGCCAGGTGCAGCCGCTTGGGCAGCCGGTCCCAGCCGAAGATCCACAGCCCGATGAAGGTCGACTCGAGGAAGAACGCGACGAGGGCCTCGATGGCCAGCGGCGCGCCGAAGATGTCGCCGACGAAGCGGGAGTAGTCCGACCAGTTCATGCCGAACTGGAACTCCTGCACGATGCCGGTGACCACGCCCATCGCGAAGTTGATGAGGAAGAGCTTGCCGTAGAACTTGGTGAGCTTGAGGTACCGCTCCTTGCCGGTGCGGTGCCACATGGTCTGGAGGATCGCCACCAGCACGGACAGGCCGATGGTCAACGGCACGAAGAGAAAGTGGTAGACGGTGGTGACACCGAACTGCCAGCGGGCGACGTCCAACGCGTCCACTGAAACCCCCAGCTGTGCGTACTACGGGACGTAGTAAATACTACTCGGCGTCGTAGACGAATCGGCAGGGCCGGCGGTCCCGAACCGGCCCGGGACCAATGACCTTGATCACCTGTGCCGCACGGCCCGGGATCGGGTCTCGCGCCCACCCCGACGCGTGCGACCATCCAGCACTGATGGAGACCCCGACCACCCCTTGGCGGGCGCCGCTGCTGTGGCGCGCCGCGCAGCTGCTCGCCCGCGTCGTCGTCGGCCTGCTCGGCCGCCTCGAGGTCACCGGCGAGGTGCCGGCCGGCCTGCGCCACGGGCCGCTGATCCTGGCCGCCAACCACATCAACCCCTTCGACCCCGTGGTCCTCGCCGCCGCCTGCCGGGCCCGGGGCGTCGCCCCGCGGATCATGGCCACCGGCGGGCTGTTCCGCGCCCCGGTGCTCGGCCCGCTGATGCGCCGCGCCGGGCACATCCGGGTCGACCGGGGCACCAGCGCCGTGCACCAGTCCCTGGAGGCCGCCGCGGCGGCCGTGGCCGGCGGTTCGGTGGTGCTGCTCTACCCGGAGGGGCGCATCGGGCTGGACCCCGGGATGTGGCCCGAACGCGGCAAGACCGGCGCCGCCCGGCTCGCGTTCGCCAGCGGCGCCCCCGTCGTGCCGGTCGCCCAGTGGGGCTCCCACGAGGTGCTGCCGTACCGGGCGCCCAAGGGCCTGCTGCGCGCCGTCGCCCGGGCGGTCGTGCGGCGACCGGTGATCCGGGTGCACTTCGGCACCCCGGTGGTCCTGAGCCACCTGAATCCCGGCACGCCCGGAGCCGCCCGGCGGGCCACCGACCGGATCATCGACGCGATCACCGACAACCTGGCGCGGCTGCGCCCCGACGAGCCGTACTGGCCCCGCCACGTGGACCCCGGCCGCCCGGCCGACACGGCTCGCGCCCACCGTCGCCGCCGGCCGGGCCGGTGACCGCGCGCGTGAGCGCCCGGGGCCGCAGGGGTCAGGTGGCGGCGGCCAGCCGGGCGTCGAGCGCGGCCAGGTCGGGCAGGAACCAGACGTGGTCGTGGCGGTTGGACTCGGCCACCAGCGCCCGCAGTGCCGCGCTGGCCGCGAGGTGCCGGGTGATGTCCCCGACCACGACCAGCCGCAGCCGGTAGTTCACGAACTTCTGCATGATCTCCCCGGCGAAGCGGGTGCCGAGGGAGAAGAAGCGCGGGTCGAGCCGGTCCGCCGGCACGGCCACCACCTCGGCGCCGCCGAAGGCCGCACCGCCGATCAGGTCGAGGGCCTCCTGCGTGGTGGTCACCGGCGGGCCCGCCGGGTCGCACACCAGCACCGCCACCCCGGCCCGTTCCTGCAGCACGTCAGGCATCCCGGACCTCCCCCGCGAGCAGGCCGTTGCCGCCCTGCAGGACCGCGTCGAGCAGGCGCAGCAGCTCGGCGGTGGCAGCGGCGTCGCCCAGCACAATGATCTTCATACGGTGGCGCTCCTCGTCGTGGACGGTCTGGACGCGCAGCGGGCGCGTCGGGTCGTGGCCGGTGTTGACGCCGGCGAGCACGAGCGTGGCGAGCCGGTCGGCGGCGGCCCGGTCGACGCCGTCGACCTGCACGATGCTCGACACCTCCAGCGCCGGCGTACCGGTGGGCGGCGCCGGCGCGGGCCGCCCGGTCAGCGCGTCGAGGTCGGCGCGGGAGATCCGGTACTGCTTGCCGATCCGCGCCGCACGCAGCCGGCCGGCGCGGATGTAGCCGCGCACGGTGCGTACGTGCAGCCCGAGCAGCTCGGCCACCTGCTCGACCGAGTACATGTCATTACTCATCGTGCCCCATCTTAGGCATGATGGGGAAGGATAGGGAAGTTCGTTGGGGCGACGTCGGCCGGTCACCGGGACGCCACCGAGGCCCGGCATACTTCCGGCGTGCAGCCCCGTCACGGCTACCTGGACGCCCCCGCACCGCTGGCCTTCGCCCACCGCGGCGGCGCGGCCGACGGCGACGAGAACACCGCCGCCGCGTTCGCCCGGGCCGTCGCCCTCGGCTACCGGTACGTGGAGACCGACGTGCACGCCACCGCCGACGGCGTGGCGGTGATCTTCCACGACCCCACCCTGCGCCGGGTCACCGGCGAACGGGGCCGCATCGCCGACCTGCGCTGGGCCGACCTCGCCTCGATACGCGTCGGCGGCGCCGCCCTCGTGCCCCGCCTCGACGAGGTGCTCGCCGCCTGGCCGGAGGTCCGGTTCAACATCGACGTCAAGGCCGACGGCGGCGTCGCACCGACCGTCGACACGGTCACCCGGGCCGGCGCCGGCGGCCGGGTGCTGCTCGCCTCGTTCAGCGACGCCCGGCTGACCCGGCTGCGTGCCCTCGCCGGGGCGAAGGTCGCCACCAGCCTCGGCATGCGCGGGGTGGCCCGGCTGCGGATGGCCTCCCTGCACGGGCGGTCGCTGCGGCTGCCCCCGTCCGTGGTCGCCGCCCAGGTGCCCGTCCG
Organism: Micromonospora sp. NPDC047738; assembly: GCF_040642675.1. Lineage (NCBI taxonomy): Bacteria > Bacillati > Actinomycetota > Actinomycetes > Micromonosporales > Micromonosporaceae > Micromonospora > Micromonospora sp. NPDC047738. The sequence goes on from NZ_JBEYSO010000009.1 coordinate 65,637, forward strand.
GTACGGGCGCATCCCCGTGGTCGACCGGCGGTTCCTCGCGTACTGCCACCGGATCGGGTTGCAGGTGCACGTCTGGACGATCGACGAACCTGCCGACATGCACGACTTACTTGATCTTGGTGTGGATGGCATCATGACCGATCACGTCGGCGTGCTGCGCGACGTCTACCGCAGCCGCGGCCACTGGGCCGCCTGAGACGAAGGACCCCGATGGCCGAAACGGTCACCCCCGCCGTCGCCGAGCCCGCCCAGCCGGGCAGCACCCGCCGCGAGCGCACCGGCTGGTACTTCTACGACTGGGCGAACTCCGCCTTCCAGACCACCGTGATCACGGTGTTCCTCGGGCCGTTCCTCACCACCGTCACCGAGCTGGCCGCCGGCTGCGAGCTGGGCGCCGACAGCTGCCACGGGTACGTGCACCCGCTGGGCATCCGGGTCGCCGCCGGCTCCTACTACCCGTACCTGATCTCGCTGTCGGTGTTCCTCACCGTGTTCGTGCTGCCGGTGATCGGGGCGATCGCCGACCGGTCGGCGCACAAGAAGCAGCTGCTGGCCGCCGCGGCGTTCACCGGAGCCGGGGCGACCATCGCGTTCGCCTTCGTCACCGGCGAGCGGTACCTGCTCGGCGGGGCGCTGTTCCTGATCGCCAACATCTCCTTCGGCGCGGCCGTCGTCGTCTACAACTCGTTCCTGCCGCAGCTCGGCGGCCCCGACGACCGCGACGCCATCTCCAGCCGCGGCTGGGCCATCGGCTACCTCGGCGGCGGGCTGCTGCTCGCGCTGAACCTGGTCGCGGTCAGCATGCTCAGCGAGGAGGGCAACCCGCAGCGCACCCTGGACCTGGCCCGCTGGTCGATCGTCTCGGCCGGCGTGTGGTGGGCCGCGTTCACCCTGCTGCCGCTGCGCTGGCTGCGCGAACACCCCACCGCCGCGGCGCTGCACGCCGGCGGCAACGTGCTGACCGACGGGTTCAAGCAGCTCGGCCGCACCCTGCGGGAGATCAAGGCGTACCCGCTGACGCTGTTCTTCCTGCTCGCCTTCCTGGTCTACAACGACGGCATCCAGACCGTCATCACCCTGGCCAGCCAGTACGGCACCGAGGAGTTGAAGCTGGAGCAGGGCACCCTGATCGTGACGATCCTGCTGGTGCAGTTCCTCGCCTTCGGCGGCGCGCTCGCCCTCGGCGCCCTCGCGCGGCGCATCGGCGCCTGGAAGACCGTGCTGCTGTCCCTGGTGCTGTGGACCGCCGTGATCATCGCCGCGTTCCGGCTGCCCGCCGAGGCGCCGCTGCCGTTCATGGTGCTCGGCGGCTGCATCGGGTTGGTGCTCGGCGGCAGCCAGGCGCTGAGCCGGTCGCTGTTCAGCCAGCTCATCCCCGCCGGCAAGGAAGGCGAGTACTACGGCTTCTACGAGATCAGCGACAAGGGCACCAGCTGGCTCGGGCCGCTCGCCTTCGGGCTGGTGTTCCAGCTCACCGCCTCGTACCGGGTGGGCCTGGTCTCCCTGCTGATCTTCTTCGTGCTCGGGTTCGCGCTGCTCGCCGCGGTGCCGATCCGCCGGGCCATCGTCGCCGCCGGCAACACCCCGCCCCGGGTGCTGTAGCCCGGGCCGGACGCGCGGGCCGGGCACGACATCCCGGCCCGCGCACCAGCAAGATCCTCTCGCGTCGATGGACTAGGCTGCCCCGACGTGACCGACAACGCCGCCGCCCCGATCTGCCTGGCCCGGCCCCTCTCCGGCCCCGGCACCGACCGTGCCGGTGGCTGCGCCGCCGCCCGTGGCGGCGACGGGCGGCCGCTGCACGCCGCCGCGCTGAAGTTCTTCTGGGGGCCGATGGACTGCGGCAAGTCCACGATGGCCCTGCAGATGAACTACAACCACGCCCGGCAGGGCCGCCGCGGCCTGGTCACCACCCGCATCGACCGGTCACTCGGCCCGCAGGTCACCACCCGCATCGGCCTGGCGCACGCCGCCATCGAGGTCACCGACGAGCTCGACCTGCGCGATCTGGTCCGCGACGCGCTCGCCGACGGGGTACGCGTCGACTACCTGATCTGCGACGAGGCCTCCTTCTACAACCTGGAGCATGTCGAGCAGATGGCCGAGCTGGTCGACGAGTACGACGTCGACGTGTACGCGTTCGGCCTGGCCACCGACTTCCGCTCCTGCCTCTTCCCGGCCGCGCAGCGGCTGTTCGAACTCGCCGACGAGGTGGCCCGGATCCAGGTCGAGGTGCTCTGCTGGTGCGGCCGGGAAGGGCTGCTCAACGCCCGGGTCGTGCACGGGCGGGTGGTCCGCGAGGGCGAGCAGGTCGTCATCGGCGACACCGTGGACGACGCCGACGTGCGCTACCAGGTGCTCTGCCGCCGGCACTACCGCTCCGGGGACCTCGGCCCGCGCGCCTGAGCGCTCGGCCGTCACTCCGTCGGCACGTCCACGCCCGACACGGCGTCGACGAGGTAGACCTGCTGTCCCGCCCGCGGGTCGCGAGCGTGGAGGGTGTGGCACATCGGCGAGAACGGGCCGCCGAGGTCGACGACCGACGCGCCGGCGCCCGTGACGGCCCGCTCCAGCCGCGGCGGGGCGGTGAGGTCGATGCGGGTGACCACGCCGGGTGTGACCCACACCGGAATGCCGTCCAACGACCCGGACAGCTGCAGGTGGTAGTGCCCGCAGAGAACTGCCCGCACGTCGCCACCGGCAACGGCCGCGGCGAACTGCTCGGCGTTGCGCAGGTTGACCGAGCCCATCAGCGGCGACGAGTGCAGCGCGATCGGCGGGTGGTGCAGCACGACGACCGTGCCCGCCTCGGCGGGCCGGGCCAGCACTGACCGCAGCCAGCGCAATTGCTCGGCACCGACCACGCCGTGCACCGCCCCGGGCACCAGGCTGTCCAGCGTGATCACCCGCAGCCCGCGGATCACGCTCACGGCCGCCCGCTCGTCGGACCCCAGGTCGGCTGGCTCACCCATGTCGGTGCCGTCCGCGGCCAGGTGACCGGTGCCCAGCACCTTCGCGAACGACTCGCGGGTGTCGTGGTTGCCGGGGCAGTAGACGTGCGGGATCCCCCTGTCCCGTGCGAAGTGGCCGACCCTCGCCCGCACGGCGGCACAGCCGGCGACGGACCCGTCGTCGGCGATGTCCCCGCTCACGACCACCAGGTCGATGCCTGGCACGAAACGCGCGTCGTGGAGGATGCGATCGAGGGCGGCCAGGGCATCCACGCCGTCCTCGTCGACGCCGCTCGCCGTGACGTGGGTGTCAGACAGGTGCAGGATCCGATGACGACCGGCCGAGGCGATGGGCATGTGCTTCCTCATCTCGTTGATGAGGGCACCCAGGCGGTCGACGCCCCCGATCCGCACTCCCCGGTGGTGACCCACCTTCGCCAGTCGTGGTGCCGACACCATAGGGCACCGCCGCCCACCGTGTCGTCCCCGGCTGCGGCGTCAGAACGGGTCCCCGCACACCCGCCACTTGCCGTCCTCCTGCACCACCCGCAGGCTGCGCTCCTCGCTGGCGCCGCCGTCGCGGGTCAGCCGCGCCTTCACCGTGGCGCGCGGGATGCCGCGTTCGGTGGCCACCGACACGTCGGTGATCTCGTAGCCGCTGATCTGCGGCGGGGTGCGCACCCAGCTGCCGAAGCCGACCGCGCTCCACCGGCTACGCGCGTCCCGGCACAGCTTCTGGTAAGCCTTGTCGGTGTCTCCCGACGCCACCTCCCGCAGGAACGCGTCGGCGGTGTCCCGGACCGGGCCGTTGGCCTGCAGCATCATCTGCACGTTCCAGACGCCCAGACCGGCCACGCCGATCAGGCACAGGCCCAGTCCGAGGCCGGCCAGCACCAGACCGCTGCGGACCGGCCGGCGGGGCCGGGCCGGCCGGCTCCACGCCTGCTCCTTGCCCATCGGGATCGACCGTATGTGCCCGTTACGTCACCGCGCAGCCACATTGACCCTGTCGCGTCGGTGGCGGCATCGTCTACCGTCGGCCCACACCCCTCGAAGGAGTGAGCATGACCCGCTACGTGCAGCCGGCACCGACCCCCGACGACCCGTACAGCGGGGACCCGCTGCTGCGGTCCTGGCTGGAGCGGCACCTCGGCCCGGCCGGGCACGCCGCCGCGAAGGGCCGGCTGGCCGACCTGGCCGCCGACGTTGTTGGGCCGCTGCGGGCCGCGCACGCCGACGCCGAGGCGCACCCGCCCACCCTGGTCCGGTACGACCCCTGGGGCGCCCGCGTCGACCGGATCGACACCTCGACCGGCTGGCAGGCCCAGCGCGCCGCCGCCGCCCGGCACGCCGTGGTCGCGCTGCCCTATCTGGAGTCCGCGCGGGGCACCTGGGGGGCCGCCGCCCGCGTCGTCCAGCACGCCCTGCTGCACCTGTACGCCCCGGAGTCGGCCACCTTCTCCTGCCCGGTCGCCATGGCCGACGGCGCCGCCGCGCTGCTCAGCCTCCCCGAGGTCGACGGGGCTGTGCGGGAGGCCTGGCTGCCCCGGCTCATCTCCACCGACCCGGACACCGCGATCGTCAGCGGGCAGTGGATGACCGAGTCGCAGGGCGGCTCCGACCTGTCCCGGTCCAGCACCATCGGCCGGCCCGCCGCGGACGGGTCGTGGCGACTGACCGGGGAGAAATGGTTCTGCTCCGCCGCCGACTCGCCGATGGCGGTGGCTCTGGCCCGGCCCGACGGCGCCGGCCGGGGCAGCCGGGTCCTCGCGCCGTTCCTGGTGCCCCGCTACGCCGCCGACTCGCCGCTGGCCGGCGCCTCCGCCGCCCCCGACGCGCCGGCGCCCGGGGTGGCCGTGCACCGGCTCAAGGACAAGCTCGGCACCTGGGCGCTGCCCACCGCCGAGATCGGGCTGCGCGACGCGTACGCGCTGCCCCTCGGCGACCCGGCCGTGCCCGGGCTGGTCCGGGCGATGACCCTGGTCGTGGTGACCCGGGTGCACAACGCCTCCGCCGCCGCCTCCGGCATGCGCCGCGGCCTGGCGTACGCCCGGGCGTACGCCGAGGGCCGGCAGGTGACCGGCGGACGGCTCATCGAGTCGCCGCTGCACCGGGCCACCCTCGGCGCCCTCGCCGTGGACGCGGCCGGCGCGTTCGTCCTCGCCGGGCACGCGTTCGCGCTGCTCGGGCGGGTCGAGGTCGGCGGCGACCCGGACGCGGCCGCCGAGCTGCGGGTGGTCGCGCCGCTGGCCAAGCTCGCCACCGGGCGGCTCGCCGTGGCCTCCGCCAGCGAGTACGTCGAGGCGTTCGGCGGGGCCGGCTACGTCGAGGACACCGGGGTGCCGCGGCTGCTGCGCGACGCGCAGGTGCTGCCGATCTGGGAGGGCACCACCAACGTGCTCGCCCTGGACGTGCTGCGCGCGGTCGCCCGGGAGGACGCCGGCGCGCCGCTGCTGCGCCGGCTGGCCGCCGCCGTCGACCTGGCCCGCCCGCTCTCCCCCGCCCTGGCCGACACCCTGGCGGCGGTCACCGAGGAGCTGCGTACCCGGCTCGCCGAGGTGACCGCCGACCCGGCCGCCGTCGAGGTGGTCGCCGGGGCGCGCGGGCTGGCGCTGCGCACCGCGTACGCGCTCACCGCCGCGCTGCTGGTCGAGCACGCCGCGTGGGGCGACGAGCAGGCCGAGACGGCGGCCTGGCTCTGGGCCCGGCGCCGGCTGCGGCACGAGGACATCGCCGCCGACGCCCACCGGCACCTGGAGCTGCTCTGCTGAAAGAGTCGACCGGTACCTGCCAGAGGATGTCAGGATCTGCCGACAGGATGGCCGGCATGACAGTGCACGCCGACCTCGCGATGGTCAACCTCGACAGCTCCGACCCGGCCGCCCACGCCGGGTTCTACTCCCGCGTCCTGGGCTGGGAGGTCACCCACAGCCAGGCCGAATACGCCATGATCAGCAAGGATGGGACGTCGATCGGCTTCGGCCTGGTCGACGGATACACGCCGCCGGCCTGGCCGGACGAAACCGCCGGCAAGCGCTACCACCTGGACGTGTACGTCGACGACCTGACCGTCGCCGAGAAGGAGTTCGTGGCGGCCGGCGCGACCAGGCCGGAGTTCCAGCCGGGCGGCGAGCGGTGGACCGTGCTGATCGACCCGATCGGCCAGCCGTTCTGCATCTGCCCGCGCCCGCAGGGCTGAGCCGTGGGCCGGCCGGCTCGTCGGGCGACCACCGCCCGGCGAGCCGGTGGGCCGGTCACCGGAAGGCGGCCACGTGTCGCGCCGCCCAGTCGGCGAAGGTACGCGGCGCCCGGCCGAGCAACCGCTCGACGTCGGGGCTGACCCGCTGCTCGGCCGGCGTGGGGGCGCCCAGGATGCCCAGCGTGGCGGTCACGGCCGGCTCGGGCATGAACTGCAGCATCTGCGCGCGGGCCTGCGCCGGGCTCAGCTCGGCGAACCGCACCGGCTCACCAAGCGCGTCGCCGATCGCCGCCGCCTGCCGGCGGGGCGTGACCAGCTCCGGGCCGGTCAGCTCGTACGTGGCCCCGCCGTGGCCGTCGTGCCGCAGGGTCACCGCGGCGACCTCGGCGACGTCGGCCGGGTCCACGAACGGCAGACCGACGTCACCGAAGGGCGCGGTGACGGCCCGGGTGCCGCGCACCGTCTCCGCCCAGGCAAAGGCGTTGGTGTGGTAGCCGCTGGGCCGCAGCACCGTCCACTCCAGGCCGGACGCCGTCACCGCCTCCTCGATCTGCGGCGGGTAGCGGTGGCTGCCCACCCCCTGGGAGGAGAGCAGGACCACCCGGCGTGCCCCGGCGTCGCGGGCGGCGGCGAGGATCTCGCTCGGGTCGGCCGCCAGCAACTCCCCGGTGAGCAGCAGAAACAGCGCCTCCGCGCCGTGCAGCGCCGGCTTCAGGTCGGCCGGCGTGGCCAGGTCAGCGGGCACGGCCCGTACGCCGGCCGGCAGGTCGGCCGCCGTGACCTGCCGCGACACCGCCGTCACCGGCTCCCCGGCCGCGGCCAACGCCTGCACCAGCGGCCGCCCGACGTTCCCCGTCGCTCCCGTCACCACGATCATGACTGCTTCCTTTCGGTGTGCTCTCTGGACACCTCAGGACGCTAGTTGCCTGGATATAGTAGGTACCTAGAGGAAAGTAATGGCCGGGGAGGCGATTGTGAGCAGCAGCACCACGCCGGTGTCCCCGGTGGCGCTCGACCCCGAGCAGGCCTGCCCGATCGCGCCGGTGGTCGACATCGTGTTCAGCCGCTGGACCACCCCGATCCTCTGGGCGCTGCACGAGTACGGGCGGCAACGGTTTGTGGAACTGGAACGCCGCCTGACCACCATCACCCCGAAGGTGCTCACCCAGCGGTTGCGGCAGTTAGAGCGCGACGGCCTGGTCGTACGCACCTACCACCCCGAGGTCCCGCCGCGCGTCGAATACGAGATCAGTGAGCTGGGGCGCAGCCTCGCGCCGCTGTTCGCCACCCTCGCCGAGTGGTCGGCCGTCAACCTCGACCAGGTCGACCAGGCCCGCCGCGACTACGACGCCCGGCAGCGAGGCACCGGCCGGCGCTGACCGCCGGGCGCACAGGTCGCGCCCGCCCGTTCCCGGGTGCGCCGGGGCGCTCTGGACGGGTACGTCGACGGTTCCCGTCCGGCGGCCGCCGCGAGGTGCGTCATCGGCCCACCATCTGCAGGTAGTGCTCGTTGTACATGACGCCGAAGATGTTGCCGAACGGGTCGACCACAGAGGCGGTGACGAAGCCGGGACCGCGCTGGACCGGCTTCTCGTACGCCGTGGCGCCCAGCGACAGCAGCCGCTCGAATGCGGTCTCGACGTCGTCCACGTGCCAGTAGATCACCGCGCCGCTGGCCTCCTGCGGGCGCGGGCGAGGGGCGAAACGGCGGTCGATGATGCCGAGCTCGTGCTGCTGGTCGCCGATGCGGAACTCGACGTAGCCGGGCGCTCCCTGGACCGGACGGGTGAAGTACGGCTCGAGGTCCGCCTGACGGACATCGCCCGACACCTCGCCGGCTGGGGCACGCTGATCGAAGTCATCGCGCCTCGCTCCGTCCAGGACGAACTCGCCCGCATCGGCGCCGAGCTCGTCAGCCGATACCCGGGCGGGCACACCGAGCGCACGGCCGCCGCGATCGGGACCGGACCCTGCGGTGCCGAGCACGGGAGGCCAGCTGGCGGGGGGTGACCTGGCCTTTAGGCGGTGGTGTCACTCACCGCGGGCCGCCGGGTTGGCCACCCCCACTACGCCGGGGACATCACCTCGTAGAGGTTGCCGGAGTCGTCGCGGAAGAACAGCCCTCGGGCGCACAGTGGATGGTCGGTCCGTCCGTTGTCGGGTGCGCCGGGCTCGCTGCCGTACGGCACCCCGCCGTCGCGTAGCCGGGCCAGGATCGCGTCGAAGGTGTCCGGGTCCACGTCGAACGCCAGGTGGTGGCCCTCCGGCGCGGGCACGCTCAGGAAGTCCAGGGTGAGCTGATCGTTGACCCGTACCGGGGCGAAGTGGCCGTTGCGCCCGGCCGGCGCAAGCACCGGCAGCCCCATGATGTCGGCGAAGAACCGGGCCGCCGCCCGGTGGTCCCGAGCCGGGACGATCGTGTGGTTGAGGGTGACGCTCATCGGTCCTTCTCCGCTTCGGCCGGCGCCAGCGCGCCGTGCAGGAACAGGTCGACCAGTTCGGCCGGGGTCGGCGTTGCGCCGGCCAGCGGGGTGCGGCTGGGCACCAGGACGGCCAGGAACAGCGCGGCGAGTTGGTCGGCGGGCAGCCGCAGCCGGTCCCCCTCGGGCGCGAGCAGCGCGGCGACGGCGGCCCGGACCGCGTCGGCCGACTCCTCCCGGGCCGATGCGCGGTCGCGGACCGGCGGAACGTCGCGCTGCCCGCGGCCTGGGCGGCCGGCGGCGTGGGCGGCGACGAGCACCGCGCCGATCCGGTCGAGGTGCGCGCGCAGGGCCGTGGCGGCGGCGGTGAGCCGGTCGCTGAGAGGCTGATCGAGCGGGATCGCGGCCACCTCGCTGAGGGCCGTGTCGGGGCGCAGCGCCTCGGCGACGCAGGCGTCGAGCAGGGCGTCCTTGTCGGGGAAGGCGCGGAAGACGGTCGCCTCGCCGATGCCGGCGGCGCGGGCGACCTGGGCGGTGGTGACCGTGGCGCCGTGCGTGGCGAGCAGCGGCAACGCGGCCCGCACGATCATGGCACGACGCTGGTCGGGGCTCAGTCCCGGCGCGCGGCGCCGGGGTGTCTCAGGGTCCGTCATGGCACTCAGCATGCGGAGTGAGTACTCACTCCGTCAACGGTTTATCCCCGCCGTCGGGACCGGGCGGCCCAGATGACGTACGCGGGATCCCGGTCCAGGTTGTGCCGGTCCCGGTCGTAGCGGCGGGTGGTGCGCGGGTCGGCGTGCCCCATGGCGTCCTGCACGTCCTCCAGCGGCACCCCCTCCGCGCGGGCGGTGGTGGCGAACGCGTGCCGCAGCGAGTGCGGGGACAGCTTCGCCCAGGCGGGGATCCCGGCGGCCCGGGCGAGCCGGCGCACCAGCCGGAACACCGAGTGCCGGTCCAGCCGGGCGCCGCTGGCGGTGACCAGCAGCGGCCCGGTCAGCTCGGGCACGGTCACCCCCTGCGCCGCGGCCCGGGCGGACAGGTAGGCGTCCACCGCGTACGCGGTGCCGGGGGTGAGCGCGCGGCGGCGGACCTTGCCGCCCTTGCCGACGAACCGGAGGCTGCGGTGCCCGCGCTCCGCGCCCAGGTCGGTCAGGTCCAGCGAGATCAGCTCACCGACTCGCAGGCCCAGGTCGGCCAGCAGGGCGATGGCGGCCCGGTTGCGAGCGGCGGTCGGGCCGGTGTCCGCCTCGGCGGCCGTGAGCAGCGCGTCGACCTCCTCCGGGGTCAGGCCGACCGTGGCGGAGTGGTCCCGGTCGACCCGGGGGCGGTCGGCGGCGGCGACCGGGTTGGCGTCGACCGCGCGCAGCTTGACCAGGAAGTCGTACCAGCTGGACAGCGCGGACAGGCGGCGGGCGACGGTGGCCGGGGTGAGCGGCCGGCCGCTGCGCACGCCCAGCGTGGCCTCCAACTCCCGGCCGTAGGCGTTGACGTCGAGGAAGCTGGCCCGCAGCGGGTCGAGGCCCCGGCCGGCGCACCAGCTCAGCCAGCCGGCCACGTCGCGCCGGTACGCGTCCCGGGTGTGCTCCGACAGGCGCCGGTTTCGCAGCCACGCCTCGGTGAAGTCGGCCGGCCCGCCGGTCAGGGCGGGCAGCACCGACCCGCGGGGCAGCACCTCGGGACGCAGCATGCGAGAAAGGTTCTCAGTCGGCGGGCGGAATCGCGACGAGGCGCGCCCGACCGGAATCCGACGAAGATCACACCGTTCCGCCACCTGCCGGCCGCCTGGGCGGGCCACCAGCGGTTTTCCGGTCCGGGATACCGTCACCGGGTGCGTGCCAGCCGCCTGGTGTCCCTGCTGCTGCTCCTGCAGACCCGCGGGCGGATGACCGCCCAGGAGCTCGCCGACGCCCTGGAGGTCTCCGTCCGGACCGTCTACCGCGACGTCGAGTCGCTCGGCGCCGCCGGCGTCCCGGTGTACGCCGACCGCGGCCCGGCCGGCGGGTACCGGCTGCTGGAGGGCTACCGGACCCGGCTGACCGGGCTGACCGCGCCGGAGGCGGAGGCGCTGTTCCTGGCCGGGATGCCCGGCCCGGCCGCCGAGCTGGGCCTCGGTCAAGTGGTGGCCGCGGCCGAGCTGAAAGTGCTCGCCGCGCTCCCCGACGAGCTGGCCGACCGGAGCGGTCAGGTGCGGCAGCGGTTCCACCTGGACGCGCCGGGCTGGTTCCGCCAGCCCGAGCCCACCCCGCATTTGGCCACGCTGGCCCGGGCGGTGTGGGAGGACCGGCTGGTGGAGATCCGTTACCGGCGCTGGCGGGCCCCGCGCGAGGTGACCCGGGTGGTGGCCCCGCTGGGCGTGGTGCTCAAGGCGGGCCGCTGGTATCTGGTGGCCCGGTGCGGCGAGCAGCTGCGCACCTACCGGGTCGGCGCGGTGCTCGACCTGGTGGTGCGCGACGAGCGGTACGCGCGGCCGGCCGACTTCGACCTGGCCGGGTACTGGCAGGAGTGGACCAGGCGGTACGAACGGGACGTCTACCGCGGGCAGGCCCGGGTGCGGATGACGGTGGCCGCGCTGGAGTTCGCGCAGTACGTCTTCCCGCCCGAGATGAGCCGGGCGGCCCGGGCGGCGGCCGGCGAGCCGGACGAGCACGGCTGGCTGGAGACCAGCGTGCCGATCGAGTCGGTGAAGCACGGCCACACCGAACTGCTCAAGCTGGGCGCGGAGGTGGAGGTGCTGGCGCCGGCCGAGCTGCGGGAGCGGCTGGCCGCCACCGCCCACGCCCTGGCCCGGCTCTATCCGTCGGCGACGGCAGCGGGGGCGCCCGGGACGGACACCCCCGCGATCGAGCGCTGATCCTGGCGGCGCCGTCAGGCGCTGATCTGCCTGCGACCGTTTCCGCTGGCGGTCGCGGTGATGCTGATCCGCCGCGGCTTGGCCCGCTCGGCGACCGGGATGCGCAGGGTCAGCACCCCGTTCTCGTAGCCGGCCTCCAGCTTGTCGGCGTCGAGGCTGTCGCCGAGGAAGAGCTGCCGCGTGAAGGTCCCCATCGGTCGCTCGGCCGCGACGAGCTCGACATTGTCCCCGGTGGCCCGGCGCCGCTCGGCGCGGACCGTCAGCACGTTGCGCTCGACTGTGCAGTCGATGCTGTCCGGGTCGACGCCGGGCAGGTCGAATGCGGCGTAGAAGAAGTCGCCGTCGCGGTACGCGTCGAGGTGCATGACCGCCGGCCGGGCGGTGGTGCCGAAGAACTGCTCGGCGAGCCGGTCGATCTCACGGAACGGGTCGGTACGCATCAACATGGCCGTGCCTCCTCGGTTCTCCTGGCCGAAGATGTTTAAGTTGAGCCGAGTTGGCTCAAGTCCTCGATTTCTTGTTTAGCGTGGAGCGGCGGCCTCGTCAACCCGGGCAGCAGCTTCTCGAACCAGTGCTGGGCGTACGGGCCGTCGTTGAACGCGGGGATCTCGCGGTAGCCGTGGCGGGCGTACAGGGCGCGGGCCTCGACCAGGTCGGCGCGGGTGTCCAGCCGGAGCCGGTCCGCCCCGCTCGACCGGGCGTACGCCTCGACGGCGGCCAGCAGGGCGGCCCCGCCGCCGGTGCCGCGGTGCGCGGGGCGGACGTAGACCCGGGTGAGTTCCGCCCAGCGGGGACGCCAGCGCAGGCCGGCGCAGCCGGCGAGCTGCCCGTCGTGGCGGGCCAGCACGAGCAGCCCGGTGGGCGGCGCGAGGTCGTCGCTGGGCATCTCGGCCAGCGCCTCGGTCACCTCCGCCGGCCGTTCCGGCCGGCGGTGCCAGCGGCGGACCATCTCCGCCATGTACTCGCGCAGCAGGATCGCCGCTTCGGGGGCGTGGGGTGGGGTGGGACTGGTCGTCCAGGTCGTCACCGCTTGATCCTCACCGCACCGTCAAACGGCTTTCGCCCGCCGGTCAGGGGTGAGCCGGCGGGTGCTCGGCGGCGAGGGCGACCCGGCGCAGCAGGTCCGACAGCAGCCGCCGCTCCTGCGGGGTGAGCGCGCCGAGTACCCGGTGCTCCTCGTCGCCGACCACCCCGAGCGCGCGGCGCCAGGCCGTCCGGCCGGCCTCGGTCAGTTCGACGTCGATGCGCCGCCGGTCCACCGGCGAGGGGATCCGCCGGACGAACCCGCGGCGGACCAGCGCGTCCACCCGGGCGGTGATCGAGGCGGGCGCCATGCGTAGGTCACCGGCGATCTCCGAGGGGGCGGCCCGGCCACCGCGTCCGGCCAGGGCGTGCAGGGTGCCGTACTCCTTCTCCTGGAGGTCCAGGTCGGCGAGGGCCCGGTCCTTCACCTCGCGCAGGTGCCGGGTGAGGACCGACATCCGGGTGACCGCGCCCTCCACGTCGGGGTCGATGTCGGGCAGGACGGGCAGCCAGCGCGCCACGTGCTGGTCGGTGCGGTCGCGGTCGGTCACCCGTCCCACGGTACGCCGTCGCCGAAATATTCGTTGTCGAAATGTTCGACGCCGAAGTATCCTGCCGGGGTGACACACCCCCTCCGGCTCCGCGCCTTCCGCCTGCTCTTCCTCGGCCGTACCGTCTCCGCCCTCGGCGACGCCGTCGTCCCCACCGCCCTCGCCCTGGCCGTGCTCCGCGCCACCGGCTCGACCAGCGCCCTCGCGGTGGTGCTGGGCTGCGCCATGGTGCCGCGGCTGCTGCTGCTCCCCCTCGGCGGCGTGGTCGCCGACCGGTTCGACGCCCGCCGGGTGGCCCTCGTGACCGACCTGGTGCGCTGCGCCGCCCAACTGGTCGTCGGTGTCGAACTGCTCGGCGACGCCCCCGCGCTGCTCCACCTCGCGGTCGCCTCCGCCGTCGGCGGCGCGGCCTCGGCCTTCGCCATGCCCACCGCGTCCCCGCTCGTCGCCGGCACCGTCGACGCCGACGGGCGGCAGCGGGCCAACGCGCTGATGGGCGTCACCGCCAACGCCAGCCGGCTCGCCGGCCCCGCCCTGGCCGGCCTGCTGGTCTGGACCGCCGGCCCGGGCTGGGCGTTCGTGCTGGACGCCGCCTCGTTCGCGGTCAGCGCCGCCCTGCTGTCGGTCATCCGGGTCCGGCACGTCGCCGTCCCACACCGGTCGCTCCGCGCCGACCTGGCGCTCGGCTGGCGGGAGGTCCGCGCCCGCGACTGGTACTGGAGCAGCCTGCTCGCGCACGGCGTGTGGAACGGCGCCGCGGCGGTGCTGCTCACCGTCGGCCCGGTGGTCGCCGTGGACCGCCTCGGCGGGGAGGGTGTCTGGGTGCTGCTGCAGCAGGGCGGCGCGGTCGGCCTGCTGCTCGGGTCGCTGCTCGCCGCCCGGGTACGCCCCGCCCGGCCGGTGCTGCTCGGCAACCTGGCCCTGGCCACGTACGCGGCGCCGCTGCTCCTGCTCGCCGTCGCCGCGCCCGCCCCGGTGAGCATCGCCGCGTACTGCCTCGCGCTGGTCGCGCTCGGCTTCCTCAACCCGGTCTGGGAGACCGTGGTGCAGGGCCAGTTCCGGCCCGACGTGCTGGCCCGGGTCACCTCGTACGACTGGCTGATGTCGCTGGGCGCCATGCCGATCGGATACGCCCTCGCCCCGCTCGCCGCCCGCGCCTGGGGGCCGTCGACGCCCCTCGCCGTGGCCGGCGTGCTGGTGCTGCTCGCCTGCGCCGGCACCGCCGCCGTCCCCGGCGTACGCCGGATGCGCTGGCCGGTCGACGCCCCGCCCGCGCCCGTGGCGCAGGTGCCGGCGGGGCGCTGACCGGACCGGTCAGAGCCGATGCCCCGTGGTCGCGTCCACGTGGTCGGGCACCTCGCCGTGCCGGTCCCCCACGCTGGACGTCCCGGACGGCTCGAACATGAGGATCGACGCGCCGTCCGGCGCGGACGGCCGGTGCTCCACCCCGCGCGGCACCACGAACACCGCGCCACGCGGCAGCACCACCTCCCGCTCGGCGCCGTCCCGGCCGTCGCGCAGGGCGATCCGCAACTCCCCGTCGAGCACCAGGAAGAACTCGTCGGTGTGCTCGTGGGAATGCCAGACGTGCTCGCCGGCCACCTTCGCGATCCGGACGTCGTAGTCGTTGACGGTGGTCACGATGCGCGGACTCCACAGCTGGTCGAAGCGCCCCAGGGCGGCTGCCAGCTCGATCGGCTCAGCTTCCATCCACCCATCGTCGCCCACGATCACAGGGGACGGTGCATCACGTGCAACCCGACCCGGCCCAGGGTCGGATGCGCGAACGCCTCCGGCACCGTGCCGATCACCGTGAAGCCGAGCCGCCGGTACAGCTCAACGGCCGGCACGTTGCTCTCCACCACGGCGTTGAACTGCATCGCGGCGTAGCCCCGGTGGCGGGCCCAGGCCAGGGCGTACTCGGTCAGGGCCCGGCCGACGCCACGGCCCCGGGCGTGCGCGGCCACCATGAAACTGGCGGTGGCCACGTGCGCGCCGGGGCCGGGCCGGTTGGTGCCCATCTTCGCGGTGCCCAGCACCGTGCCGTCCACCTCGGCGACCACCGTGTGACCGGGCGGCCGCTCCACCCACACGTCGTAGGCGACCTCTGCGGGCCACGCCGGGTCGTACGGGAAGGTCTCCCCGGCGGTGATGACGTCCTCGACGATCGGCCAGACCTGCGCCCAGTCGGGCTCGGTGAACTCCCGGATCCGCATCCCGGGCACCCTAGTCAGCCGGCCCGCCGCGGAGCGAACCGGTTTCCGGCCTCCGTACCCGAACCGTGACCTGCCGGCCGTGGCACGGGACCCCGCGCGGGGCGGGCCTCGCCCATCATGGGACGCATGGTCGAACCCGCCACCGACCTGGACAGTCGCGAGGCGCCGCCCGAGGTGGCCGCACCACCGCCGGCCGGTCCCCGCACCGTCGGGCCGTGGCTGGTCGGCGGTGCGGTCAGTGCCGTGCTGCTGCTGCTCGCCGGCCGGTACGGCTACCACCGCGACGAGCTGTACTTCCTGCTCTGCGGCCGGCACCTCGACTGGGGGTACGTCGACCAGGGTCCGCTGGTGCCGGCCCTGGCCCGGCTGCTGGACACCCTCGCGCCCGGCAACCTGGTGGTGCTGCGTACGCCGTCGGCGCTGATCGCCGGCGCGGCGGTCGTGGTGGTCGCGGCGATCGCCCGGGAGTTCGGCGGCGGCCGGGGCGGGCAGCTGTTCGCCGCGTTCCTCGCCGCGGTGGCGGGCATCGTGCTCGCCCCCGGGCATCTGCTCAGCACCACCACCGTCGACCTGCTGGTCTGGCTCGTCGCCGCCTGGTGCGCGGTGCGGATGCTGCGCACCGGCGACACCCGCTGGGCCCTCTGCCTCGGCCTGGCGCTCGGCGTCGGCATGCTGAACAAGCTGCTGCCCGCCCTGCTCGCCGTGGGCCTGCTGGCCGGGGTGGCGATCGGCGGGCCACGCCGGCTGCTGCGCGACCGATGGGTGTACGCCGCCGCCGGCATCGTCGCCGTGCTCGCCGCGCCCTACCTGCTCTGGCAGGCCGCGCACGGCTTCCCCCAGCTGTCCGTGGCCTCCTCGATCGCCGGCGGCGACAGCTCCTACAGCGGCCGGCTGGACGCGCTGCAGCTGCAACTGGTCATCATCAGCCCGTACGCGGTGCCGATCTGGGTCGCCGGGCTGGTGGCGCTGCTGCGCCGGCCGGCCTGGCGGGCGTACCGGGCGATCGGCTGGGCCTGGCTGGTGGTGTTCGCGATCGTGCTGCTCGCCGGTGGCAAGGGCTACTATGACGCCCCGCTGCTGTTGGTGGTCACCGCCGCCGGCGCGGTCGTCACCGCCGAGTGGGCCGGTCGGGGCGCGGTGCTCGCCCGGCGGGCGCTGCTCGCCGCCGGCGCGGCCGTGGCGGTGGCCGGCAGCGCCGTCCTGCTGCTGCCCACCCTGCCGGCCGACCGGCTGCCCGGCTTCGTGGTCGACGTCAACTACGACGCCGGCGAGACCATCGGCTGGCCGGCGTTCGCCGACTCGCTCGCCGCCGTGCACCGCGGCCTGCCGCCGGAGCAGCGGACCCGCGCGGTGATCCTCACCGGCAACTACGGCGAGGCGGGCGCGGTGGCCCGCTACGGGCCGCAACGGGGCCTGCCGCGGGCGTACTCCGGGCACAACAGCATGGCCGGATTCGGCCGCCCGCCCGAGGACGCCGACGTGGTGATCGCGGTCGGCTGGGCCGGCCCCGACCAGCTGCGGGGCTGGTTCACCGAGGTCACCGAGGCCGGCCGGATCAACCAGCGGGTCGACGTCGACAACGACGAGAACGGCCTGCCCGTCTACGTCTGCCGGGGGCTGCGGCGACCGTGGTCGCAGCTCTGGGACACCGAGGTACGCCACGCCGGCTGAGCATGCCCGGGCACCGTGAATACTTGTCGGCATGCTCTGGGGCGTCAGTGGTCCGATCTTCCTCCTCGACTACGTCGCGGGGGTGGCCGGGGCCCTCGCGATAGCCCTGTCCGTGCGGGCGCTGGTCGGATGGCGGACGCGGGGCGAGCCGCTGTCGACCGTCGAGCTGGCGTACCTCACCGATCGGGCCGGACTGGCCTGCCAGGTGGGTATGGCCGCGCTGCGCCGGGCCGGGGTGGTGCAGCTCGGTGAGCTGGCCACCCTGTCGGTGGACGGGCCACCGCCGCCCGGGTCCGCCCCACTGGTGCGCGCCCTGCACGCCGCGCTGCGCCGGCCGCAGACCTGGGCCGCCGTGCTCGCCGATCCCGGTGTGGGCCGCGCGCTGCGCCGGCTGGTGGGCCGGCTGGTCCGCGACGGCTGGCTGCTCACCCCGGGCCAGCGGCGCCGCCTGGCCTTGGGCACCCTGCCGCTGTTCGCGGTCGCCGCGGTCGGGGTGACCCGGCTGGTGGACAGCGCGGTCGAGGGACGCACGGCCGGCGGCCCGGCGTCCGTGGTGGGGCTGCTGCTGTGCTGCCTGGCCACCGTGCTCGGCGGCTGGTGGCTGTGCGAGGTGCCGGAGACCGGTGCGGCCGCTCGGCGGCTGCTGCGCCGGCAGCGCCGCACGTACGCGGAGCTGGCGCCGGAGCGGCGGCCCGCGTGGAGCGAGCGGGGCACCGACGAGCTGCTGACCGCGATGGCGGTGTTCGGGCCGCGCCCGCTGCTCGCCGTCGACCCGCGCTTCGCCGAGCTGGTCGGGGTCGACGCCGAGCGCACCCGGCCGCGGGCGTACGCGAAGACCGCGCGTTGACCCTGACCGCGGCAGGACGCGCGTGGCGCGCCTTCCGGCTCGCCCGCGCGGCAGTATGATCCGAGTATGACGAAGCGGGTGACGGTCAGCCTGCCAGACGACGTAGCGGCCTACCTGGAGCGGGAGGAGAACGCCTCGGCGGCGGTCGCCGACGCGCTGCGCGCCCGCATGGACCGGGCCGCCGCGACAGCCGCGATGCTGCGTGCCGTCGGCATCGACGTGACGGACGACGGCGTGGCCCGGGTACGCGGCAAACTGCCTCCCCTCACCGCCGAGCAGCGGGCGGAGAACGCGCGACGCCGCGACATGCTCCGGGACGGCACCTGGCCGGAGGCCGGCTCCGCGGCTGCTGCCTGATGCCCACCGACGACATCGAGATCCGGGCGATCCTGGACGCCTCCGCCATACTGTCCTATTCCCGCGGCCACGTGCACGTCGGTGAGCTGCTGGTCGACATCGCCGACGAGGGTGCCTACCTGGGCCTGCCCACCGTCGCGCTGCTCGAGGCGTACGCGCAGACCAGTGACCGACCGGCGGCCGCCCGGCTCGGCGTGCTGGCCACCCTGCCCGGCGTGGCGGTGCTGCCGCTGTCCGCTCCCGATGCGGCCCAGGCCAGCCACCACGGTGCGCCTGACCAAGGGCGACCTGGCCCGTGCCCACGCCGTGTGGGCGGCACTGCGGCACGACGCATACCTCCTGACCTGCGAGCCGCACCTGGTTCCGGCGGTGATCGCTCCCGAACTGATCCATCACATCCCCGTGGACGACGCCTGACCGTGGCGGGCACGGGGATGTGATGGGGGATCAGCGGATCTTCTCAGCGAGCCGGATCACCCGCGCCAACTCATCCACCTCCGGGTCCTCGCTGGCGGCGGCCGCCCGCTCCGCGATCGTCGCCAGGTCGCCCAGGCGCACCTCCCGGCCGTAGGGGCCGCCCTGCAGCGACTGCGCGAAATAGGCCGCCGCGTAGCAGGTCCGCAGCTGTGGCGACGCTTTGCCGAACGCCCGGTTCAGGTCGCTGACGGTCACCGACTCGTACGCCTCGGCGGGCGCCCGGTTCGTCGGGTCGGTCCAGCGCACCTGCACGCGGGCGACCCGGGCCGACGGGGGCGGCCCGTCGGCCAGCCGGACGGCGTAGAGCGCCGTGACGCTGTGCCCGGGACCGACCTCGCCGCCGTCGACGCGGTCGTCGCGGAAGTCCTCGTCGCTGATCGCCCGGTTGTCGTACCCGATGAGCCGGTAGGACCGCACGGCGGCCGGTTCGAAGCTGACCTGCACCTTGGCGTCGAGCGCCCGGACGCTCAACGTCGCCGGCAACTGCCGGACGAACACCTTCCGGGCCTGGTCGCGCTCACTGGCGTACACCACGAAGCCGTCGCCCTTGTCGGCGAGTTGCTCCATCAACTCGTCGCCGTACTCGCTGCCGACCCCCACGCCGAGCAGGGCGATCTCCTTCTCGGCCTCGTCGCGTACCCGGCGCAGGATCGGCTCCGCCTCGGTCCGGCCGACGTTAGCGAGCCCGTCGGAGAGCACGATCACCCGGTTCGTCGCGCCGGGTCGGAATCCGTCACGGGCCACCCGGTAGCCGAGCACCAGGCCGGCTTCGAGGTTCGTGCTGTCCTGGGTACGCAGCGATCCGATGGCGTCGTGCAGTTCGTCGGCGTCGGACAGCCGGGTCATCTCCCGCACCACCCGGGCCTCGTCGCTGAACGCCACGACGGCGATCGAGTCGGTACGGCGCAACTGGTCCACCAGGGTGTGCAGCGCGTCCTTCACCAGATCGAGCCGACCGGGCTCGCGCATCGATCCGGAGACGTCGACGACGAAGGTGAGGGCGGCGTCGGGACGGCTCTCCGCGTCCTCCGCGCGGGTCTGCAGGCCGACCCGCATCAACCGGACCTCCCCGGCCGCCTCGTGGGACTCCGGCAGCCGCGCGCCGTCGACGTGTACGGCGAAGCCGTCGCCGGCCGGCTCGGGGTAGTCCTGCCGGAACGAGTTCACGAACTCCTCAGGCCGCACCGCGGTCCGCTCGGGCAGCTGCCCGTCCATGATGAGCCGGCGGGCGTAGCCGTACGAGGCGGTGTCGACGTCGACGCCGAAGGTGGAGCGCGGGTCGTCCTCCGTCGCTGTTTCGGCCCCACCCGACCGGGGTGTGCCGTCGTGCTGGCGGACCGGCCCGTGCGCCGCGTCGCTGCGCTGTGCGCCACCGGCGGAGCAGGCGGTGACCGTCATGGTGAGGGCGAGCGCCGTCAGCAGCAGCGACCATCGTATGTGGACCATCGGTTCCTCCCGGGCAGGCTGGGGCGGGCGATCCGGCGCAGCGCGTCGGATCCGTCCCGGTCATTGACGCAGCTGGACAGTCCGGCGGATCCCGCCGTAGCCGAGCCGATACGCAAGCGTGAACGTCGTGACCGTCCCGTATGCAAGACGTGACCTGCCGCGGCCAACCGCGCCCGATGCCGACGGGCGGGACGGCGCAGGGCCGGGGTACGCCAAGCTCGGCGTCGACTCCCGCACCGCGGCGGTGCACGCCGCCGTGGAGCGGAAGCTGATCCGGCTGTGAAACGCTGCGCCCTGCTCACCCTCACCGTGGCCGCCGGCGGTTGCCCGCGGCCCGACCCGATCCGACCCTGGGAGGACCCCATGAGCACCCCCGCCGACAAGGCTCTGCTCGCTGCGGCGAGCGCCGGCGACGCGGCCGGCGTACGCGCCGCGCTGGCGGCCGGCGCGGACCGCGAGGCCCGCGACGCGCGGCAGCGTACGGCGCTGCTGCTGGCCGCCGCGAACGACCACGTCGAAGCCGCCCGCGTGCTCGTCGACGCGGGCGCGGACCCGAACGCGCTCGACGACCAGCACGACACCCCGTGGCTGGTGACGGGCGTGACCGGCAGCGTGCCGATGCTCGAGGTCCTGCTGCCCGCGGGGCCGGACTTCACGATCGTGAACCGGTACGGCGGCATCTCGATCATCCCGGCGAGCGAGCGTGGCCACGTCGACTACGTCCGCCGCGTCGTCGATACCGGCATCAACGTCAACCACGTCAACAACCTCGGGTGGACCGCCCTGCTGGAATGCGTCCTCCTCGGCGACGGGACGAAGCCCTACCAGCAGATCGCGGAGATCCTCGTGGCCGCTGGCGCGGACGTCCACCTGCCCGACAAGGACGGCGTCGACGCGCTGCGGCACGCCCGCGACTGCGGGTACGACCGGATCGTCGCCGTCCTGTCACGCTGAGCATCGTGCGGGCGGCCGCCACCACGACGACCGCCCGCTGCGGTCCGGCGGCGCATGCGGCACAGTGACACCGGCGGCCGGCGTGCGGCTGGAGCCAGAAGGGCGGTGGCCGGTGGAGGGCCCGACCGGGGTGGTGTTCCCCCAGAACGACGGCACCCGCAGCACCACGGCGCTCGGCCGCGCGGTCGTCGCCGACGCGCTGCGCGCGGTCGACCCGGTCGGCGCGCGTTCGGCCGAACACGAGACCAACTGGCGGCACGGCTATCTGGTCCACTTCCGCCGGCTCGTCGAGGCCGGCCTGCTCTCCCGCGACGCCGCGGTCACCATCGCCCGCGACGGCCTGGCCGCCCTGCACGCCCGGATGCGGGTCGTCGCGGAGGGCGGCACGGAATTCCCGCTGGACGAGGTGTTCGCCGCCGGCGCCGGGCAGCCGCCGCTGGCCACCGCCACGGTCACCGGCACCGGCGAGCCCGAGCGGGAACTGTCGCTGCCGTACCGCGGGCAGCGGCTGCGCGGCGATCAGCTGCACCGCCGGCTCGACGCCTGGGTCGCCGCCGGCGTGATCGAGCCGTCCTGCGCCGAGGCGGTCCGCGTGGTCATCGCCAACCCGGACTGGCTCGACCTGCGCGACCAGCGGATCGTGGTGCTCGGCGCCGGCGCCGAGATGGGTCCCCTGCCGTCGGTGCTGCGCTGGGGCGGCGACGTCGTCGCGGTCGACCTGCCGCGGCCGGACATCTGGCGGCGGCTGCTGCGCACCGCCCACCGGTACGGCGGCCGGCTGCACCTGCCGGTGCGCCCCGGCACCGGCGACGACGACGAGGCCCTCGCCGCGGCCGCCGGCGCGGACCTGCTGCATCGGCTGCCGCAGGCCGCGCAGTGGCTGCTCGGCGTGGACGGCCCGCTCGTTCTCGGCAACTACGTCTACGCCGACGGCGCCACCAACGTGCGGGTCGCCATGGCCGTCGACGCGCTCACCCGGCACCTGCAGCAGCGCCGCGACGACCTGGCGCTGGCCTTCCTCGCCACCCCCACCGACGTGTACGCCGTCCCCGCCGAGGCGGTCGCGCACGCCGAGCGGGGGTACGCGGCCCGCGGCCTGGCCCGCCGGTCACTGCGGGTGCTCTCCGGCGGGCGACTGCTGCACCGCAACTACCCGCCCGACGCCGACCCGGGCATCAACGACAGCCTCGTGCCGCAGCAGGGCCCGAACTACGCCCTCGCGAAGCGGCTGCAACGGTGGCGGGCGGCGGTGGCACGCGACGCCGGGGCGACGGTGTCGTTCACGGTGGCGCCGCCGACGCGTACCCGCTCGGTGCTGCGCAACCGGGCGCTCGCCGCCGCGTACGCGGGCGCGCACCGGTTCGGCATCGAGGTGTTCGACCCGGCCACCAGCAACACCCTGATGGCCGCGCTGCTCGTGCACGACCTGCGCACCGGCGGCGGCCCGGCCCAGGACCACCCGTGGCGGGACGAGGCGTACGGGGCGGCGCACGGCGGGCTCTGGCGGGTGCCGTACGCCCCGCGCAGCGCCCTCGGGCTGGCCGTCCTGCTCGGCCTCGGCGCCGCCCGGGGCTGAGCCGGGGCTGGCCGGCGGCTACCTGGCCAGGAC
This sequence comes from Micromonospora sp. NPDC047738, assembly GCF_040642675.1. Lineage (NCBI taxonomy): Bacteria > Bacillati > Actinomycetota > Actinomycetes > Micromonosporales > Micromonosporaceae > Micromonospora > Micromonospora sp. NPDC047738. The sequence goes on from NZ_JBEYSO010000009.1 coordinate 88,209, forward strand.
GTCGACGGCGAGTTCCTTCACCACCGACTCGTCGACGTCCACGCCGAGCCCCGGCCCGGTCGGCACCTGGGCGACGCCGTCGCGCACCTGCACGGTCGCCCCGGTGGCGTACGACGACTCCAGGAACTGCCGCCCGTTGAGGTCCACCGGCGTGTCGATGCCGTACGCCGCGAACAGGTGCACCGAGGCGGCCAGGCCCAGGTCGGAGTCGGTGAGCCCGGAGCCCATCAGCCGCACACCGGAGTCCTCGGCCAGGGCGCACAGCCGCCGCGACAGCGTCAACCCGCCGCTGCGCTGCACCTTGGCGATGGCCACGTCCACCGCGTCGAGCTTCACGAAGGTGGCCAGGTCGCTGGGGTGGCGCAGGCTCTCGTCGAGCGCCACCGGCACCGGCGAGGCCTCCCGCAGCCGGCGCAGCCCGGCGACGTCGTTGGCCGGCAGCGGCTGCTCGAACGCGGTGACGTCGAGGTCGGCCAGCCGGCGGGCCATCCGCAGCGCCGCGTCCACCGTGTACGCCTGGTTGGCGTCCACCCACAGCGCGGCCTCGGGCGCGGCCTCGCGGACCGCCCGCACCACGGCGGCGTCCTCGGCCTCGCGGTGCAGGCCGACCTTCACCTTGAACGCCCGGTAGCCGAGAGCGTGTCCCTCCGCCACCGCGTCGGCCACCTCGCCGGCGGTCTGCCCGGAGACGATCCAGCCCAGCTCGATGCTCTCCCGGCGGCGCTGCCCCCACAGCACCCCGACCGACACGCCGAGCGCTCGGCCGAGCAGGTCGTGCAGCGCGACGTCGACGGCGCACTTGGCCAGCGGCGCGCCGATGGTGAAGCCCCGGTTGACGGCCCGGTCGAACGCGGCGGTCACCCCGTCGAGGTCCCAGGCCGGGCGGCCGAGCACCGCCGGGGCGAGATACCGGTCGATGGTGGTGACGATGGATTCGGCGGTCTCATAGGTCCAGGCCGGGATCGGGGTGGCCTCGCCCCAGCCGGCGACACCGTCGGCGCTGACCTTGACCAGGACGCGGATGCTGGGCCTGCCGGCGACGGCGACCGACCCGCCGGACACCCCGAACGAGCGCACGGTGGGCAGCGCGACGGCGTACGTCTCGACGGAGTCGATGGTCAGTCCGGCCAGGGCAGTGGCAAGAGGGGTCACGGGTGGGCCTTTCGTACGCGTGGGATCAGGTCAGCTTGGCGGTGCTGGCCCGGACGACCACCTCGCCGCCCATCCGCAGGATCCGCCGGCGTCGTCCGGTGTTCTCGGTCAGCGCCAGTTCCATCGCCTTCTCTCCGAGCTGCTGCAGCGGCAGCGCGACGGTGGTCAGCGGCGGGGTGAGGTCGCGGACGATCGGGATGTCGTCGAATCCGGCGACGGAGACGTCGTCCGGCACGGACAGGCCGTGGTCGCGCAGGGCCGCGCAGGCGCCGATGGCCATCACGTCGGTCAGCGCGAACACGCAGGTGGCGGTCGACCGGCGGGCCAGCAGTTCGGTCATGGCGCCGTACCCGCCGTCGCGGGTGAACGGGCCTTCCACGATGTCGGCCGGGTCCAGCGACACGCCGGCCTTCTTCAGCTCGTCGCGGAAGCCGCCCAGCCGGTCGGCGACCGTGGTCAGCGCCGGCGGCCCGGCGAGCACCGCGAACCGGCGGTGCCCCAGGTCGAGCAGGGCACGGGCCATGGCGGCCGCACCGGCCCGGTTCTCCGGCAGGACACTGTCGACCTTCAGGCTGCGGTGCCGGCTGACCACGGCGACCCGCCCGCCACCCTCCAGGTAAGGCTTGAGCTCGGCGTCCAGGGCCCGCTCCCAGCGGGAGTCCTCGAACCCGGAACCGATGAGCAGGATGGCCGGCGCCCGCTCAGCGCGCAGCATCGACACGTACGCGATCTCCCGTTCCGGGTCCCGGAACGTGCTGGCCAGCATCACCAGCAGGTCGTTGTTGCCGGCGATGCGCATGACGCCGCCGGCGACCGCGGCGAAGTAGGGGTCGCTGACGTCGTGGCAGATCACGCCGACCGTGCGGTGGGAGGCGCCGGCCAGGGCGCGGGCGTGCGCGTTCGGCGTGTATGCCAACTGCTCCGCCGCCGCCAGCACCCGGTCCCGCAGTTGCGGGGTCACCCGCATGCCGTTGAGTGCCCGGGAGGCCGTGGCCAGCGAGACGTCGGCGGCTCTGGCCACGTCTTCCAGGGTCACGTGCGTCCGTGGCTGCATGGACTTTCCCCCTGCGGAAGTTCTTGACCGGATTATTTCGGCGTGGTTACCGTAGCACCCTGAAAGCGCTTACTGAAAGCGCATTCAGGGCCGAGACCTGGAGTTTCCGGACGTCCTCGGCCCTACCGACGGCACGCGCCTACCCAGCGGCTGAGTACCCGGAACCGCCGGACAGCCAGGGAGAACGGAGGGTCATGGCCGCGCAGAGCACCATCGAGCAACGGGAGCCGACCGCTCCCGCCCGCACCCCCGCGCGGGCCGCCCGCCGCCGGGGTCGGGCCGGCGGCGGCCTGCTCCGGTTCGTCCAGAGCACCTGGCGCCCCGCCGCGGTCCTCGCGGCCATCTTCGTCGCCTGGTGGGCGGTCACCGCGGCGGACCTGGTCAAGCCGTACCTGGTCCCCGCGCCGGGCACCACGCTGGACGTCGTCCTCGCCCAGACCGGCTACTTCGCCCACCACACCTGGATCACCACCTACGAGACGATCCTCGGCTTCGCCATCGCCATCGTGGTCGGCGTGCTGTCCGCCGTCGTGATGGTGTACTCCCCGACGGTCGAGAAGAGCCTCTACCCGCTGCTGCTGTTCGCCCAGGTCATCCCGAAGATCGCGATCGCGCCGCTGTTCATCGTGTGGCTCGGCTTCGGGCTCACTCCGAAGGTCGTCGTCGCGGTCCTGATGGCCTTCTTCCCGATCGTCATCTCCACGGTCACCGGCCTCAAGTCGATCGACCCGGAGATGCTGCAACTGTCGGCGACCATGGGCGCAGGCCCCGGCCAGACCTTCCGGAAGATCCGCTTCCCGGCCGCCCTGCCGCACCTGTTCTCCGGCCTCAAGGTCGCCGCCACGATGGCCGTCACCGGCGCCGTGGTGGGCGAGTTCGTCGGCGCCAACGAGGGCCTCGGCTACGTGATCCTGCAGGCCAACGGCAACCTCGACACCCCGACGCTGTTCGCCGGGCTGCTCATCATGTCGCTGCTCGGCGTGGTCCTGTTCGTGGTCGTGGAACTGCTCGAGTACTTCGTCCTTCCATGGCACGCCAGCCGCCGTACCGACGCCGCTACGACGTCGCTCTGAATAGGAGACCCGTCCCATGAAGTTGCGCACCCTCGCCGCCACGCTCGTGCCGGCCCTCATACTGGCCGCCACCGCCGGCTGCGGCTCGTCCTCCGACGAGCAGGCCAAGACCGCCCAGGGCCACGACAAGGTCACCCTGACCCTCAACTGGTACCCGTACGGCGAGCACGCCCCGTTCTACTACGGTCAGAAGCAGGGCATCTTCGCCAAGCACGGCATCGACCTGACCATCCAGGCCGGCCAGGGCTCGCAGAAGACCGTCCAGGCCACCGCCGCCGGGCAGACCGACTTCGGTTGGGCCGACACCCCCGCCCTGCTCTCCGCGGTGGGCCAGGGGATGGACGTCAAGAGCGTCGGCGTCTTCCTGCAGACCACCCCGTCGTCGGTGCAGTTCTTCAGCGACAAGAACATCAGTTCCCCCGCCGACCTCAAGGGCAAGACCATCGCCTCCACCGCCGGTGACGCGCTGAGCAAGACCTTCCCGGCCTTCCTCAAGGCCAACGGCCTGGCCCCCTCCGACGTGACCCTGCAGAACACCGACCCGGCCGGCAAGATGGCCGCCGTCATGTCGGGCAAGACCGACGCGCTGCTCGGCTTCGCCACCGACCAGGGCCCGACCATGCAGGAGAAGGCCGGCAAGCCGGTCTCCTACCTCAAGTTCGCCGAGAACGGCCTGACCTTCTACAGCAACGGCCTGATCGCCTCCACCGACACCATCAAGAACAAGCAGGACCTGGTCAAGCGGATGGTCGCGGCCAGCAGCGAGGCCTGGGCCGCCGCCGAGAAGGACGCCGCCGGCGCCGTCGCGGCCATGGCCGGCGCCTCCCAGCAGCTGCCGTCGGAGAAGGTGCTCACCGACCAGTTCAACGCCACCCTGCAGCTGCTGCACACCGACGCCACCAAGGGCCAGGCGCCCGGCATCAACGACGAAGCCGACTGGACGAAGACGATCAACGTGTTCGCCGACGCCGGCGTGATCAACAAGGCCGAGTCCCCGGCGACCTACTGGGACGCGAGCTTCGCGCCGAAGGGATGAACCCGAGATGACGGTCGGCAACACCACCACGCAGCGGCCCGCTGACGCCACGGCGACCGGCGCCGCGGTCGAGATCGACCAGGTCGCGGTCCGCTTCCGTACCAAGAAGAAGGACGTCACCGCGCTGCGCGACGTCTCGCTGCGGATCGAGCCCGGCGAGTTCGTCTCGATCGTCGGCGCCTCCGGCTGCGGCAAGTCGACGCTGCTGAAGCTGGTGTCCGGCCTGCTGCGGCCCTCGTCCGGCCAGGTCCGCCTGCACGGCGAGGACGTGCGGGGGCCGCGGCGCGACATCGGGTACGTCTTCCAGCGCGCCGCCCTGCTGGAGTGGCGTACGGCCCGGAAGAACATCCTGCTCCAGGCCGAGATGCGGCGCCTGCCCAAGGCGCAGGTACGCCAGCGCGTCGACGAGCTGATCGCGATGACCGGCCTGACCGGCTTCGAGGACGCGTACCCGAACGAACTGTCCGGCGGGATGCAGCAGCGGGTGGCCCTGTGCCGCGCGCTGCTGCACCGCCCCCCGGTCCTGCTCATGGACGAGCCCTTCGGGGCGCTGGACGCCCTCACCCGCGAGCAGATGAACGTCGAGCTGCGGCGCATCTGGCGGGAGACCGGCACCACCGTCCTGCTCGTCACCCACTCCATCGCCGAGGCGGTCTACCTGGGCAACCGGGTGATCGTCATGACCCCTCGACCCGGCACCGTCGCCGAGGTCATCGACGTCGACCTCCCCGTGGAGCGCGACTACGGCCAGACGATGTCGGAGCCGGAGTTCGCGCGCGCCACGGGACGCATCCGGGACCTCCTGGGTGCGACGACGACCGCCGAATAACCACCGGACCTGGGAAGGAAACACAGTGGAGCGCACGTCTATCGGGATCATCCTCAACGGCGTGACCGGACGGATGGGCTACCGCCAACATCTCGTCCGATCCCTGCTCGCCATCCGCGAGCAGGGCGGACTGCCGGCCCGCGACGGCAGCCGCATCTGGCCGGAGCTGACCCTGGTGGGCCGAAACGAGGCCAAGCTCGCCGAGATCGCCGCCCGGCACGGGCTGACGTCGTACACGACGGACCTGGACGCCGCGCTCGCCGACGACTCCCACCAGATCTACTTCGACGCGCAGGTCACCGCCCAGCGGGAGAAGGCCATCCGGGCGGCGATCGACGCGGGCAAGCACGTCTACACCGAGAAGCCGCTCGCCGAGGGGCTGACCGGTTCCCTGGAACTGGCCCGGCTCGCCGCCGCCAAGGGCATCAAGAACGGCGTCGTGCAGGACAAGCTGTTCCTGCCCGGCCTGCGCAAGCTCAAGCGGCTCGTCGACGGCGGATTCTTCGGCCGGATCCTGTCGGTACGCGGCGAGTTCGGCTACTGGGTGTTCGAGGGCGACTGGCAGGACGCCCAGCGGCCGAGCTGGAACTACCGGGCCGAGGACGGCGGCGGCATCGTCGTCGACATGTTCCCGCACTGGCACTACGTGCTGGAGCAGATCTTCGCCCCGGTGACCGCGGTGACCGCGCACATCGCCACCCACATCCCCGAGCGGGTCGACGAGACCGGCCAGACCTACCGGGCCACCGCCGACGACGCCGCGTACGGCATCTTCGAGCTGGCCGGCGGCATCACCGCCCAGATCAACTCCTCCTGGGCCGTACGGGTCTACCGCGACGAGCTGGTCGAGTTCCAGGTCGACGGCACCCACGGCAGCGCCGTGGCCGGGCTGCGCGAGTGCCGCATCCAGCACCGGGGCGCCACCCCCATGCCGGTGTGGAACCCGGACCTGCCGGTCACCGAGAACTTCCGCGGCCAGTGGCAGACCGTCCCCGACAACGAGGACTTCGACAACGGGTTCAAGGTCCAGTGGGAGGCGTTCCTGCGCCACGTCGTCGACGACGAGCCGTTCCCGTGGGACTTCCTGGCCGGCGCCCGCGGCGTGCAGCTCGCCGAAGCCGGCCTGCGGTCGGCGCGCGAGGGCCGCCGGGTGGAGATCGAGGAGATCACCCGGTGACCGCCCGGATCACCCTGCCCATCCCCGGCGGCGGCACCGAGGCCCTCACCTTGCGCGAACCGGCCGGCTGGCAGCGGCCGGCCGGCCCCCCGGCCAGCCGGATCGCGTACGCCGCGGCACACGTGGTCGCCGACCCGTACGCCGACAACGCCCCCGGCCAGCCCGCCCGGCTGGACTGGAACGCCACCCTGGGCGTACGGCGCAACCTGTGGTCCTGGGGACTCGGCGTCGCCGAGGCGATGGACACCGCCCAGCGCGGCATGGGCCTCGACTGGGCCGCCACCCAGGAACTGATCCGCCGCAGCGCTGCCGAGGCCGCCGCCTGCGGCGGACGCATCGTCGCCGGCGCGGCCACCGACCAACTGACCGGCTTGCCCGACACCCTCGACGACGTCGTCACCGCGTACGCCGAGCAGGTCGCCTTCGTCCAGGAGTGCGGCGCGACCGCGGTCGTCATGGCCAGCCGGCAGCTCGCCGCGCTGGCCACCGGCCCCGACGACTACCTGCGCGTCTACGACCAGGTGCTGGCCGGCACAACGGCGCCGGTCGTGCTGCACTGGCTCGGCGACATGTTCGACCCGGCCCTCGCCGGCTACTGGGGCTCGACCGACCTCGACGAGGCGACCAAGACGTTCGTGTCGCTGGTGCAGGCCCACGCCGACGTCATCGACGGGGTGAAGGTGTCGCTGCTCGACGCCGAGCGGGAGGTCCGGCTACGCGAACTGCTGCCGCCGACCGTCCGGGTCTACACCGGCGACGACTACCACTACCCCGAGCTGGTCGCCGGCGACGGCCGGCAGTTCAGCCACGCCCTGCTCGGCGCGTTCGCGGCCATCGCCCCCGCCGCGTCGGCGGCGCTGCAGCGCCTCGACACCGGCGACACCGCCGGCTTCCGGGAGATCCTCGACCCGACCGTGCCGCTGTCCCGGCACGTCTTCGCCCCGCCCACCCAGTACTACAAGACCGGCATCGCGTTCCTGTCCTGGCTCAACGGCTTCCAGCCCGGCTTCACCATGGTCGGCGGGCTGCACAGCGGGCGCAGCGTGCCGCACCTGGTGCAGGCGTTCCGCCTCGCCGACACCGCAGGCCTGCTGCTCGACCCGGACCTGGCGGTCGAGCGGATGCGCCGGTACCTGTCGGTCGCCGGGGTGAGCGCGTGAGCGCCGTCGACCCGCGCCTGGCGCGGCTGTCGCTCAACCAGCGCACCACCGAGTCGTGGTCGGTCCGCGAGGCCGTCGAGGGCTGCGTCCGGGCCGGCATCCCGGCGATCGGCCTGTGGCGCGAGCCGGTGGCCGAGATCGGCGTGGCCGCCGCCGCGAAACTCGTCGCCGACGCCGGACTGCGGGTGTCGTCGCTGTGCCGCGGTGGCTTCCTCACCGCAGACGGCGACGCCGGCCGCGCCGCGCTGGCGGACAACCGGCGCGCCATCGACGAGGCCGCCGGCCTGGGCACCGACTGCCTGGTCATGGTGGTCGGCGGCCTGCCGCCCGGCTCCCGCGACCTGCGCGGCGCCCGGCAGCGGGTCGCCGACGCGCTCGCCGAGCTGGCCCCGTACGCGGGCGAACGCGGCGTCCGGCTGGCGCTGGAGCCGCTGCACCCGATGTACTGCGCCGACCGGGCCGTCCTGTCCACCCTCGGGCAGGCGCTCGACCTCGCCGAACCGTTCCCGGTCGAGCAGGTCGGCGTCGTGGTCGACACCTTCCACATCTGGTGGGACCCGGACGTGTGGCGGCAGATCGCCCGGGCCGGCGCGCGCATCGCCAGCTTCCAGGTCTGCGACTTCCTCACGCCGCTGCCGGCCGACGTGCTGCTCGGCCGGGGCATGATGGGCGACGGCCACATCGACTTCCCGCCGTTCCGGCGGGCGGTCGAGCAGGCCGGCTACACCGGCGACACCGAGGTGGAGATCTTCAACGCCGAGGTGTGGGCGACCGACCCGGACGAGGTCCTCGCGACCATGAAGGACCGCTACCTGCGGCTCGTGCTGGCCGACTGATGCGCCTCGTCGTCGCACCCGACTCGTTCAAGGGCAGCCTGGGCGCCGACGCCGCCGCCCGGGCCCTCGCCAGCGGCTGGCTCGCCCGCCGGCCCGGTGACGAGACACGGCTGCTGCCCCTGGCCGACGGCGGCGAAGGCACCGTGGACGCCTTCGCCGCCGCGCTGCCCGACGCCGAACGCCGCACGGTGGCCGTGCCCGGGCCGGACGGCCGGGCGGTGACCGCCGCCTGGCTGCTGCTGCCCGACGGGGCGGCCGTGCTGGAACTCGCCCAGTCCAGCGGGCTGCCGCTGATGGCCGCCCCGGACCCGCTGCACGCACACACGTACGGGCTCGGCGCGGTCGCCCGGGCCGCCCTCGACGCCGGGGCCACCCGCCTCGTCATCGGCCTGGGTGGCTCGGCGTCCACCGACGGCGGCACCGGCGCGCTGCGCGCCCTGGGGCTGCGGCTGCGCGATGCCCAGGGCCGGGACCTGCCGCTCGGCAGCGCCGCCCTGGCCGACCTGGACCACGTCGACACCACCGAACTGCTGCCCGCGCCGCCCGGCGGGGTGCAGTTGCTGGTGGACGTGACCGCGCCGCTGACCGGCCCGGCCGGCGCCGCCGCCGTGTACGGGCCGCAGAAAGGCGCGGAACCGGCCGACGTGACGCTGCTGGACGCGGCGCTGCGCCGGCTCGCCGAGCAGGCCGGCGGCCACCCCGACGAGCCGGGAGCCGGGGCGGCGGGCGGCACCGCGTACGGCCTCGCGGCGCTGTGGGGGGCCAGGATCGTGCCGGGCGCGACGATGATCGGGGAACTGGTCGGGCTGACGGACGCGCTCGCCGGCGCGGACGTGGTGCTCACCGGTGAGGGACGGTTCGACGAGACCTCGCTGACCGGCAAGGTGGTCGGCTCGCTGCTGGCGGCAGCCGCGTCCGCCGCCGTGCCCGTGGGGGTGGCCGCGGGGCAGGTCGGCGGGCCGGTGCCCGGGTCGGTGTCGGCGGCGGTGTCCCTGGTGGAGCTCGCCGGCTCAGTCGACGCGGCGCTGGGTGACCCGGCGCGCTGGCTGGTCCAGGCCGGTGGCGTGCTGGCCGACCGGCTCGGCGCACTCTGACGCCGAGACACCCGGGAAATGCGCCGGGCGGTGGCTGCGGCTATTCCAATCGGGCCCGTCGGGTTCGTCTCCGGCGCCACAGCAGGAACGCGGCGCCGAGGACGACGACGCCGACGACGGCGTTCAGGACCATCGGCCAGGGGCCGCGGTGTGGGCGACCGGCGTGCCGCACCGTCAGGTCGGTCAGCAGTCCGGTGGCCAGGTGCAGGTCGAAGACCTGACATCCCTGGGTGCCGAGTTCGCAGGTGCTACCGGTGTCGAAGCGGGACAGGGTCCGGCGGGTGCCGGCGCCGAGGTGCACCTCGACCAGCGCCACCTGGCCCGCGGCGTTGATGGTCGCGACGACCACGCTGCCCACCGAGCGCCAACCGAGCAGCTGCACCACGTCCGGGACGGGCGCGGGTGCCGTGCCGCCACCGGAGACGGGCACGAACTCGACGTCACCGGCCTTCCACAGGAAGGTGCCGTGGCTGGTGTTGCCGCCGGAGGTGCCGTTGAACGGTCCGTCCGTGAGCCACGGCACGGTGGCGAGGAACGTGCCGTCCGGCGACCAGCCGACGTCGGCGGCCAGCTCGCGTCCACGCGGGATCGGGACGCTGCCGTACTCGCGGCCGTCGACGTCGACGAGGTGGGCCGTCTGGCCGACCTGCACGGCGAGCCGGCGGCTGTCCGGCGCGAACGCCGCCGTCCACGCCGGCTTGATCGCCGGCAGCTCCGTGCTGCGCCCGGTCGACAGGTCGAGCAGCCGCAGCGTGCCGGTGCGGGCCACCTGGGCCTCGACGACGTTGACGGTGCCGAACTCGTCCGTGCGGATGACGGGCGCGGCGCTGTACGCTACGTGACGGCCGTCGGGCGACCAGGCCAGCAGCCGCACGCCGACCGGGTCGCCGAGCGGGATCGACCGGCGCTTGCCGGTGGTCAGGTCGACGAGGATCAGGTCGGCGGTCGCGCCGCGTTCGTCGCCGAGCAGCACGCGGGTGCCGTCCGGGTCGAGCAGCGCCGACGGGCGGTCCCGCTCCTCCATGGCGTCGACCTGCCGGTAGGTGTCCCCGTCGGCCCCGACGACCAACGACTGGAACATGTTGAACGCCTCGCCGTTGCCGTAGCCGTAGAGGGCGATCGCGCGGCCGGGCGGAGCCGACGCGACGGTGCTGGTGAGGATCGAGTACCCGGCGAAGCGGTCCGGCAGGCTCGGCTTCGTCGACGGGGCTGCTGGCTGGACGGGGAGCGGGACGCCGGGCACCACCAGGACGGCCAGGAGGAGCACGACGATCGCCCAGGCAGCGGCGACGCCGATCCGCTGGCGCCGGACCGAGCGGCGGCCCCGGGCGAGCACGGTGTCCAGGTAGCCGGGCGGCAGCGGCGGCGGATCATCCGGCAGGGTGGCGAACTGGTCTCTCATGGTGTGTCCGACCCTCCCGGCACGTAGTTCGGCAGCAGGCGGCGCAGCGCCGCGATGGCGTACGAGGTCTGGCTCTTGACGGTCCCGGCCGAGCAGCCCAGCACGGCGGCGGTCTGCGCGACGTCCAGGTCCTCCCAGTACCGCAGGACCAGCACCGCGCGCTGCCCCCGGGACAGCTTGGTGAGTGCGGCCAGCAGGTCGACGCGGTGGTCGGCACCGGCCAGCGGTGCCGTCGCGGGCGCGATCACGTCGGCCACCGGCCGGACCCGGCGGGTCCAGGACCGTTCCCGCTCGGCCAGGTACGCGTGGACGAGCATCGCCCGGACGTACGCGTCGAGCGAGTCCGCCGCCGTCGCCTTCCGCCAGTGCCGGTACAGCGCGACGAGGCACTCCTGCACCAGGTCGTCGGCGGCCGACCACTGCCCGCACAGCCGGTACGCCAGCCGGCGCAGCCACAACATGCGTGCCTGGACGTACTCGACGTACTCTCGTTCACTCCGCAACCCGGCCTCCCACCACACTAAGAGGGGCCCCGGACCCGGTTCGGTTGTGGCGCCGCTGGACGAGGTTCGGTCCAGGATGACTCGGTGCCTGTCACGATTGGCGACCGACCGGACATGGGGTGAAGGTGAGCTCCGGGACCGAGCACGAGGACCACTTCCGACTCGTCTACGCGGCCAACTTCGAGCGGCTGCTGGCGTACGCCCTGCGGCGCGTCGAGCACCCCGAGGACGCCGCCGACGTGGTCGCGGAGGCCTTCCTGGTGGCCTGGCGCCGCCGACGTGACCTACCCGCCGAGGATGAGGCCCGGCTCTGGCTGTACGGCGTGGCCCGACGCGTACTCGCCAATCACCACCGCGGCGGCGTCCGCCGGCAGCGGCTGGGTGAGCGGCTACGGCAACGGATCACGGCGGCGATGCCCGCCGACCCGGGCAGTGAGGTGCCCGAACGGCTCGCCGTCCAGGCCGCGCTGGCCCGGCTGAACCCGCTGGACCGGGAGTTGCTGATGCTCACCGTCTGGGAGGGCCTGGCGCCGCGCGAGGCGGCCGCGGTCCTTCGGCTGGACCCGGCCGTAGTCCGCACCCGCCTGTCACGGGCGCGAGCCAGGCTGCGCGATCTCGTCGGTGACGACCTCGGCCCACCGGGACATGTACTCGATGTCCTGACCGCGTCCACCCCGAAGGAGGGCAGATGACCGAGGAGCACTTCGACCGGATCGTTCGGGATGCCGACCCCTACCCGCCCGATGTCATCGGGCACCTCGCCGGGGCGAAGCAGGCCCTCCTGGAGGAGATCATGTCCGAGCCGACGTTCCACCGCGTCGTCGCACCACCGCAACCACCCTCCCCGGCGAACCGCGGCATCGTCCGCCGCTTCGCGGGCGCGCTGACCGCCGCCGCGGTTCTCATCGGCATCGTCGCCGTGTCCACCGTGCTTCGCCAGCATCCCGATGATCAGCAGGCGGCCCCGACCGGCATCCCCGGTGCCGGAACCCCCGTCGTCTACTCGCCGGTGGCGATGAAGGCCGCCGAGGAGAACCCGCGGCTGCTCATCGACCAGCCCGGTTGGCAGGTGACCACCGTCTACGGGTTCGCCGAGCAGCAGGGGACCGTCGACTTCAGCAACGGCGGGCGGCAGTTGGAAATGAACTGGTACCCCGCAGGCCAGTACGACGGCTACCGCACCGACCGGCTCCACGTCAGCGCGCCGGAACCGGTGACGGTCGACAGCTGGCCGGGTGACCTCTTCCGCTACAGCGCGGACGACTTCGCGGTCATGCTGCGCCCCCGCGACGGTGTCTTCGTCGAACTCCGTACCGGAGGCCACTGGACCCGGGACACGTTCGACCAGGTCCTCACCGACGTGGTGCGCGTCGACGTGCGCACCTGGCTGGCGGCGCTTCCGCCGGAGATCGTCACGCCGGCCCGCGTGGAAGCCCAGGCGGCCAAGGTGCTCGCCGACGTGCCGCTGCCGCCGAACTTCGACGTCGCTGCGCTCAATGACGTCGGCACCAACGATTCCTACCAGTTCGGTGCCCAGGTGACTTCCCGCGTCGGCTGCGCATGGATCGCGGAATGGCTGCGCGCGAGGCGGGCCGGCGACGACGCCGCACTCCAGCGCGCCGCCGATGCGTTGCGCAGCAGCCACAAATGGCGGGTGCTGCACGAGATGAACGACAAGGGTGACTGGCCGGAGGTGTTCTGGGAGATCGCCGACAAGGTCGCCGCCGGACACCCGCCGGCCGGGTACACCCAGGGGCTGGGCTGCGACTGACCGGTCGTCGCAGGTCGTGCCGGCGAAAGCGGCCGCCTGGTGGCGGAATTCCGGAGGTACGCACGGCCCGTGCTCCTGCGCCCTGAGACGCGGGGGGGGGGCGGGGGGGGCGGGCCCCCCCCCCCCCGCAGGGGGGGTGTGTCACCCCCCCGCCACACCAGGACCCGGCCCGCC